>NZ_JBINJW010000018.1:0-52418 GCF_043951855.1 Proteiniclasticum sp. C24MP
CAATGGAGAAGAGGGCTGAATCTGGAAAGCGTCAGAAGTTTGACTGTATCAGGTAGGAGAATATGGACCATCTGCAGAATGAAATCCAGGGGGCCAGGGCTTTACTTTTCGCTTGTTTAATGATATAATATATTGATACTTAGTACCAATGCGGAGGGTTGTTCTATGCATATCGAATCCTACTCCGTTAATAATCAGACCTACATCCGCCTTGCAGAGAGCATCGTCGTCGCGCGAGGCGACGGGAAAACAGCTGTAAAGAAGAAGATCATACTGAGTCTGGGCAACATCAAGAAATATGATGATGGAGAGCCAGATTTTCTGAAGCGTCTCAGGGAATCCTTCTCAAAGGGAACTCCGATTATTCCTGAGCTGCAGGCTTATGTCGATGGTGAAAGAAAAAATGCTGACTCATCAGATGCGGACTACCTGGAACCGAAGAATCTTGGGTTTCTTCTTCTGGAAGCATTGTTTGATAGTCTCGAAGGACCTTCCGTCCTGACGAGACATAAATCGAGAAATCGGATTCCTTATGATCTGCTTGGCCTGTCCAAGCTGATGGTTCATGGCCGGATTCTAGATCCTCAATCCAGATTCCAGACATTCAAGCGAAGAGATACGTATGCTTTTCCGGTAACCGAAGAGGAGAACCATCACCATATATACTATTCTCTTACTGAACTTGCAGCAGTAAAAAGCGCTCTGCTTCAGAGATTCAACACTGTTCTCAGCCGCTCTGGCAGAAGAACAGATCTGACCTATTACGATGTGACAAACTATTATTTTAAGATTGATGAGAATGATCCGGATCAGCTTGATGCAGATGGAAATCTGGTCAGAAAAGGATTCCGAAAGAAAGGTGTGAGCAAGGAGAACAGGAAACAGCCACTGGTACAGATGGGACTGCTCATAGACCGGGAAGGACTTCCGATCACCTATGATCTATATCCTGGAAACACGCTGGATCACAGTACATTCCAGCCATCTCTCAGCAGGCTTGAAACCGAGCTTGCGCTCGACCGTGTGATCGTTGTGGCTGATCGTGGGATGATCAACTACAAGAATATACTGGCACTGAAGGACAACGGATATGTCATGAGTAAGAGCATCAAGAAATCGAACAAAGAGGAAAAAGACTGGACAACGAATCCGGAAGGATTCAGTGGTGAACCAGGTGATGATTTCAGAGTGAAATCCCGGGTCGTCACAAAGAAGGTCAAGAATGAGCAAGGGCAATACGTTACACTGAAGCAGAAACAGGTCGTTTACTGGAGCCGCAAATTCTACAACCGTGAAATGAAGGAAAACGAGAGTTTTCTCAAAATGCTGGAAGAGTTCGTAGAGGCACCTGAACGTTTTCCAGTGAGCCGGTTCAAAGGGCTCTCGAAGTTTGTTGAGACCTGTCACGTGGATAAGGAAACAGGAGAAATCCTCGACACCAAGGCACTGCAGTTTGTGAAGGAAGAGAAGGTTAAGGAGTACAGCCGATACTTCGGCTACTACATGATTGTGACATCGGAGATTGATAAATCCGATGATGAAATCATCGATATCTACAGAGGTCTCACCAGAATAGAAAACTGCTTCCGGACCGTAAAAAGCGACTTCAAGGGAAGACCGATTCGTGTCCAGAAGGAAGAACATATCGAAGCGCATTTTCTGGTCTGTTTCACCGCTCTCCTCATGATGAGAATCATCCAGAGACAGATTCTGAGACATAAGGGACTGGAGACGACTCATACATTTGACTGGGAAGAGGGATTGAGCGCATCAAGAGTACAGGAAGCGTTGAGAACCTTCCAGAGCGCTCAGGAAAAGGATGGAAGCTACAGATTAACCAGACCTACAGATGATCTCGATCTGATTCTGAGAGCATTTGGATTTGAACATCCGGGGGCGCGATGCACCCGATCCGATCTGGTTCAGTTGAAAAATAAGCTCAAGAAAGAAATGAACCGAATAATTGGTACTAAAAACACAGAAAAATAATCCATAAAAACAAGACTAGAAAACTTCGATAACCATTGATAATAAATGGTTGTAGCTTCCTAGTCTTTTAATTTTTTGCTGAAACTCCGGTTATATCATATATTGATGATTTGTGTTTATTCTTACCAATGGAGAAGGGGGCTGAATCTGGAAAGCGTCAGAAGTTTGACTGTATCAGGTAGGAGAATATGGACCATCTGCAGAATGAAATCCAGGGGGCCAGCGCAGAGGTATAAGCGACTGCGGAGATACAGAGTAAAAGGCAAAGCACAGGGGTGTTCATATATTTATTGCTGTCAGAATCGAGACTGTCTAAAATCTTTCAAAGAGAATGGAGTTTTCCAGGAAGATGTGTCTGAAAAGATCACTCTCCAGTGCCTGCAGGTTGTGATAGGTGGCACTGAATGTGGTGCAGGCCCATTCAGGAAGGGTATAGTCATTGGTGATTTTTCTCAGTTCAGCCAGGAGATTGCCTGCCGCATCATGCTCGTCTTCCGTGATTTCAATCTCTTTCTTTGCTTCTACGAAACGCTCGTCCATGATCAGGGGGAAGAGGTCCACTTCTTCTTTGATGAGATGCTCATGGAGCTCCACGCGAAGCTTTCCATAGAGGCTGTTGATGGCCAGAAGGAGCGGCTTGTCATGTCTGTAGTGAGCCTTTACGATGGCAGCCACATACTGATCCAGGTCCTTCAGCACACTTCTTGTGTAGGTGTGATGGGTGGAACGGATGTATCCGATGAGCTCCTCGTTGTCCATCTGATTGTAGAAGTTCACCTTCTCACCGTTTCCGTCCAGGGCTTCCTTGTATTCGTTCAAATCATTCATAAAGCGTTTTTCATCGACTCCTTTTTCCTTGAGTACTTCACCGAGATTTCTGTGGCCGTTGCAGCAGAAATCGATCTTTTCATTCTGAAAGAAACTTGCCATGCGGATGTCTTCTTTCACCAGGGTATTGATGCTATGTTCAAGCAGGTTCATTGAGGTTCCTCCTAAAATCTGATTGCGTCTGCAAATACAGAGGCAGCGAGTTTGATTTCCTTAGTGCTGTTTTCAGGATTGAATCTGATTCTCAGCGGGAATTCGATATTGGCCATTCCTGTGGATTTGATGACATCGGATGATCTCAGTGCCTTCATGCCTGCACCGGTGAGATAATCCTGAACCACTTCCACCGCTTCTCCGGACCAGCCGTAGGAGCCGAAGGCAGCTGCTGGTTTTCCTTCCACTTCCAGGTCTTTGAGTTCCTTGAGAATCGCTTCCAGGTTTCCAGGAATATCCGCATACTTGGTGGATGTGCCGAAGAGCACGCCGTCGGCATACTGGATCTTCGTCAGAACCTCTTCCAGTTCCGCCTTCTCTGTGTTGATGCTTTCCACCTCGAAGCCGTGTTCCAGAAGTTCGTTTTCCAGCATTCTGGCCATCTTCTTGGTGTTTCCGCTCATGGTGTTGAAGAGAATCAGTGCTTTGACGTTTTCCTTGGACTCCAGTGCATTTTCCTCATAGATTCCAATGTACTTGTCTACGTTCTGATCCAGGATGTATCCGTGGGATGGAGCAATCATCTTTATGTCCAGCTTCTTCACCACATCGATCATAGGCAGCACATATCTTCTATGGGGATCCATGATGAGCTTGTAGTAGACTTTGAAGTCCTCCAGGATGGAATCGGCATTTTCCAGCTCGGATACGCTGAGGGCATCCTTGTCCGCCACGTGGGTGGAGAAGATGTCGCAGGGGAAGAGAATCTTCTCTTCCTTGAGATAGGTCACCATGGTTTCTTCCGTATGCAGGAATGGTGTTTCGTGGAACACCAGGGTCTTTTCGCCTAAGCTGATTTCATCTCCGGTCTGTACCACCATGAATCTCTCCTTGTCGATCTTGTACATCTCCATGAGTTCATAGACGGCGTAGGCGGTGCAGACGATCTTCGCATTCGTCGCCTTTCTTGCCAGTGCACCCAGTGCGCCGGAGTGGTCAGGCTCTGTATGGTTCACAATGATATAGTCCAGAGCCAGAAGATCCATCTCGCTGCCGAGGCCATCCACGAACTCTTTTCCGTAGAGCATGTCCACGGTATCGATGAGGGCTGTCTTTTCATCTTTGATCAGGTAGGCGTTGTAGCTGGTTCCTTTTTCCAGAATCAGTCTATGGAAGGGAACCTTTCTGTCGTCCACTTTACCGGCCCAGTATACTTTATCTGCGATTTCTCTCATTTATGTTTTCCTCCTAATGTGTGATCAAAAGTGTTTCTTACTATGACCTAAGCATACACCTGAGAAGGAGAGAAAGATTTGACCCAGGTCAAATTTGATCGATCTTTTCGGGGTTTTTCCTTTACAGATAATGCGGTATATATTAAAATAGGTGCAAGTATACTATTTGTAAATATATTGATGTATATCACTTTCTGCAGGAAAGGAGACACTATGAAGAAGAACAGGTTTCAGATGATACTGCCGGTACTGCTGACAGGACTACTTATTCTCTACCTGCTGTCGCTTCTCAGCGCACCGATGAAGGAGAGCATCCTCTACAGCGAGGTTCAGAAATTTTATATGCTGAGGACTGCAGAGCTCTTTCTGCTGATTCTTTTCGGGGCGCTGATTGAATTCAGAAAGGTAATGGCTGTTTTCAGGAGAGGCGTGGTATTTCATCCGATTCTTCTGGTCTTCGCCATTCTTATTCTGATTCTCCTCCTCCTGCCTGTGCGTCTGGGCCTATCCGCTGCAGGAAGCAGTGGCGTCTTCTCCCTGGTAAACCAGGAAGGCGTCCGCAGTATTCTGGGCATCCTTACGGGTATCCTGCTGGTGAGATCCGTATCAGATCATGCAGTGGAAAGGGAGACCATTCTCACGGAAGACGCTCTGATGCGAAAGCCTGCAAAATAATAAGACAGATGATGCAGAGTACGCACTGGGAAATACATCTTTATCGGGAAAAGAAATATTTATGAAAGCAGAAATCCTGCAGCTCCATGACGGAGTGCAGGATTTTTTTGTCTTATTCCAGGTTCAGTTTCTTCTGTAGATGATATTTCGTGAGGAAGTAGAAAAGAATATTCTTCAGAATGAGATAAACCAGCAGAATGGTGAAGAACAGCTGTATGGTGGAGAATACTGTGACAAAGTCATTGGACTCCGCCATACGGACCAGGTCAGCAAACCACTGATTGTCTCCGAACAGGAAAGTGAATCCTACGGTGGCCATAGTTTCTATCATGTTGATCACGATGGAGAACAGGATGAAGATGAGTGTTCCACCTAGTATTCGATTCTTGCTGATGCTGTAAGCCTGAGCAATGCCTAGGGAGGCATAGACCTGAAGCAGGAACTGCAGGATGCTCATGAGGATTACAAGGACGAATATCACCAGGAAGTAGGGATCCAGCTGAAGCTGAGAAAGCTCTTCAAGGATTTCTCTCAGGTTGAACTCTCTCCAGGTGATGATCCCCATGGAAAGGAAAAACACCAGAGAACTTGAAATGATCCAGATCATGGAAGTGAGGAGCTTGGAGATAATGATGCTTTTGGATTTCACCGGCAGGGTGAACATGAGATAGCCTTCGTCTCCGAGCAGATTGCTGTCGAATCTTTTCACCACCATGATCAGCGTCATGACGCCCAGTCCCATGAAACTCAGTCCAAGAGCCATGGGCAGAATGACACTGAGCACATTCATATAGGTTTCACTCATTCCTCTGATGCCGATGAGCATGGAGAACACAATGATTGCGCCGTAGATGGGAAGAAAATAGCGTGCTGTGGCGCGTAGCTCATATTTCATCAGTTTACCTAGCATCGGAACACCTCCCTGAACAGTTCGTCAACAGACTTTCCGGTTTTCTCCCGGATGGAATCCACGCTGTCATAATCATATACGCTGCCGCTTTGCAGCAGAATCACTTCATCAAAGACTTTCTCGATGTCACTGATCAGATGCGTGGAGATGATCATGGTGGCATCTTCCTGATAGTTGCTTAAGATGGTCTCCAGAATGAAGTCTCTGGCTGCAGGGTCCACTCCGCCGATGGGTTCATCCAGAAGATAGACCTTTGCTTTTCTGGACATGACCAGAATCAGCTGGACCTTCTCTTTGTTGCCTTTGGATAAGGTCTTCAGCGGATGGTTTTCATCAAGATTCAGTACCCTCAGCATATCCTTTGCTTTGACCAGGTCGAAATCCTCGTAGAAATCCTTGAAGAAATTCAGGATGTCTCGTATTTTCATCCAGTCGTTGAGATAGGTTCTTTCCGGCAGATAGGAAATGATTTTCTTTGACTCTATGGAAGGGGCTTTTCCTTCAATGAGGACCTGTCCCTTGGTGGGTTCCAGAAGACCATTGATGAGCTTGAATAGTGTGGACTTTCCACTGCCGTTTGGGCCGAGAAGTCCGATGATCTTTCCGGGCGCGATGGACAGGGACAGATTGTCCACGGCTTTCGTTTTACCGAATGTCTTACTTAGATTCTGAAATTCTATGATGGACTGGGTCATTTTTTTGCCTCCTTGTACTGTGATCGGATGAGGGTCATGAGTTCTTCTTCGGAAAGTCCTAGGGCATAAAGTTCTGTAAGGAAAGGCTTGAGCCGTTCTTTCAGGTAGGCTTCCCGAAGGGCCGAGATGAGCTTCTGGTCACTGGTGACGAATTTTCCTGTGGTGCGCTCCGTTTCAAGAAGCCCTTCCGTCTCCAGTTCAGACAGTGCCTTCTGCATGGTGTTGGGGTTTACGCCTGCTTCCTTGGCCAGATCTCTTACCGAAGCCAGCCTTTCACCTGGTGACAGTTCTTTTCGTATGATTCTTCTTTTCATCTCCTGTATGATCTGAAGATAGATGGGGATGCTGTTATCAAAATTCCATGGCACAGAAAGTCCTCCTCTTTTGTATTATTGTATTAAGTGATTAATACAATAATACATACCTGTGAAGAAGATGTCAAGGGAAAACGAACATTTTCTGGAAAGACAGCGGAAAAGAAAAGACGCATCCTTGCGGCTGCGTCTTGAAGCTGATCTCTGCACTGTGATTCAGTTCTATCATCTCAAATAGAAGAGATCAGGACTCTTCACTTTCAAGAAGAAGTTCTTCCCATTCCTCATAGAGTTTTTCGAGGGTCTTTTCGTGTGCGGCAATCTCTTCGGAGATTTCCATGGACTTTCTGATGTCGGAGAAGACTTCTTCTGTAGTCAGAGAATGCGTCAGATCGGTTTTCTCTTCTTCCAGTTTTCCGATACGCTCTTCCAGATCCTTGAAGTACTTCTTTCTGGCACGCTCATCCTTTTCTCGTCCTTTCTTCTTTTTCTTCTCCTCCTGAGCACGGGTCTTGTTTCTTTCAGGCGCTTCTTCCAGGCCCTGGAAGCGGTTTGGATTGTTTTTCTTTTCAATATAATAGGTGTAGTTTCCGAGATACTTCTCGATGCCGTCTTCCTTCAGCTCATAGATGTTTCTGACCACCTTATTGAGGAAGTAACGGTCATGGGAGATGACGAAGATGGTTCCGTCATACTCCAGAAGGGCATCCTCCAGAGCTTCTCTGGAAGGAATATCCAGATGGTTTGTGGGTTCATCCAGAATGAGGAAGTTGGATTTCTTCAGCATGAGCTTCAGAAGATTCACGCGGCAGCGTTCTCCTCCCGAGAGGTTCTCGACGGATTTGAACACATCGTCCCCTCGGAAGAGGAAGCTGCCCAGATAGGTTCTGGTCTCCGTTTCCGTGAGGTAGGGAAAGTCATCGTGGATTTCGGAAAAGACGTTCTTTTCCATATGAAGATCGCTCTGCTCCTGGTCGTAGTACCCCAAGGTCACATTTCTGCCTAGGGTGATGTCGCCTTTATCCGGTTTCATGCGGTTTAGGATCATCTTGAAAAGAGTGGTCTTTCCACGTCCGTTTTCTCCGATGAGGGCGATACGGTCTCCTTTACGGATATGGAAGCTAAGATCACTGAAAAGTTTTGTCTCATCAAAGGCTTTCTCTAAGTTCTCCACAATGAGCACATCGGTCCCGCTTTCCACTTCATTATCGAAGGCGATCTTATAAGGACTGTGGGCCTTGGGTGGCGCATCCAGCCGTTCAATCTTATCCAGCATCTTCTGACGGGATTCCGCAGCCTTGATGCTTTTCTCTCTGTTGAAGGAGCGATACTTCTCGATGATCTTTTCCTGACGCTTTATTTCCTCCTGCTGATGCTTGTAGGCCTTCAGCTTGATCTCGTAATCCTTCTCCTTGAGCTCCAGGTATTTGGAGTAGGGCGCATTATAGGTGTAGATTTCACCATTGATCATCTCGAAGGTGTGATCTGTGATGGAATCCAGGAAGTATCTGTCATGGGAAATAATGAGAAGGGTTCCTTTGTAAGCCTTGAGATATTCTTCCAGCCATTCGATGGCCGAAAGGTCCAGGTGGTTTGTGGGCTCATCCAGAAGGATGATTTCAGGGCTCGACAGAAGAAGCTTTGCCAGGGCCACCCGTGTCTTCTGACCACCGGAAAGAATCTCGACTCTTTTGCTGAATTCCTCCTCTGTGAAGCCGAGACCTCTCAGCACCTTGTGAACCTCGCCTCTGTAGGTATGCCCTCCATGAAGGTCATACTTCTCCTGCAGCCTGACATAGTCTGTGATGGCTGCCTCATGCTCCGCATGATGGTTCTCGTCATAGGGTTTTTCCATTTCCTCTTCCAGAAGAAGCATTTTCTCTTCCATATCCATCAGATGAGAGAACACGGAAAGGGCTTCTTCGTGGATGGTCTTGTCTATTTCCAGATTGATGTTCTGAGAAAGATAACCCAGGGTCTTGGATTTGTCGATGAAGACTTCACCCTCATATTCCAGGATCTCTTTGGTGAGAATCTTGAAAAGGCTGGACTTGCCGGCTCCATTGGCGCCGATGAGTGCCACCTTGTCTCCCTCATTTATACTCAGACTGATGGATTTCAGAATCACATCGATGCCGTAGCTTAATTTCACGTTATTGGTTGATAGTACTATCATTCTTCATTCACCTCTTGTCAACAATCCTATTATACGGGAAAGGAAGAATTGATGTAAAGGAATGTTTGCTGTGCCAGGTCTGTTGTTCGATATTCCAGAGAAAGCGGTGGGGAAAAAGTGAAATCGGAGAAGCCTCATTGGTGGAAAGAGATATTCTCATAAAATAATTAGATGATTATCTAATTATTTTATTGACATCGATAAATTAGGCGACTATAATAAAGTCAAACAATGAGAAAGGAAGAGAACATCATGAAACTAGGGCTACTGAAAAACAGAAATTTTGCACTGCTTATGGCTGGGAAGGCCGTATCTCTTCTCGGAAGCGATATGCAGCAGTTCGCTTTATCCTTATATGTTCTATCCGTTACAGGCTCAGCCACCATTTTCGGTTCCATGCTGGCCATATCCATACTGCCCAGACTGTTTCTGTCACCCATCGCTGGCGTATTCGGAGACTGGTTCGACAGAAAGAGAAGCATCGTCACCATGGACCTTGTAAATGGACTTCTCATCGGTTCCTATGCGGTGTATTACTCCATGAATGGCAGTCTCAGTATTGCAAGCATCTACCTGCTGGTGATTCTTCTGGAAATCACGGAGATCTTCTTTGGTGCAGCCATGGCGGCGGTGGTGCCAAGTATTGTGGAGAAAGAGGACCTTTTCGATGCCAACAGTCTCAAGTCCATGATCACCAGTCTTTTCACCATGATCGCACCGCTTCTTGCGGCTGGTCTTTATGCCATTTTCGGGATCTTCGGCATTCTTGTCATAAACTCCGTGAGCTTTGTGCTTTCCGCTGTCAGTGAAATGTTCATCGACATTCCGAAGTTCCACAAGAGACCGGAAAAGATAAGCCTTTCACAGTTCAGAACGGATTTTATGGAAGGGATCAGGCTCATCAGAGACAGCAGAATCATAAGGAACATCATCGGTCTTGGCATGGTGCTGAATTTCTGTCTTGCGTCTCTGTTCAGTGTGGGACTCATGTTCATCATCAAGGAGACTTTAGGTGGCAGTGATCTTATGGTGGGGATCTTTTCCACGGTGCTGTCCATGTCCATGCTGGTCACCCCCATGGCACTTTCCGGATTTGCAAGGAAAGTGGACATCGGAAAACTGCTCATCTACAGTTTTCTCTTCGTGTCCTTTCTCATCATGGCCATCGGACTCATTTCAGGAGAGGGATTCCGAAGTCAGTTTCAGGATCATCTGATTCCGTTTGTGCTGATTCTGGCCATCTCCTTCATCATCGGCATCTTCGTGACCCTGGCGAACATTTCCCTGGGTACGCTCTTTGACACGCTGGTGCCCAAGGAGATCATGGGAAGAACCTCTTCCGTCATGGGTCTTGCCATGACCATCGCTTCCCCTGTAGGGCAGGTGGCATTAGGAGCGGGGATCGATGCCATGGACCCCATGGTGCCTCTTCTGATTCTTGGTACCGTCATGCTTGTGGCAGTGGTATACTATAAGAAAGCCTTCATCGAGAAGGTCGTAAAGACCGATGAAGCGGCGTAAGAGAGGGGAAGATCATCTTGAAATTTGTTTTTCACGAAAAGGAAAGTTATATATTTGATGCACTTCAGTTTCCTGGAATGCTCTATTATAAGGAAAAAGACATTCTGGAGGCGGATGACAACTTCATAGAATTCATGCCCGAATCCAGTCATCTCATCCTGAAGGAGATGTATGATCTGATCCTACCCTATGGGGACCGGGTGAAGAAATTCTATTTTGAAAGCAATGAGAATCATGATTTCATCGAGCTTCTTATGGTGCGCTCTTCTTTCATGGGCAAGGAGAATCCTCTGGACTATCTCAGGAGCCTGCTTGAAAAAAGCGAGGAAGAACTGCTCTTTGATGCGCTCTATGCAATGGATTATTTCGATCAGGATTCCAGCGTCCAGGACCGGAAGGCTTCCCTGGAGAAAGCGGAATTTCTGGTACAGAACCCTCAGGAAATCATGCCATGGTTAAATGAGCTGTCCATCGGAAGTGATGCCAAGTGGCAGCTGTATTCCTTCACACAGAATCCGGCGGAAACCCTGGCCTCCTATATCAGCCTCATGGAGGAAATCCTCCCTGAGTTTGAAAAGTTCTATAAGAAGTATAAGCCTGAAATCACCGATTACGGCAGAAACTTCGTGGACAGACTGATGAAAATGAAAGGAGACAGCCTGAGTGAAGTCTCCAACGGTATCATCACTGAAAACGTCCTGACAAGAGACCCCATGGATGTGCTGATCTCCATGGTCAATTCCTTCAGCATCATGCTGAATACTGCCAGTGAGCACCCGTTCCTAGCCTGGGGATGTGATATCGAAAAGATTTTCATCGCCATCCGTGAGAAGGAAGCGAATCAGATTCAGGAGAGGGTGACCCTTTTCAAGAATCTTGGGGACAGAACCCGATACGATGTACTCATGAACATCGCAAAAGGAATCACCTCTACCAAAGTCATTGCGAAGAATCTCAATGTGTCCTCAGCCACCATTTCCTATCACCTGAATAATCTGGTTACGGCGAAGCTCATCTATCTGTCGCAGCAGGAAGGAAAATATACCTATAAGGTGAATCATGAATTCATTGAAAAACGTGTCAGGGATCTCATGGAGGATCTGTCCAGAGAATAGGGGCATCCTTTAAGATGAGTCTGATCCATGGAAAAGCATTCTGCCGAACTGGTTTCGTCAGGATGCTTTCTTATATCCATGGCGATGAGTAGGAGAATGTGTCGTCTTCTGTCTTTGCACCCTTAAGAATCAGGTGGAAAAAATTAAGGTACATGTAAAGAATATATGGTTAAATGAGATATAATACACTGCAGAGTCCGTGTTGTCTGCAGCAATGAGAAGGGATGAAAAAATGAGCGTTTTTCGTAGAAGAAAGAAAGGAATACTCAGTGAAGGCTATTTATGGATCCTCATGGCAGGTCTTCTTTATGTGCTTGGATTATTTACGAGAGACAACAGTGCGTTTCTGGAGAGAATCTATCCGGCTTCCTGGAACAGGGCGCTGATCCGAATCCTCTCCAGAATCACAGGTGTGATGCCTGTTTCTCTCGGAGAATTCTTTGTCTATGCCAATGTGGCGGCCGGGGTGGTTCTTCTTATTCTTCTGCTCAAGAAGATCTTCACAGGGGGATTCTTCACCCTTTTATACAGAATCGTGACTTATGCGGCGCTGCTCTACTTCGTGTTCATGCTGGTCTTCGGACTGAACTACAACAGAGCTTCTCTTCGGGAGGATCTGGCACTTGAGAGGGTCAATTACGGAACGGAGGAGCTTATTCTGATGAATGAGGCGCTCATTGAAAGGGCCAATGAACTGAGAGGAAAGGTTTCGGAAAGTGATGAGGGTGTCTTCACCTTAGCTGAAAGAAGAAATGAGATCTTCGCTCTGGCTGAAGAAGGATATGATGCATTCAGCGAGGCTTTTCCGCAGTTTGGGGGAGAGTATGGCATCGCCAAAGGAATCATCGCATCGGAAGCGCTGAACTACACCGGCATCACCGGCATCTTCATGCCTTTTACAGGGGAAGCCAATGTGAACATCAAAGGACCGGATCTTCTTTTTCCGGCCACTGTGCTGCATGAGATGGCGCACCAGAGAGGCATCGCCTACGAGGATGAAGCCAACTACATGGCGTTTCTTGTGAGCAGCTACCATGGCTATGAGCCGATTCGGTATTCCGGTACGATGCTTGCGCTGATCAATTCCATGAACGCACTGTACAAGGAAGACAGAGAAAGCTACAGAGCACTCTATGAGACGTACTCCGAAGGCGTGAAAAGGGACCTTAGAGCCTACTCGGTGTTCTATGATGCCTATGAAGGCGAAGTCAATGAAAGGGCCACCAAAGTCAATGACACGTATCTCAAAAGCAATGGACAGGTTTCAGGTGTCAAGAGCTATGGGGAGATGGTGAATCTTCTTCTGGAGCAGTTCATGCAGAAAGGTGAAGTGGTCTTTCCATAGAAAAGAAAAGTAAAAGGAGCAGGCCTCTACTTGAGACCTGCTCCTTTCTGATTTTCTTATTGAGATAATCTTCCTTAGATGACGTTCAATAGCCAAAGGACAATCAGGATTACTATGATTGTGCCAATTATGCCTAATCCTCGCATGAATGTACCTCCTTATGCCGTGTTTTCATTCGGCTTGTTAATTTATAACAAGATTATACCATTTCCGGAGGGCTGAACTATCAAGGCTGTATTAATAATGTAATAACTTAAGGTAAACGCAAAGAGAGTAAATGAACAGAATTCATTTACTCTTCTCAGTTACTTAATATATCTGCGTGCGCCTACGATTCTGTAGTTGTTCACATGCCAGGTCAGGTCTTTGATTTCCACAAATTTACCTGGTTCTGGAGCATGGAGCATATCGTTTCCACCTACATAAATACCTATGTGTGTAACGGTATCTCTTCCGAAGTAGATGAGATCTCCAGGACGAAGGGCATCCATGGAGACTTCTTCACCGAATGTCGCCTGGTATCTGGAAACTCTAGGGGTTGTGATGCCGTAGTGACCGTAGACATATTTGATGATTCCGGAGCAGTCAAAACCTTCTTCAGGGCTGTTTCCACCCCAGGTGTATTTGACGCCCAGGAACTGCTTCGCATAGCTTACGATGTCTTCCCCTGTGACCTGGCTGCTTGCTGCGGTCAGGTATTTTGCAGAGGACCAGCCGATCTGACCATTGTAGAGGACCTGATCCCATCCGTTCATGGATGCCAGCACTTCAACACGTCCACCCTGAGGAATGGTGAGCAGGACGGAATGGTCTGTGGAGTTTCCTGTTCTCATGTTCAGATTATGGGTAGTGTTTTTGAATGTGACGGAAGAAACAGGCGCTGGTGCTGGTGCAGGAGCAGGTGCTGAAACAGCTGATGCTGTCAGGTACTTTGCAGAAGCCCATCCGGTCTTGCCGTTGTAGGTGACCTGGTCCCAGCCGTTCAGAGTGGAAAGGACTTCAACCTGGCTGCCTTTTGGAATGGTCAGAATGATTCCGTAACTGGTGGAGTTACCGGTTCTCATATTGAGGTTTTCTGTGGTGGTCTTGTAGGATGAGGCAACTTCTACTTCATCCGCCTGGATGTAGGCTGGATTTGCTGTGATATATAAACCGTTGGTCAGTCCATACATCTCTCTTCCATCCACTACGATTTTTTCTGACAAGGAGAAGCTGTCTCCTCTGTTGACGACCTGTGTCTTCGCATTCCAGTCTGCTCTGGCGTAAGTCCATAGACTTCCGGCTGTCACGGTGACGCTGCCTGCGATTTCCGCTGCATAAACGGAGGCGGTATCCCTTCCCTGAAAGGTTCCACTTGTTGTAGTGATAACGGATGCTAAAATTGCTGTGGCTATGAGTTTTTTAAGCTTGAAATTCTTCATGTATTCCCCCTGTAATATCTTGATCTGATTTTGTCACTCTTTTGTAACCAGTTCTGATTATAGCGGACTTCACAATTTAATGTACTGTTTTTCCTTGCATATCAGAAGATTTCACAAACGCATCTTTCGACATGGACTGATATGGTTCGAAGAGACAGGGGGTGAATTCGTAAAGGAGGTGAGTATGCATTTTAACCATTTTTATCCTGCAAGGGGCAGATCTCATATGGTTTTTCAAGGAAACGATATGGAAATGCATTGAGACTCTAACGGATAGTCTGCAGGAAAGGGCGGAGACAGTTCGCTTTCGAGAGCGGCGGTCTCTTTATTCTCCTTCGGATCGGTCCAGTAGGTGCTGACAGACTCCGTGAAATTTTAATCAGCAGTAAATTGTGAAGTTTTCCGTTCCGGGTGAAAACGGGATGAATCACTGGAGAAATCAACTGAAAAAGAGAGCGATGTGTATTCATCGCTCTGCTTTTTCTAAACTATTCCAGTTCTTCAATGAGTTTCTGCATTTCTTTGATTTCTCTTTCCTGCGCCTCGATGATATCCTTAGCCAGTTCTTTCACCCGCTCATCTTCGATATCCGCACGTTCGCTGGTGAGAATCGCGATGGAGTGATGAGGAATCATGGCTTTCATCCAGCTGACCTGATCCACTGTGGTCTGGCTTCTCACAAGAAACAGAGACAGGGAAAACACGATGGCACTGATTCCCAGAATCAGCGCATTCTTCTTCTTGTCCTCATACATCTTCCACATGAAGAGGAGCATGACCACTGCCATGACGGAACCCATGATGAGCGCCATGAAAAGCCGTGTCTGGCTGAACTCCACATGAGACGCCTCATACAGATTCAGATACATGAGCCAGTACATGATGAAGGTTGATGTGAGAATCATCACTAAAAACTTCAGATATTTATTCATTCTCTTTATTCATTCCTTTCTTTGCAGAATAATTGATGCTGATACAGGAATCCCTTCCGTCTACAGCTCTTATAGTACCAGAAAGAAGTTGCGAAGTTATTGACTCAATTTGAACTGGGCGTGAAAAATGGCATAGGAAAAGGCCTCCATAGGGAAGCCTTCTATATTTCTATTCCAGTTTCTGGATTCCTCTGTGCTCCACTGGTGTGGAGAAGACGATCTGTGTATCTGTATTACCGAACTTCTGAAGGGCGCCGATGAAGGCGTCCAGCTCCATGGTGGTATGAAAAGCGACTTTGATGATCATGGAATATTTCCCTGTGACGCAGTCGCATTCCAGAACATTGGGACATGCTTCAATGAAAGGGTAGAATTCGGGTTTCTGCTTCGGTGTCATTTCCAGATTGATGTAGGCCTTGATGTTGTAGCCTAGTTTATGAGGATTGACAGACGCGGCGTAACCGGTGATGATGCCTTCCTCTTCCAGCCTTGCGATGCGTGAAGATACTGCCGGAGTGGAAAGATAGACCTCTTCCGCCAGATATTTCAGAGAACATCGGCCGTTCTTCTGAAGTAGTTCAATGAGTCTGATATCAATTTTATCCATAGTACGGGCATAACAACTGTTACACCGGATCTCACCTGCCTTTAATTATTTTCGTTTATTCTTCTTAATATTCATATTTTAAGGCAGAACAGGAAATAAGGTCAAGAAATATCGAAATGAGATTAAGAAAGTTAAGTTCTTCATCGTCAGTTCTTTCTGTTCTTCTTCCGTTTCGGAGATGAAAAAAGCACCGTTACCAGGATAACGGTGCGTATCATTCAGTTATTTCTTCGCTTTCTGCTTTTCCATGCATTCTCTGCAGATGCCTTTCATCTCCAGATGATGCTCCGTAAGATGAAAGCCGGTCTCTTTTGTGATGAGGTCTTCGATCTGCTTCATGGGACAGTCCAGGTTGATGACTTTATGACAGTTGTCACATTCCACGATATGATGATGCCCATGCCGGATCAGACTGTAGTTGTATTTCTTTTCTCCCAGATCGTATTTTTCGATGAGGTTCTTCTCTTCAAAAAGATCCAGTGTCCGATAGACCGTGCTGAGGTTCAGAGAAATATTCTCTTCCAGACATCTGTTGTAGATATAATCCGCTTCAATCCCCTGAAGCTCATGATCCAGAATCTCATAGATCGCCACGCGTGGTCTGGTGACCTTGATATTATGCTTTTTGAGGGTCTGGGTGGTGTTCATTAAAATCTCTCCTTGTATGCACAATCTGCATGCACTCATTATAGTATGGCTGAGAGGAATTATCAATCAGCGCGCTTGCGGCAGTCTATTCCTTTGGATTCTTGAATAAGGTTTCCGTTTCAAGTTCATTTCACAGTGTTTCTATGCTAGAATTAATTTGAAATATGTTATGAAAGAGGTATCCAAATGAAAAATTGTGTGATTGCTCAATCCGGCGGCCCGACATCCGTCATCAATGCTTCAGTCATGGGGCTTTTGAAGAAGAACAACGAAATCAGATATTTTGACACTGTCTATGCCGGAATCAACGGCATAGAAGGAATACTGAAGGAAGATTTCTATGATCTCAATCAGCTCAGTGAAGAGGAAATCGAAAGCATCAGGCATACTCCTTCTGCCGCCCTTGGCTCCTGCAGATACAAGCTGAAAAACTATGAAGACAGCAAGGAAGAATACAGAAAGCTTTTTGAGATCTTCAGAAAGCATGAGATAAAGGCTTTCTTCTATGCAGGCGGCAATGATTCCCAGGATACAGTAAGAAAGCTTGCTGCCTATGCCAGGGAACATGAGATCGACATGAACTTCATCGGTATTCCCAAGACTGTGGACAACGATCTTCAGGTCATCGACCATGCACCGGGATTCGGTTCCGCGGCACGCTACATCGCCACAAGTGTTCTGGAGAGCTATCTGGATTCCATGGTCTACACCAATAACGGTGTCTTCATCACGGAAACCATGGGCAGAGATGCGGGATGGCTTGCTGCTTCCGGTGCCCTGGCGACCTATAATGGAAGAAGATGCGCCGACATCATTCTCCTGCCTGAAGTGCCTTTCGATGAGGAGAAGTTCCTTCAGCGTGTGGAGGAGATCTACAAGGAGAAGAATCATGTCTACATTGTGGCCTCTGAAGGGGTACGCCTGAAAGACGGGTCCTTCCTTGCTGCGGCAAAAGCCCATGCACACGACTCTTTCGGTCATGCACAGCTCGGCGGCGCAGGGAACGCACTGAAAAACATCATCGTTTCCGGTGGCGTCACCAGCAGAGTCAAGGTGCTTGAACTTTCCACGCTGCAGAGATCCGCATTCCACCTGGCATCGGAAGTGGACCTTGACGAAGCGTTCCGTCTGGGTGAAAGAGCGCTGCTCATGGCAAAGGAAGGGGAAACCGGTAAAGTTTCCATTCTTGTGAGAAAATCCGATGAGCCCTATGAAGTGGAGTACACATCAACAGATGCATCAGACATCGCCAATCACGTGAAGTACATGCCCCTTGATATGGTGACGGAAGACGGCATGAACATCACCGAAGAAGCGCTGAAGTATTTCAGACCGCTGACAGGAAAGCTTCCGGAGTATCGCGTGATTCATCATTTTCATGATAAATAGAAAGCACCAGTAAAACTGAAAATCGAAGATTTCTTCAGAGCATCCCACCTGCAGATCTGCAGGTGGGATTTTCATTTTCCTTATTCACTGTCTATTTGCTCGATGGATTCAGAAGCAGGGAGCTCAGCATGGTGATGACGCTCATGATGGCGATGGTGCCTCCAGGTGCGCTGTCCAGCACATAGGAGAACACAAGGCCCAGCATGATATCCAGAAGACCTATGAAGATGCTGATGAAGAGGGTCTTTGTGAATCCCTTCCTGAACTGCATGGCAGAGGCCACAGGCAGGACGATGAGGGAAGAGATCACAAGAACACCGGTGATTCGGATGGAAACGGATATGGCAAGACCCATGAGCAGCGCGAAGATATAATTGATTCTCTTCACTCTGATGTTGATGATGTGTGCACCGTCTTCGTCAAAGGTCGTATAGATCAGTTCATTATAATAGTAGAGGATGGCAATGGCCGTGACGATGGTGACCCCAAGCACCAGAAGAAGATCCTGTCTTGTGACGGTGAGGATGCTTCCGAAGAGGTACTGATTGATGTTGGTGTTGGCCTGACCGCTGGAGACCAGAATAATGGCGATACCAACAGACAGAGTCATGACAACGGACATGAGGATTTCCGCGTAGCGCTTGAAGCGGTCTCTCAGAAATTCAACGAGCAGCGCTGCAAGGGTTGTGAAAATCACCGAAGCGATGGTGGGACTGATGCCGATGACGATGCCGATGGCGATGCCTGCCAGAGAAGAATGAGCCAGGGTATCACCCATCATGGAGTATCTTCGCAGCACGAGAAAAATTCCGATGATGGGACAAAGTACGGCAATCATGGCTCCCGCCATGAGCGCGTTCTGCATAAACGGATAAGCCAGCATTAGAACTCCTCCTTCCTGAAGACGAGCATATTGTCCACATCTTCGTGCTGAATATTGGTCCTGAAAGTCTTGATGTCGTAGAGCACACCCTGATTGTCGCCCATTCTGATGATGTAGTCGGAATTATGAATGGCGGCGGAGATGTTGTGTTCCACGGTGAGAATCGATACATTCTTTTCTCGAAGGGCCTTCAGGATCTGACGGACTTCCTTCTGGCTCCTGAGATCCATTCCCGTGGAAGGCTCATCCAGGATGATGAGATCCGGATTGCCAAGCAGGGCTCTGCCGATGAAGATTCTCTGGGTCTGCCCGCCGGAGAGATCACCAATGAGGCTTTTCTTGTAGGGTGTCATGGACACTTCCGCAAGGGACCTGTCTATGAGCGTGTCGTCTTTGATGCCCAGCCCTTTGAGATGGATCTTGTAGACTTCCTCCACGGTGATGGGAAACTGCTTGTTGAAGGATTCCATCCGCTGAGGCACATAGGCCACATTCTTCACATTCATGGTGATGCTGCCTTTTAATGGCTTCAGAAGACCCACCAGGAGCTTCACCAGGGTCGATTTGGCTGATCCGTTTTCACCAATGACTGAGATCAGCTGTCCTCTGGGAATGGTCATAGTCAGATCTTTGATGAGATAGGGTTCTTCTCCAGTATAAGAGAAGGAAAGGTTTTTGATTTCAATCATCTGTTTCACTCCAATTTAAAATTCAGTCCCTACTATAGTACAAAAAAAAGTAGTTGACAATGAATATTTCTTATACTATTATACTCATTAATGCGAATCATTTGCAACAACTGGAGGAAAAGTTATGAAAAAAAGATTGAAATTAGTGATTGGATTACTGGCGCTTACTGCCGTAATAGGAGGATGCAGCGCGAAGCCTTCTGAAGAATCGCCTGTGAATAATGAACCTGAAACTCAGAATGAGGAGCCCCTGGAAGAAAACAGTCCGGAGGAAGAGACTCTGGAGGCCATTCAAGTGGCGACCACAATCAATCCCGTGGATGAGATTGTGAAGATTGTCGGTGGAAACCTGGTGGAAACCTATAGAATCGTTCCGGAAGGTGCGGATGCCCATCATTTCGAACCCACCATCAAGGATATGGGAAAACTCACGGAAGTGGATTTTCTCTTCATCAACGGTCTGGAAATGGAACCCTGGGTAGAGAGAGCCGTGGAGAATTCCGGCAACAGCAGCCTGAAACTCATCAATCTTTCAAAGGGCGTAGATCTCATTCATCTGGATGAAGTGGATGAGGACCATGACCATGAAGCGGAAGAAGGTCATGAACATGGAGAATTCGACCCGCATATCTGGCTGTCTCTGGATGCGCTGACCATCATGGCGGAGAATGTGAAAACCGAGCTTACAGCAGTGCTTCCTGAAGGGAGCGAGAGCTTCGAGAAGAACTACAGTGCATTTGTAGAGGAAGTGAATATGCTCAGAGAAGCGTATGTGGAGAAATTCAGGGAACATGAAGGGAAAGCCTTCGTCACAGGTCACGCGGCCTTCGGATACATGACAAGAGAGCTTGGACTTGTACAGAAATCTGTGGAAGGGCCTTTCCAGGAGGGGGAACCTACACCAAAGACCCTGGAGGATCTCATCAGCTTTGTGAAAGAAGAAGGGATCAAGACCATCTTCCTGGAGGACAATGCTTCCCCTAAGGTTTCCGAGACTCTGGCCAGAGAAACGGAAAGTGAAACAGTAGCCATCAATCCTCTGGCAGCAACGGGTGATCTTCTGGAAACCATGGAAGAAACCTATGAAAAGGTCTTAAAAAGCTTCAATAAGTAAGAAACTGGAATCCTTTCCCGTGATGAGCGGTGGAAGGATTCTTCTTTTTGCTCTCAGGTAGTACAGAATCTTTATGCAGAGCATAGAAGAAGAGCGCTTTTCCTTTGAAAGTGAGATTCTGTGCCGTATAATGGAAGGAGCAAATAAAATATTATGGAGGTATCTATGAGCGAAAAAGTAAAACAGAGAAATGAGATCGATGCAAAGCATCAGTGGAGAATTCACGACATTTACGCATCGAATGAAGACTTTGAAAAAGAGCTGGAAAGGGTCAAAAAGGAAGCACCAGTGCTTCTGAACTACAAGGACAAGCTTCATGAGAAGGAAAACCTTCTTGCGTATCTCAAGGACTACGAGAAATATACAAGAATCGTGGAAAAGCTGTATGTGTACGCGCATATGAAAAACGATGAAGATACGGGAAACACGAAGCAGCAAGTCATCATGTCTAAGATCGCCCAGTATGTGGCGGAGTACAGTGCCATGGCCAGCTACTTTGTACCGGAGCTTCTTGCCTTAAGTGATGAGACCATAAAAAGCTACCTGGAAGATGAAGAACTCAAAGGTTACAAGTTCTATATCGAGTCCATTGTAAAGGAAAAGCCTCATGTGCTCAGCAAGGAGAAAGAAGAGCTTCTGGCTACGCTTTCGGATTCGCTCAATGCACCCGATGACATCTTCTCCATCTTCACCAATGCGGACATGACCTTCAGCGACGTGGAAGACGCAGAAGGAAACAGGCATCCCATGACCGAAGGAAGTTACTCCAACTACATCATCAATAAGGACAGAACCCTTAGAGAAAATGCGTTCAAGGAGCTTTTCGGAACCTACGGAAAGTACAAGAACACCATCGGCACCATGCTTTCCTCCAACATGAAGACCTTCAATCTGAGAGCAAAACTGAGAAACTATGAAGGACCCATCGAGGCATCCCTCAGTCCAAACAACATTCCTGTGGAAGTCTACGACAACTCTCTGGAAACCATCAGCGAAGGAGTAGGTGCCCTGCACCGCTATGTGGACATCAAGAAGAGACTGCTGAATCTGGATGAGATCCATATGTATGACCTTTATGTACCGATCATCGATGTGCCGGAAGAAAAGATTTCCTTTGAGGAAGGCGTGAAGCTTGCCCTGGAAGGCTTAAAGCCCATGGGAGAAGAATATCTTTCCATCTTCAGAAGCGGTGTGGAAAGCGGATGGATCGATATCTACGAAAACAAGGGGAAGAGAAGCGGAGCCTACTCCTCAGGTGCTTATGATACAGAACCGTATATCCTCTTGAACTATCATGACAAGCTGAGAGATGTATCCACACTGGTTCATGAAATGGGCCATTCCATTCATTCCTACTATTCAAGAAAGCATCAGCCCTTCATCTATGGGGACTACACCCTGTTTGTAGCTGAAGTGGCATCCACCACCAATGAAAAGCTGCTGATCCATTACCAGATCGAGAACGAGAAGGATCCTGTGAAGAAGCTTTATCTTGTGAATCAGGAGCTGGAACAGATCCGAACCACCGTCTTCAGACAGCTGATGTTTGCGGAATTTGAAAAGATCACCCATGAAACCATTCAAAAGGGAACACCGATGACAGGAGAAGACTTCAGTGCTTTATGGCTGGATCTCAACAGGAAATACTTCGGCGAAGACATCGTCATCGATAAGGAGATCGAAGTGGAATGGGCGAGAATCCCTCATTTCTATCGTGACTTCTATGTTTATCAGTATGCCACAGGGTATGCTGCAGCCAGCGCTTTTGCTGAAAGCATCCTGAAGGAAGGCGAAGAGGCTGTGAAGCGCTTCACCGGATTCCTGAAGACCGGCGGAAGCGACTATCCTGTAGAGACCCTTCAGACTGCTGGTGTGGACATGACCAGCAAAGCGCCTCTGGAAGCGACCATAAGAAGATTCAATGAACTTCTGGATATGCTGGAAGAATATATCGGGAACAGATAAAAGGAAAGGCCCTTTCGAGGGTCTTTTCTTTCATAGTTCAGAAATTTGGGGTAAAATCAGAGTAAGTCACAAATGCTGGAGGCACCTATGATAAACAAAGTGATCCGGGAAACCATGGATCTTCTCATCGACGAGAAGGGGTTTTTTCTGGAAGAGTTTCATTCCATTGAAGAAGAACTGAATTTCTATCTTTATACGCCCATCAAGAATGGGTTTTTAGCCGTGATCTTTTCCACCCTCGGGAAAGAAGATGAGAATCTTCTGGCTTTCATGAATCATGCGAGACTGAACGGAATTCCGGCTTACATACTGAATATCGTGTTCACTGGTGGACATCCTGTACCGCTGAAGGAGAAACTGCCGAACTATTCCGAAGTCTATGTGGATGAGGAAGGGAAGTTCTTCGGCCATGATGATGTCTCTAGATCTGTTCTATCGAGGAAAGTGGCGGTGAAACAGAAAATGACACTGCGTTCCATGGCGGTGACCTTTACCCTCATGATCTTGAATATTGTGATCTATACATTCACGGCCATCAAGTCAGGAGGGCTGGATATCGACATCTTTGTCCTGATCCGCTATGGTGCCAAGGTCAATGAACTGATTCAGGCAGGGGCGTATTACAGGCTCTTCACTTCCGCATTTCTTCATGCGGATTTCATGCATGTGCTCTTCAACATGTATGCGCTTTTTGCTTTAGGCAGAATTGTGGAGGAATTCATGGGGAAATGGAAGATGCTCGGAATCTACTGTTTTTCGGCCGTGACGGGAGGAATGCTCAGTTATCTCTATACGCCCAATGTGGCTGTAGGTGCATCTGGAGCCATCTTCGGGCTTCTTGGCGCTATCCTGGTCATCACCCTCTTCGGCAAGAAGAAATCCATGAAATCCATGTTTTCAAGAATCATGATCGTGCTGGCCATCAATCTTTTTTCGGGATTCACCTCCAGCAACATCGACAACTTCGGTCATATAGGAGGGCTTCTGGGGGGGATTGTCATCACGGCGCTGATTCTGCTACTCAGTCGGCGTCCTAAGGAGAATGGGTGAATCTGAGGTTGTTCAAATGTTAAGTTAATTGAAATATTTTCAAGAGTTCCTCATAACGAGGAAAGAACTTGCTATAATAAAGTTATATATTATGCGTAAAAGCTTTCAAGAAACATTGAAAGGAGAAAAATTTATGAGAGTGACATCTGTTACCACAACATTAAGTGCGGAAGATATCATGTATGATCTGAAAACTCTGGTGGAAACCAAAGTGCCGGAACTTACATTTAAGGATGTGAAACTGGAAGACAACTTCATCCAGATCGAAGGCAGCTTTAAAAAGATCATCAGTATCCCGTTTCTGGCGAAGGTGAGAATCCTCAGTGTGTTCAACAACACGCTGACCCTGAAGATTGAACGGATCAAGGTGCTGAAGCTTGGGATTCCCAAGTTCATTCTGAACATCGCTTCCAAAACGGCGGCCAAGAAAGCTTCCGAAATGGGCCTCACCTATGAGAACAAGGCACTGTCGGTGAATATCGATGAAGCCCTGCAGCAGGTGCCCCATGTGCATCTGGAAGTGGAGCATTTTCTCATGGAAAATGGCGTTCTGTCCTTAAGACTCAAAGGCATTGAAGCGGACATCGACGCCATGCAGGAAGAATCCAATAAAGACAAGGAAGAAGAAGAAAGAGTAAAGAGAGAGGAAGAGGAAAGAAAGCTTGCTGAGTTCAACAGAAAGCTGGGTCTTATGGACCGTACGGAAGATTCCTATACCGATTTCAGATGGAAGATTTTCGAGAAAGTGCCTTATGACAAGAAGAATATGGCAAAATATGCTTTCATTCTCCCTGATATGTATGCTCTGGCATTAAGGCTCATGAAGGACAAGCGTGTGGCGAAAAGGGATAAGGCGCTCATAGCCTTTACCTTCGGTTACCCTCTGGTTCCTGCTGACATCATTCCAAGCAAGGTTCCGCTTCTTGGCAAGATGGATGATCTGGCCATTCTGTTCTTCGGTACCAGCTACATACTAGGCAAGATTCCGGTGCCGATTCTTGTGCAGCACTGGCAGGGAGACCTGGCTACACTGAAGCTTGTGCAGGACAACATTCAGAAGATTGTAAACTTCACACCGGCCAAGACCCTGAATCAGGTCTATGGGCTCATTGATGAGAATCTGGAGAAGAGAAAGAAATCCTATCTGACGGATGAGGCATACCTGATTCCTGATGAGGAAGTGAAGCCGGTGGATCTGGATCCGATTTTCGAACCGGCGCTGAAATAGCGGGTACTCATAAGAAAAAGAAAGGATATTTCCGATATAGAGTATAGAAAATCCTTTGAAAGCAATAAGAAAGATAAAAGGAGCGTAAGGGCTCCTTTTTGTAAGGAGATTTTAGTTTGGGTAAATTTTATGCGGTGCTGGACGGGCATTCAAAAAGACCGATGATTCTTGAAACCTGGGATCAGTGCAAAAAGGAAGTGACAGGAGCCAAAGGGGTGAAATACAAGAGCTTTCCCACAAGGGAAGAAGCCCTTTCCTTCATCCAGCTGCATGGGGAGGATCTTCCTGGTGAGAAAAAACCGGAGAAGAAAGAAGAAGCTGTGATGACACATAGTCTGGTGCCAGAAGAGGACCAGGTGATCATCTATGTGGATGGAAGCTATGAACTGTCCACGAAACGGTATGCCTATGGACTGGTGGTGGTCCATAAGGGAGAAGAGGTCTATTCGGAATGTGAAGCGCAGAAGGGTGAGTACAGCTCCATGAGAAATGTGGCCGGAGAAGTCCTTGGGGCAATAAAAGCCATGACCTATGCCAGGGAAAGCGGCTACAGGAATCTTGTGCTGTACTTTGACTATCAGGGCATTGAAAGCTGGGCCTTAGGAACATGGAAAAGAAACAATGATCTGACCAGAGGCTACCATGAGTTCTATCAGTCCATGAAGAAGGATCTGAATGTGAAGTTCCGAAAGGTGAAAGGCCACAGCGGAGACCGGTTCAATGACCGGGCGGATGAACTGGCAAAGGAAGCTTTTTCGGAAAGAAAGCTCTAGTTGAGGGGCTTGTATTCATAAAGTTCCTCTATATTAAAAATTTCACAGAAAAATATATGCGGATACTGAAAGAGAAGGTGCTCGGAAGGCTTGAGTGCACTTCTCTTTTCGCTGTTTCCAGGGCTTCTGTTTTAAAACTTCAACTAATCCAGAGAACGGATTTTCAGTCAATTTGTTGACTGTAACTCATGTTTGCATCAGAAATCACTAAAAAATCTGTCACAAAAGTCTTTTCTAGAGTTAATCTAGCTAAATTATATGCTATAATGAAAATGTTAATTATGCTTTAGGAGAGAAGTTTATGGAAGTATTATCATTAGGCGAAAAGGTCAAAAAAAGACGAAAAGAATTAAACATGACGCTGAAAGATGTAGCGGGTAATCGCGTAACCCCTGGACAGATCAGTCTTGTGGAATCCAGTAAGTCCAATCCTTCGATGGATCTTCTGGATTATCTGGCAGAGACACTGGATATTTCAGTGGAATATTTCATGGAATCCGAGAATACGCAGGCAGACCGCATCTGCGAGTACTTCAGCGAGATGGCTGAGATCAGCATCGAAATCGGTGAATATGAAAAGGCATCCAAATACATTGAAAAAGGCGATCACTACATCAATCAGTATAATCTGATTCTGCCTAAGGCAAAGAACCTTTATCTTAAAGGGATGCTTGAGATCAGCAGAAAGAACTTCACGAAAGCTTTTGATTATCTGTTTCAGTGCAATGTGATCTATTCCACCCATAACTACAAAGGTGCTTATATCGATAACTTCATGCTTGTGGCGAAGACCTGTATGGACCAGGAGTCTTTACCCATGGCCATCAGTTATTTCCATAAATCCGAAGCTTTATTTGTGGAAGGCATTCTGACAGATGAAATCATGCTGGCCAAGGTCTATTTCTATCTGGCTGTTGCCTACAAGAAAGTAGGAAATCTCGAAAAGAGCAAAGAATATACCGCAAAGTCCGATGAAAAGTTCGGAATCATGTCTGACAAGAAATCCTATGGAAAGTTCCTGACCAGACTTGCAGAAAAGAATGAGATGGAAGGCAATTTCGAAGAAGCATCAAAATATGCGAAGATGTCTCTTCAGATCTTCAGAACCTGTGAGGAAGAGTCTGAAATGGCTGAGATCGAGATGAATCTCGGCAAGCTCTATGAGGATTTCGACCGTTATGAAGATGCGGTGACCCACTTCAGAAAATCGGAAGTGCTCTACAACAAGAATCAAGAAATGCTCAAGGAAGTGAATCTGCATCTGGCAGAGTGCTATGGTCATCTGCGCAGAGAAGAAGATGCCTATGAAACGCTCAATCTCCTGGACCGAATGGTTCTGGAAGAGGATTTCCTCGGAAACATCAAACTGTATCTCGTGAAATCGAAAGTGGAATCACTGTTTAAAAATATGCGTGGTGCAGTGAACAATCTCATCCTCGCTCTGAATATCGCCAGAGAGAAGAAGCTGAAAGAAGAAGAATCCAAAATCATGCTGCTCATGGCTAAATTCTATCTGGAAAAAGGGAAGAACGTGGATTCCTATAAACTGCTTGAGAAATCCATGAATATTATGCTCCAAGAGGAGGGTGACAAGTAATGGAAATACTAAGTACCGGTGAAAAAATAAGAAGAGCACGTGTACAGAAAGGCATGACACTGAAAGCGCTCTGCGGTTCGGAAATATCCGTTTCGAAGATGAGCACCATCGAAAACGACAAAGTGACAGCAGAAGAGTGGGTGCTGGATCTGGTAGCCAAGAGACTCGGCATCGAAAAGGAAAGTCTCAAGAAGGACATCATCCAGGAAGTCAACGATGAGCTGAAAAAACTGTCAGAGAATATGTTTTCGAAGAACTATGAAAAAGAAATCAAAGGACTCATAGAGGTGACAGAGCAGAATGGTCTTGTGATGCAGACCTTTCAGGCGAGGATTCAGCTGATCAATCATTACATCGAAAAGGGTAAAATCGAAGAGCTGAATGTGGAGATTTCCCATCTGTACAGGACTTATATCAATATCGTCAATGCGGAGACGCAGTATCTCTACTGCATGACCATGGCGAAGTATCTCCATACGACTTCGGAATATGAGAATGCACTGGTGTTTCTCAACTATCTCATGAGTAACTTCGATACACTGCCGGATTCCATCACCAAGGAGGAAAGGCTTCTCATACCCTATATGACGGTAGCCTGTCTTGTGTATCTGGAAGAGTATGAAGAAGCGAAGAAGTATCTTCCTCTGGTGGATGAGCTTCTGGAAATCACGGAGAACAAGAGAATCAAAGGTCAGATTCATCTTCAGTACTGTCTGATCAGCACTTCCGAAAACGGAGAGGAAAACTATGAGAAGATCAGCGAGTATCTCAAGGAGTACCCTGAGATGCATGCCAAGGCGAAGTATTTTCTCGCAGTGAAGCTTCTGAATGGCGGAGATGTGGAAGGAGCCTACAAGGAGATGGCGGAAGCGGCGAAGATCTTCCCTCAGGAATCTCTGGCGGATAATGTGACGCTCCTATTGGATGCCATGAACAGATTTGTGGAAGAAGGGCATTACAAGGAAGCATCGAAATATGTGGATATGGTGGTCAATGCAGCCATTGAAAATCAGCATCCGGATGTGGTGGAAAAAGCCTACTACTTCAAAGGAAGACTCCTTGCGGAGAACGGAAGTTATGACATGGCGGAGACCTATCTGAGTGTGTCACTGGACATGCTCATCAAAAAGGGGAAAACCAGGGAACTCGCCAAAAGATACCAGGACCTGGCCAAAGTCTATTACAAAATGGGCAAGAAAGAGGACTCCATCCGATATTTCGCCATGAGTATTCAGACAGAAGGTCATATTTAGCAAGAAAAATGAGAATGAACGGATAAGAAACTGAAGACGCCCAGGGAGCATAAGTTCCCAGGGCGTCTTTCTGCATTCAGATTATGGCAGAGAAGTGGCGCATGGATCAGATATTTCCGGATTTCAGAATGGATAGGAGAAGCCACAGACCGAGAAAACCTGCAAGTGCGAAGCCCATCATGCCCACAAGGCTGATGCCGTTGAAATTCGGTCCATCCCCACTGCGAATGATCAGTGCGGATGCGATGATGATGGCGGATACGACCAGGGCGAAAACCATTCGATTGATCATTTTGTTGAAGTCCACCCATCGGTTGTCAAAGTTCACGATATCCAGTTTCACTTTTCCGCGACCGCTGATGAAGTTGTCCAGAATCGTCTGAATGCTGATGGGGATTTTAAGGGTGTCCTTCACAAGACTGTAGCTGTGCAGAGCCAGACTGTCCATGGAGAATTCAGGCCACAGGTCAAGCTTCGGATCTTCCTTCAGATAGTCCTTTGCGATTTCCATGATGCTGAGATCCGGGGCGATTTCGCTGATGACCCCTTCCAGGATCAGGAGGGATTTCAGCAGTGTGGTGAATTCCTTGGGAAGCTTCAGGTTGTTTTTTCTGGCCGCTTCGAAAAGATCCATGAAAAGCCTGGAGACCTGGATGTTCTTCAGGCTGGTCTGCAGGTAGTAGTGGATGATGTATTCAATGTCCTCATAAAGAACGTTCTTATCCACGGGGCCTTTCTGCTGAGCAAGGTCCAGCACTAGATTCACCAGCTGACCGATGTCTCGCTTCACCATGGCCTGAAGAAGATCGTTCACAGACCTTCTTGCTTTCTGCGTGAGACTGCCCATGATGCCGAAATCTATGTAGTAGATCTTCTTGTCATGGATGATGAGGTTTCCAGGGTGCGGGTCTCCGTGAAAGAAACCGTTATTGAAGAGCTGGTAGAGATAGGAGAGTACCAGCTTTTTCCCGATGTCATCTGTATCATATCCAGCATCCAGAAGCTTTTCCTTGTCTGTGATCTTGATTCCTTCAATCTCTTCCTGAACCACGATCCGTTTGGTGGACAGATTCAGGTATACACTGGGAATACTGATGCATTTTATGGATTCATTCTCCTTCCTGAATCGCAGCATATAGTGGACCTCGTTGTTGAAGTCCAGTTCGATCTTTGTGGTTTCAAGAATCTCTTCCAGTGCTTCCACCGGATCCAGCAGGATATCTCTGAGCGTGTTGGGCGCTCTTTTCACAATTCGTATGAGGATGTGGATATCCTCCAGGAGTCTGTCTTCGATGTCAGGTCTCTGGACCTTGACGATGACTTTGGTTCCATCCAACAGAACTGCCCGATGGACCTGGGCAACGGAAGCGCAGGCCATGGGTGTTTCCACAATGGAAGAGAAGATTTCGTCAAGGGGTCTTCCAAGCTCCTCCTCTATGATGGATTTCACGGTCTCATAGGGGAAGTGGGGCGCTTTGTCCTGCAGCTTTGAAAGCTCGGTGATGTATTCGGCGGGAAGCACATCCGGTCTTGTGGAGAGAATCTGACCGATTTTAATAAAGGTAGGTCCCAGTTCTTCGAAGACCAGTCTCAGATTCTCCGGATCATTTTTCATTTTGTCTGTCCGGAATTTTGCGTGAATGATATGTCCAAAGCCATAGGAAGCCAGGACTCTCACAATTTCTCTAAAGCGCTTCTTGCTGTAACTGCCTTGATTTTCTCCCATCAGAACACCACCTTATACGAAGAAATGCGTCTGTCAAATGTCTGTATCTTTCACGGTTCTCATCTGTTCTTCCAGCTTCGCCACTCTTTCTTCCAGAAGCTCCAGCTCTCTTTTGCTGATGAGATTCAGAGAATCGATGATTTCATTGAGGTCTTCTTTCTTCACCAGATCCTCTTCGGATTCCTTCTTTCTGCGAACCAGTTCTTCCCGAAGTTCTTTGCTTTCCTTCACACTGAGTTTCCCTTTTTCGATGAGTTCGGTGACGGTGCTGTCAATTTTTTCAACACTAATGGCTGCAGCGCCGACGGCGGAAAGGAGCAGTTTCTTCAATTCTTCCATGATTTTCCTCCTTGACAGATAGTAGGGATAGTCTATTTATTGACTATTATAATTCAATATTGTTAAAAGAATGTGAATTGACGGGAAGAGGATCCAGAGCGATTGTCGCTGTGATGTACCGGGAAACAGAAAGAACCCTCCACCAGACTCTGGTGTGAGGGTTCCTGCACGCATTTCATTTTCAGTGCCGGTCGTCTGGCGTATAGGCTCCGCCGGATTTCTTGAAGTTCTTGTCCGGATCTTCTGTATCTTTGGTCTCTTTATAATCCACATCCTGATAGTTCTTCTGTCCATATGCGTTTTCTTCACTGGCGTAGGGATTGTCGCTTTTCTGGCTCTTGTAGGTCTTTCTCTCTCTGTCGCGCTCATCCATGTCCGGCATTACAATGGCGAGGATGATGTAGAGAATGATTCCTGGGAACGCTTCCATAATCAGGCTCAACAGCACATATCCGATTCGCAGTATGGTGACATCAATTCCCAGGTAGTCGGAAAAACCTGCCAGGACACCTGAGATCATTTTTCTGTCCGTATTCTTGTATAATTTCTTTTCCATCACTAACTTCCTCTCTTTATCTGAACTTTACTTATTGAAGCCATTATACGAGAGATAAATTAAAAGTGAATTAAGATTTCACTCATTTTCCATTAAAACTCAGGTGTTTTCGCGGGAGATCCGTCTACGCATTCTTTCCTCACTGAAATAGCCCACGAAAAACTCCGTGTGATGGGAGTTTTTATGCTCATCCTATGCATCTCATTTTCAATTAATGGTACAATGAAGGGTGAAAAAATGTATGGGAGTGGATAGCGTGAAACTATATCAGGTGGATCAGGATGTGCTTAGGTTCACATCAAGGATCAGATCCGTAAAAGAGAAAGAAGATGGGGTGTATATCACCCTTCACAGCACTTATTTTTATCCTGAAGGGGGAGGACAGCCTGCAGACCAGGGCACCGTCAACGGGAAAGAAGTTCTTGATGTCTTTTCGGAAGGAGAAGAGATCTACCATAAGCTGGCTTCCTTCTCCGGGCTGACCATCAATATGCCTGTGGAGTGCGTCATAGACCAGAAGGTTCGGGAAGACCACAGCATCCAGCATACGGCGCAGCATGTGCTCACTGCGGTTCTGAAAGACCAGTTCGGTGTGGAAACCCTAAGTTTTCATATGGGAAAGGTTCACGCAACCATTGATACGGACCTGGAAATCTCCGAAGAAGTGCGACTTCAGGCGGAGCAGGAGGTCAACGATCTTATAGGGAAGAATCTTCCGGTATCCACCTACTACAGAGACAAATACAATCTGGGCGACATTCCACTGAGAAAAGCGGTTCAGGTGGACTCGAACATCCGCATTGTGCAGATCGGCGAGATCGACTGGTGCGGCTGCGGAGGCACCCATGTGAAATCCCTGAAGGATCTGAGGCTCTTTAAAATCACTGCGGTGGAAAAATACAAGGGAGGCAGCCGCATCTTCTATGTGGCGGGAGAGCGTGCATACAGATACCTCTATGATATGGAGGATGCCATCTCGAAGCTGAAGGCGGAGCTGGGAGTCAATCTGGATGAACTGCCGTTCAGAGTGCGGCAGGTCAAAGAAGAGCGAGACGAATACAGGAAAGCCTATGGAGCGCTTACACTGGACCTTGCCAGAGCCCTTGTGGAAAACTATGAAGAGGATACAGTGGTTCAAGAAGTGGAGTATGAGGACGAGCTCATCAAAGCCATGGGAAATCATCTGATGAAGAAGGAGAAGATTGCGGTATTCTACAGAAAAGACGGCAGAATCTTCATCTTCACAGGAGAAAGTGCAGATGCGAAGGAACTTGTGAGACCTGCCCGTGAGGAGTTCAGATTCAGAGGCGGCGGCGGGAAGACGATGCAGCAGGGATTCATTGAGGTTTCTGAAGAAATCGGACCTTTCATCAGCAGAATCTACGAAGGTCTTCTTAAGCTTGAGCTTTAACGCTTCTTATGATAAAGTAAATCAGTGAAATATTTTGAAGGTGATGAAATGAAAGCTTATCTGGATAATGCAGCAACCACTCCGGTGAAGCCGGAAGTCATAGAGATCATGACCAAAGCGCTGAAAGACATCTACGGAAACCCCAATTCCATCCATAAGATCGGAAGAGATGCCGAGGACGCTCTGGAAGCGGCAAGAAAAGACATTGCTGAAACCGTCCATGCTCTGGGAGAAGAGATCGTGTTCACCTCGGGGGCATCGGAAGGAAACAATCATATCATAAGGTCCTTTATTAAGGAAGGTGCGCATTTCATCACGTCATGCACAGAACATCCCAGTGTGCTGCGCGTGATGGAATATGCTGCAACGCAAGGTGTACAAGTGGATTTTCTGTCCGTTGACGATGAGGGCAGGATCCGTCTTTCGGAGCTTACTGAAAAGCTTACGAAAAACACATCACTTGTATCCATCATGATGGTGAACAATGAAACCGGTGCAGTGAACGACATTCCGGAAATTGCGGCGGTCATAAGGTCTGTCAGCAGGAAAGCCAAGTTTCATGTGGATGCAGTGCAAGGATACATGAAATATGCGCTGGATGTGAAGAAAATGGATGTGGACTATATGACGGTTTCCGCTCATAAGGTTCATGGTCCCAAAGGATGCGGATTCGTCTACATGAGAAAAGGACAGAAGCCGCAGTCTCTCCTTCTGGGCGGAGAACAGGAGAGGGGATTCAGAGCGGGTACGGTGAATGTGCCCTCCATTCTGGGCTTCAGAGAAGCGGCAGGAAAGAGAGAAGAGGATAGAAGAGAGGGCTATCTGCATGTCCATGGACTGAAGAAGAAGATGATAGAGCTTCTGCAGGAAATCGACGGACTGAAGGTGAATTCCCCTCTTGAAAGCACATCGCCCTTCATCCTCAGCGTTTCCATACCGGGCATGCGCGGAGAGGTGCTTCTTCACTATCTTTCAGATGAAGGAGTCTATGTATCCACAGGTTCCGCCTGCACCTCAAAGGATACGAAGGATTCCCATGTGCTTCAGGCCATGGGGCTTTCGAAAAAGGAGATCCAAGGCAGCATAAGGCTGAGTTTCCAGGTGGAAACAACGGAAGAAGAAATCGAATATGCTGCGCAGAAGATCAAAGAAGCAGTGAAATTTCTAAGGAGGAAATAATTTGGAACTGTTACTGATAAAATATGCATCTGAAATCTTTCTCAAGGGACTGAACAGAGGAAGATTTGAGAAGAAACTGAAAGAGAACATCAAGAATGTCCTGAAAAATGACGACTATTCCTTCTATACAGACCAGAACCGCTGGTTCATCCAGTCGGAGGACGTGTCCGAAATCAAGGAGAAGGTCAAGAAAGTCTTCGGCGTCTATGAAGTATGCACCGTGGTGCAGACCGAAAGAGACATCGAGAAGATCAAGGAGCTGGCGCTGGAAGTCATGAAGAAGCAGCCTCAGGGCACCTCATTCAAAGTGGCCACAAAAAGAGCGGACAAGAAGTTCCCCATGAATTCCATGGAGCTCTCCGGCCTTGTTGGTGCACATATCCTGAAGAATACGGAAGGCTATCATGTGGAGATCAAAAAGCCGGATTATGTGGTGGACATTGAGATCCGCGACAATGCCTATGTTTATGTCAGCAAGGAAAGAGGAATCGGCGGGATGCCTTATGGCATCAACGGCAGCACCATGCTGATGCTCTCCGGTGGAATTGATTCGCCGGTGGCTGGTTTTCTCATGGCGAAGAGAGGCATCGAAGTGCATGGGGTCTATTACCACAGTCATCCCTACACTTCAGAAAGAGCCAAGGACAAAGTCAAGGAGCTTGCGTCCATTCTGAGCCAGTACACCGGAAAAATCCATCTGCATGTGGTTCCGTTTACTGAAATCCAGATGGAGATCATGGATAAATGCCCGGAGAATGAGCTGACCATCATCATGAGAAGATTCATGATGAAGTGCGCTTGTGCTCTGGCAGACAAACTGGGTATACAGAGTGTCACCACGGGAGAAAGTATCGGGCAGGTGGCTTCCCAGACCATGGAAGCTCTGGTGGTTTCCGATGATGCCGGTGACAGACCGGTCTTCAGACCTCTGGTTGCCATGGACAAGGGAGACATCATGGAGATTTCCCAGAAAATCGGCACCTATGAGACGTCCATACTGCCTTATGAAGACTGCTGCACCATCTTCGTGCCAAAGCATCCAGTGACCAAGCCGAAGCTCAAGTACATAAAGCTTCATGAACAGGCACTGGAAAGTGATGAGCTGGTTGCAAGAGCCATTGAAGGAACGGAGGAATTTATCTTATGATCGAAGACCTGCTTAAAGAAGGAACGGATTACGAGGACTACACGGACAACTATTTGGTGGAGAAGAAATCCTGCTGCGGTGAAAAAAGTGCAGAGGGGAAAGCTTCCGGCTGCGGATGCGGCAAGGGTGGAATTCCCATTAAAAAATAAGGAGAACAGATGAGAAGAAATACCAGTATATTCAGTAGTAAGTATCATAAAAGAGAAAAAAGGAAACGCTTTTTCAGAAAGCTTGCGTTTTTTCTCATTGTCATCGCCGCACTGGCACTGCTGTTCCGGAAACCGATTCTGGAGATGGTTGAAAAGGTGAAACAGGACATCGCTCAGGAAGAAGTCCAGAAAGAAGAGATTCTGGAGCAGATTCCGGAAACCGTCACCAATGAGGAAACGGAAGAACCTCTTGAAGAGGAGCCTGTCATCGAGAAGCAGTATGTCACAGCAGCTCTGCCCATAGAGAAGGAAGTTTCGCTGGAAGTGGTGGAGGAAAACGGCGAGAAGATTTTTGCGCCCATTACTGAACTTATGGGGATGCAGGGAGACATCTCTCCATCCAGGAATCAGGCTGTGATTCTGGATGAGGAGACCCAGGACCTTTTCCTCATTGACCTTGATGGAAATGTCACGGACATCACCTACAAGATCTACAAGAATTCCAGAGGGTATACGGAGTCCAAGGAAAGTATTCTCAGAAGAACGGAAGACTTTGTCTGGGCGGAGCAGCCTAAATTCCTGGATGCGGATACTGTGGTCTATATGTCACAGCTGCCCTGGTTCGATGAGCGGAGATTCCTGTACGTGGTGGACCTTGAGCCGTTATCCCACAGAAACTTTCAGAGCGTCTTCGGTACCGATGTGGTTCTTGGAGAAATCACCGAGCTGGGTCTTTCCTATACAAAGGAAGGGGAAACCTACTATCTGACATCGGACTACAAGATCATCAGTGAATAGGCGCTTTCAGGAAATGACTCTATGAAATGAATGAAGAAAAGAAGTGATGAAACTTGGAGATTGGAATCTCTACCGCCATATTCTATCCCGAACTGCTGACGGAAGACGCAGTGAAGAAACTTGCAGATAAAGGGTTCCGTGTACTGGAGATCTTTGCCAATAGTTTTTTCGAGTTCAGCGAAGACTATGGGCATGAACTGAAAGCACTGGCACAGAAGGAGAATGTGCGGATCAATTCCGTTCACACTGTAAGCTCCGCCTTTGAACCCTATCTGTTTGATGCCTATGAAAGAAGAAGAGAAGACTTTTTCAGAATCTTCCAGGACTTCGTCCGTTTCGGAGAGATCCTTGGTGCCAAGGCTTATACGTTTCATGGACTCATCCGTAAGCCCCACAGGAATATGAGTTTTTCCGAAGTGGTCTATATATATGAGCGGATGGTCTATGAAGCCGGTGTCCGCGGCATGGCCCTTGCCCAGGAAAATGTTTCCTGGTGTCTGTCGGGAGACCTGGAATATCTGAAGCGTCTGAAGGATGCGGTGAAAGAACCGCTGAAATTCACCCTGGATGTGAAGCAGGCGGTGAAAGCCGGAAAATCGCCTTATGACTATCTGGATATCTACGGAGAGGATCTCATGAATCTTCATCTGAATGACCATGATGCAGTAAGCACCTGTCTTCTTCCGGGAAAGGGAAATTTTGATTTCGGCAAGCTCTTCCACAAGGTGGAGTCCCTAGGATACAAGGGGCCGGGGATCATAGAGGTCTATAAGGAAAACTATGAATCTCTGGCGGAGCTCATTGAAAGCAGAAAGTATCTGGAAAGAATAATCCCATAATCATTGAAATGCGAAGCCATTTCATTTATAATATTATAAGTTTGAAAAGAAGCCCTCTAGGGCATAGGAGGATATCATTAATGAACGTAAAGCACGAAAAGTTAGATTCCAAAAAGGTGAAATTAGAAGTGACTCTGGAAGCTGCAAAGCTGGATGAGGCCATCAGAAAATCCTACAAGAAAAATGTGAAGAACCTGAATGTTCAGGGATTCAGAAAAGGAAAGGCTCCTCTGGCGCTGGTGAAGCAGTTCTACGGCGTGGAAGTTCTGTTTGACGATGCCAGTGATTTCCTGTTAAGCGACAGCTATCCACAGGCCATCGAAGAAGCGGACATCAAGCCGATTGACTATCCAAAGATCGACATCACACAGATGGAAGAAGGAAAAGACTTCATCTACACAGCGGAAGTGGAAGTATATCCTGAATTCGATCTTCCAGAATACAAGGGACTTGCAGTGGAGAAGCCTGTCATTAAGGTTACTGACCACGACATCGACCATGAGATCGAACATCTGGTGGAAAGAAACGGAAGAATCGAGTCCAAGCCAGAAGGCGCAGTTGTGGAAAAGGATGATGTAGCTGTCATCAACTTCAACGGCAAAGTGGATGGAGTTGAATTCGAAGGTGGAAAAGGTGAGAACTTCGAACTGACCATCGGAGCGAATATGTTCATCGGTGACTTCGAAGACCAGCTGATCGGCCTTAAGGTCGGAGACGAAAAGACCGTCAAGGTGACATTCCCTGAAGACTACCAGGCAGAAGAGCTCAAGGGCAAGGATGCAGAATTTGATGTGGAGATTCTTGATATCAAGACCAAGGAATTCCCTGAAGTGGATGATGAATTCGCTTCCGAAGTTTCAGAATTCGAAACTCTGGAAGAACTGAAGGCAAGCATCAGAGAAGGACTGGAAGAAGATGCATCAAACAGAGCCAAGAGCGAGCTGAACAACAACCTCATCAAGGCACTGGCAGACAAGGCGGAAATCGACGTCCCTGAAGTCATGGTGGAAACAAGCATCGACAGACTGGTAAGAGATTTCGAGCAGAGAATCCAGCAGCAGGGTATTTCCAAGGAAATGTATCTGCAGATGACAGGCCAGGAAGAAAGCGCCATCCGTGAAATGTTCAGAGACAATGCGAAAAGCGTTGTGAAGAACGACCTTCTTATTGAAGCCATCGTTGCCAAGGAAGGCATTGAAGCTTCTGAGGAAGAAGTAATGGCTAAGGCCGAAGAAATCGTGAAGATGTATGGAGAACAGCAGGATGAGCTGAAGGAAATGCTTCTGAACAACAACAGAAGAGATCTGGAAATGGAAGTTACCACAAACAAGGTGTTCGACCTTCTTCTTGCATCCGCTGAGATTACAGAGAAGGAAATCACTGTAAGCCATGATCACAGCCATGATGACCATAATCATGATGAAGAAGAGGATCATGAAGGTCACGACCACGAATAGACCCCAGAAGAGATGTGATTATGGTATGAAATCTTATCTTTAAGATCGTAATATCACGGCATGTCTTACATAAAGAGAAATTTTTATTGCCAGAGACATGGTTTCTCTGGCAATATTTCTATCTTTAGGATTCAGGTATTTGATTTTCTTTCACTTTGGTGTAAAATGATAGTAACATGCAAGCAATTAAATTGTTTAAAATTAATTAATGGATTCTTTAAGTAGAATTTAATTTAATCTAGGTATACTGATATACATGAATGAAGAAAATGAATCGTTATGGAGGTAAGAAAATGAGTTTAGTACCAATGGTAGTAGAACAGACCAATAGAGGAGAAAGATCCTATGATATCTTCTCCAGACTTTTAAAAGACAGAATCATCATGCTTTCAGGAGAAATCAATGACGTCACGGCAAATCTTGTAGTGGCACAGCTGCTTTTTCTGGAAAGTGAAGACCCGGACAAGGATATCTATATCTATATCAACAGCCCGGGTGGAAGCATCACTTCCGGTATGGCCATCTTCGACACAATGAACTACATCAAGCCTGATGTGGCAACCATCTGTGTAGGTATGGCGGCATCCATGGGTGCGTTCCTTCTGACTGCAGGAACAAAGGGGAAGAGATTTGCCCTTCCAAACAGTGAGATCATGATCCATCAGCCCCTGGGCGGATATCAGGGTCAGGCTACGGATATCGAAATCCATGCAAGAAGAATCCTCCAGATCAAGGAAAAGATGAATAGAATCATGTCCGAAAGAACAGGACAGGATATCGAAGTAATCGCTAGAGATGTGGAAAGAGACAACTTCATGGGTGCAGAGCAGGCTATTTCCTATGGTCTAATCGACAGCATCCTTGAAAAGCATGAAGTAAATAAAGCATAGAGGTTTACCCTTTCTAGTGGTAAAATAGGGTAGAACACCCGAATCAAGACGCCCATGGAGTTAGTAGATGACGAGGACGAGGAAATGGGAACTTCCGGCAGCAAGTGCCGGAAACTGCATCGCTTAAGGCGGCAGGTGTTCAACTAAAAGAGGTGAATAATAATGGCAAAATTTGAAGATAAGAATCTACTGAAGTGTTCCTTCTGCGGAAAGAGTCAGGACCAGGTCAAGAGACTCATCGCAGGACCGGGCGTATATATCTGTGACGAATGCATCGAGCTCTGCTCGGAAATCGTTGCAGAGGAACTCACAGAAAAGAGTGAGCAGGACTTTACAAAACTGCCAAAGCCCCAGGAAATCAAGGCGCATCTGGACCAGTATGTCATTGGTCAGGAATCCGCAAAGAAATCCCTGTCGGTGGCGGTATACAATCATTACAAGAGAATCAACTATCCGAAGAAAAGCGACGTGGAGCTATCCAAGTCCAACATTCTTCTTCTTGGACCTACAGGTTCAGGTAAGACCCTTCTTGCTCAGACTCTGGCAAGATTTCTGGAAGTGCCATTTGCCATCGCAGATGCCACAACACTGACAGAGGCCGGATATGTGGGAGAAGATGTGGAGAACATTCTTCTGAAGCTGATCCAGAACGCCGACTACGACGTGGAAAAAGCGGAAAGAGGAATTGTATACATCGATGAGATCGACAAGATCGCAAGAAAGTCTGAAAATCCATCCATCACCCGTGATGTATCGGGTGAAGGTGTGCAGCAGGCGCTTCTTAAGATTCTGGAAGGCACTGTGGCTTCCGTTCCGCCTCAAGGTGGAAGAAAGCATCCTCATCAGGAACTCCTTCAGATCAATACCACCAATATCCTCTTTATCGTAGGGGGAGCATTCGATGGTGTGGACAAGATCATCGAGAAGAGAACACAGAAATCTTCCATCGGATTCGGAGCAGACATCCAGTCCAAGCATGAGAAGAACATCGGACAGCTTCTGGAGAATATTCTTCCAGGAGACCTGCTGAAGTTCGGTCTCATTCCGGAATTCGTGGGAAGAGTGCCCATCGTGGTCACGCTGAACAGTCTGGACAAGCAGGCGCTGGTCGAGATTCTGAAGACACCGAAGAATTCACTGGTGAAGCAGTACAAGAAGCTCTTCGAAATGGATCATGTGGAGCTGGAGTTCACGGAAGATTCGCTGCTCTCCATTGCGGAAGAAGCGATCAAGAGAAATACAGGAGCAAGAGGACTGCGCTCGATACTGGAGGACATCATGAAGGAAGTCATGTTTGATGTGCCTTCGGATGAAACCATCGAGAAAGTCATCATTCATGGAGATACCATAAAGACGAAGTCTCCGGAAATCCTATATCGTAAAGCACTGAAAGACGAAGAAACAGCATAACTGGATGGACAGACCGAAAGGTTTGTCCATTTTCGAGAGAGAGGTAATTTTATGGCGAGAAAGAGAAGAACTCTTCCCATGATTCCTTTAAGAGGAATCACCATATTTCCATATATGGTCCTGCACTTCGATGTAGGTAGAGAGAAATCCATTGCTGCACTGGATGAAGCAATGCTGAAGGACCAGGAGATTTTTCTGGTGCCGCAGAAAGAAAGCAAAGTGGAAGAGCCTGGAAAAGAAGATCTTCTGGAAATCGGAACGCTCTGTGTCATCAGACAGCTTCTGAAGCTTCCGGGAAACACAGTAAGAGTTCTTGTGGAAGGGATCTCCAGAGGGAAAGTCACATCCATCAAGGAAGACCCGCACTACAAGGCGACCATATCCATCATTGATGAAGAAGCGGAGAAAGAAGTGAACGTGGAATGCGAAGCGCTGGTCAGAAGCGTCAAGGACACACTGCAGGCGTATGTGCGTCACACAGGCTATATGCCTCAGGAAGCGCTCCTTTCACTGGATGACATAGAAGATCCGGGTCGTTTCGGAGACACTGTGGCATCGTATCTGATGCTGAAGCCGGAGGACAAGCAGGACCTGTTAGTGACGCTGAATGTCAAGGAAAGACTGGAAAAGCTTCTTGTGATCATCAACAAGGAACTGGAAATCGCGAAAATCGAGAAGAAGATCGGCACCAAGGTCAAGAGCAACATCGACAAGGTGCAGAAGGAATACTATCTCCGAGAGCAGCTGAAAGCCATTCAGGATGAGCTGGGTGAGTATGATGAAGACGCCAAGGAGTTCTTCTCCTATCAGGAAAAGATCAAGAAGGCCAAGATGCCAAAAGAAGCCAAGGAGAAAGCCCTCTATGAGCTGGACCGTCTCCGAAACAGCGGAAGCTACAGTGCGGAAGGCGGCATCATAAGAACCTACCTGGACTGGCTCATCGATCTCCCATGGAACAAGGAAACCAAAGACAATCTGGATATCATCAAAGCCAGAGAAATTCTGGAAGCGGACCATTACGGCCTGAAGGATGTGAAGGACAGAATCATCGAGTATCTGGCTGTGAAGAACACATCCAAGACCATGAAGGGGCCCATTATCTGTCTGGTAGGACCTCCAGGAGTCGGTAAGACCTCCATCGCCAAGTCCGTGGCCAGAGCCGTGAACAGAAACTTCGTCAGAATGTCACTGGGTGGCGTGCGTGATGAAGCGGAAATCAGAGGACACAGAAGAACCTATGTGGGCAGTATTCCAGGTAGAATCATCTACGGCATGAGACAGGCCAAGACAAGAAATCCGCTGTTTCTGCTGGATGAGATCGACAAGATGGCCAATGACTTCAGGGGAGACCCTGCAGATGCCCTTCTGGAAGTGCTGGATGCGGAGCAGAACTCCACATTCAGAGACCATTATCTGGAAGTGGAAATGGACCTCTCCAAGGTCATGTTCATCACCACAGCCAATACCCTGGACACCATTCCAAGACCGCTTCTGGACAGAATGGAAGTCATTGAGATCAACGGCTACACCTACGAAGAGAAGCTGAACATCGCAAAGAAGCATCTGATTCCCAAGGTTCTGAAGGAGCATAATCTCAAGGAAGACCAGCTGGTAATCTCGGACAATGCCATCAAACTGATTATTGAAGGATATACTGTGGAGTCCGGCGTTCGTAATCTGGAAAGAACCATCGCCTCCCTCACCAGAAAATCCGTAGCCTATATGCTGGAAAAGAAGAAGGACTCCGTGAATCTCAACACCCAGATGGTGGAGAAATTCCTGGGTCATCCGAAATTCATGTATGACCGTGCGGAGAAGGAAGACCGTGTGGGCGTGGTCACTGGGCTTGCCTGGACCATGTTCGGCGGAGATATTCTGCCCATTGAGGTTTCCGTCATGGACGGAACCGGCAAGCTCGAGCTTACCGGACAGCTGGGTGATGTGATGAAGGAATCGGCCAAGGCCGCCTACTCCTATATTCGAGCGCACAGTGAAGAACTGGGCGTGAAGAGCAAATTCTACAAGGATCAGGATATCCATGTGCACGTACCGGAAGGTGCAGTGCCCAAGGATGGACCTTCTGCCGGTGTCACCATGACCACAGCGCTGGTTTCCGCCCTCACCGGCAGAAAAGCAAGACACAATGTGGCCATGACAGGTGAGATCACCCTAACGGGAAGAGTTCTGCCCATCGGTGGTCTGAAAGAGAAATCTCTTGCTGCAGCAAGGGCAGGTATCGACACCATCATCATTCCGGAAAAGAACAAGTTCGATATGGAGAAACTGCCGCAGTCGATTTTATCGAAACTCACCTTCATTCCGGTGAAGGAAGTTAATGAAGTACTGGAGAAAGCACTTTTGGAGGTGGAATAAGCAATGATCAAAATCAAAACCGCGGATTTCATCACATCAGCAGTGAGGAAAAACCAGTATCCTGAAACAGGGCATCCGGAGGTGGCTTTTGTAGGACGTTCCAACGTCGGAAAGTCCACCATCATCAATGCCATCACCAACAGAAGAAAGCTTGCGAAAGTATCCAATACACCGGGTCGTACAAGACTTGTGAACTTCTTTCTCATCAACGAAGCAGCCATGCTGGTGGATCTTCCAGGCTACGGCTATGCGAAAATCTCGAAAACCGAAAAGGCCGCCTGGGGGAAGATCATTGAAGATTACATCAACAGCAGTCCGCACCTGAAAAGGTTCGTGCTTCTGGTGGATTCAAGACATAAGCCCACAGCCGATGACATCGCCATGATGGAGTATTTCCGTTATTATGAAAAAGATGTGGTCGTCATCGGAACGAAGCTGGATAAGCTGAAGAGAAACGACATCAGGAAAAGTGAAAAGCTCATCCGGGAAACACTGGAACTGACAGAAAAGGATCAGCTGATTCTCTATTCCTCCACTTCGAAGGAAAACCTTCAGGCCGTCATCGACCTGGTATTCAGGGATATTCTTCCGGAAGATGAATAGAAGCAGCAGGAAAACCGCATAATGGGAGTGTAATAAATAACTCCATTCCATTACAGGGAAAAGCACCATTGCGTGAGAAGACGCAGCGGTGCTTTTTTCCGTTCTCCATTCTTTCGGATCGATGATTCTCATGCACAAAAAAAGAAGCGCAGTGTCCTCGTAGGAGGATGCTGCGCTTCGGTCTTGATCAGGTCTGTTTCCTGAGAGGATCAGGAGCTTTTTCCCTGACAGTCCGTGCAGGTTCCATAGAAATAGAGCTTACTGGACTCGATGACGAAGTTCTGATTTTTTGATACCGCTTCCATGACCATATGGGTGGGAACATGCATCATATCGAAAACAACATTGCAGTGATTGCACTGAAAATGCGCATGCTCTTGCATGACGGCATCATAGCGGAAGTTGCCTTCTCCCAGATTGAGTTCCTGTACCAGGTCCACCTTGCAGAGGGTCTTCAGTGATTTGTACACCGTGGCCAGACTCATGGTCGGAAATTTTTCAATAAGTGCGGAATAAATGAGTTCTGCGGAGGGGTGTTCTCTGGTTCCCAGAAGGTATTCATAGACAGCAATCCTCTGTGGAGTCAGTTTTAATCCTTTGTTTTTGAAGGTTTTCGTTATGCTGTGCAATTTTACTCTCCTTTATGGGTCCTATTCTATAAAAATAATATCACAATGATTGATGGAATACAAAGGAATCCTGGATCAGGATGGTTTTCTTCTGGTTCCAAGAAATCGCATCAGAAATACGAAGCTGCCCAGAAGTCTCAGGGAAGAGGAGACGAAAAGGGCACCCTGGATGCTCAGCACTTCCTGAATGTAGGTTCCCACCAGTGGTGCCACAGCTAAAGTGACACTGGTGAGTGTGGCATGGACCGCTACACTCATGGTGCGGTATTCATCGGGGCTGGCAGCCAGAAGGCTGCCCAGAACCACTACGATGGTACCTGCTGTGAAGAATCCTGTTACAGGCTGCATGAAGGTCAGGGTCACAAGATTCTCCGACAGGATATAGAGAATCGGTGTGAGACCCATGCCCAAGGTTGCAAGGGCGATGGCCAGTTTGTAGTCGAATTTCTTGATGATCTTTTTCCACTGGGTGAAACTTATGACCATGAAGATGCTGGATAGCACATTGATGAGGGTCAGCCACATTTCATCTGCTCCGAGATATTTGATCTGGTAGACATTGAAGAGGGGCCATCCCATCTGCCATCCGAAATGAAACAGGAGGGAACAGGCGAGAAAGCTCACGTATTCCTTATGGGAGAAGACCGCCCGAAGACTCTCTTTCAGCTTCGGAACCGTTCTCGTCTTCTCTTCCTCTTCCGTGACCAGAGGCTCCATCTTGTACATGAAGTTGATTTCCTTCAAGCCGATGAGAAAGGAAAGAACGATGAAGATCTGATACATGATGATGACGGTCCTGTTCACCGAGGAGAGAGAAAGGATGAAGCCCACCAGAATGGATACGGTGATCTGTGAGATCTGAGACATCTGATTCCTGATGGAAAGGGCATCAGCTCGCTCATGGGGACTGAAGATGTCACCGGTGTAATCCTGAAGTGAAGTGGCGGATATGGATTCCGGAAAGTTCATGAGTCCATAGATGAGAACGAAGACCATGGGCTGCATCTCCTTCGGGAGAAAAGGAACTGCTGCGAGCAGCAGCGGCATGAGTCTTGAAATATAGAAAAAAGCGCCCAGGGTCTTTCTTTTTGATTTCCCTTTCTGGATCATGAGAATCCCTGGAATGGTGGTGAAGATCGCCACAAATCCTGGCAGGGCATTGAAGAGGCTGAAGTGGATGTCCTCCCCGCCAAGTCGGTCCAGAAACTTGATGGCATAGCTCTTGGAGAGCACTGTGACCATGGTGAACAGGATTCCGTTGATGGCATAATATTTAATGTTCTGACTGTTTCCAAAGAGCATGTGCTCCAGCTTCTTGTGCATATCCTTTACTCCTGTATCCTTTGTAGTTTCGCTTTGTCTGATGTATTTTACTCTTTTTCGGAGAGAAGGTCCATAGTTTACCTGCCTTTTTCATGAAATCTTTTCTTTTCTTTTTCTGTACGAATACAGTGCGAAGGGTTGACAAAGGAATCCATGGAGGAATATAATATGACCAAGGAGTCATATGACTATCAGGTCACATGAAAGGAGGCGTGAAGGCAAATGCCAAAACAGACATTTTTCAATCTGCCGGAAGAGAAGAAGAAACGGATTCTGGATGAAGCCGTGGCAGAGTTTAAAGACTATGACTTCGATGTGGCAAGCATCAATCGTATTGTGGAGAAAAGCGGAATCTCCAAAGGGAGTTTCTACCAGTACTTCAAGGACAAGGAGGACCTTTATCTTCATATCATGTCCATCATCGGAGAGAAGAAGATCCAGTATCTTACACCATCCATGATGAACTTTGCGGAAGTGAATTTCTATGATGCGCTACGGGAGATGTATCGTGCGGGCATCGAATTCGCGCTGGAGAATCCGGACTATGCTGAAATCGGAAACCGCATGATGAAGGACACCAGCGGGATTCTTTCAAAAATACGAGACACCTTCACCCCTAAAGGAGATGACATGTTCATAGCGCTCCTCAAAAAGGGTCAGGAGAGCGGGGACATCAGGCAGGATCTGGATCTCAGGCTGGTTGCGAAGATTATGATCAGCATGCAGATCAGTGTGGTGGAGTACTATTTCGAAAAACATCAGGACGAGGGCTATTCCATGAAGATCATGGAGGAGCTGGATAAATTCTTTGATCTCATCAGAAACGGCATCAGCTAAGGGGGAAGGTAAAATGATAAAAGTGGACAATCTCAATTATTCCTATACGAAAGACAAGAACTACGCACTGAAGAATGTGAGCTTTGAGGTGGAAGAAGGAGAGGTTTTCGGGTTTCTGGGCCCTTCCGGGGCAGGAAAGTCCACCACCCAGGGGATTCTCACAGGACTTCTTCCTATTCAGGAAGGCGCAGGACAGGTGGCGGGCTATGACCTAAGAAAGTTTGACCGTAAAGTATTCAACAGAATCGGTGTATCCTTCGAGCAGTCCAATGTATACGGAAAGCTCACTGCCCTGGAGAACCTGGAGTTCTACAGAAAACTCTTTGATGTGGAGACCATGGACCCTGAAGAGCTTCTGAAGCTTGTGGGCCTGGACCATGTGAAGAACAAGAAGGCAGGCACATTCTCCAAGGGGATGAAGCACAGGCTGACCTTTGCCAGAAGCATGATCAACATGCCGTCTTTATGGTTCCTGGATGAGCCCACCACAGGACTTGACCCTGCCATTGCCGGCAGCATCAAGGACATTGTGAAGGAGAAGAACAAGGAAGGGACCACAGTGTTTCTTACGACCCATAACATGTTCATCGCGGATGAGCTCTGCGACCGGGTAGGGTTCATTGTGGACGGGGAGCTGAAAGTCATCGATTCTCCAAGAAACCTCAAGCTGCAGTATGGAAAGAAAGTGGTCCAGGTGGAATATCTCAAGGGAAACAAGCTGGAAACAGCGCTCATCGACCTCTCCAATGAGGAAGAGAGACTTCTGCTCAATGAAATCGTGAACGACGGTCACATTGAAATGATGCATACGAAAGAGGCGACTCTTGAGGAGATCTTCATCAGGCTCACGGGTAGGGGGCTGGTATAAATGAAACTTCTACATACCTTTTTAAGAGACCTGAAGGTCTCCTACAGAACCTACTACATCTACATCGAGTTCATCATGGCGCTGGTCATCGTTGCGGTACTGGTCTTTGTGGTGCCGGAGAACGCCGATCCCACCTCGAAGCTTTTTCTCCATGTGGAGTCGGGCATAAACAGCGAGATGATTCTTGACTCCATGGAAAAGGACCAGAGTACGGAGATCACGCTGCTTGGTTCCAGAGAAGAAGTGGTTCTGGCCATGGAGAAGGACCGCAGCGCCCAGGGGGCTGTCATCAGTGAAACCTCGGAAGGCATGGGTTACGAAATCATCCTTCAGGGCTATGAGAGTGAAGAAATCAGAAACATGATGGAAAGCGTCCTTCTAGCCGGATTTAAGACCGAGCATCCGGAGTATACGGAAACCACCACGGTAAAAGTGCTGGAAGAGGATGCGGAAAGACTTTCTGACCGGACGAACTACATGCCGATTCTGCTCATGATGAATTCGGCGTTCATGGGGCTTTTCATCGTGGCTGCCTATGTGTTCATGGACAAGGAGGAAGGCACCATAAGAGCCCTCACTGTGACACCTGTAAGCATCAGAGACTATCTGCTTTCCAAGGTGGGGGTCATGCTCTTTACCGGGCTTCTGACAGGACTGATCACAACGGTCCTGGTGGTGGGGATGAAGGTGAACTACCTGCATCTGATTCTGGTGCTGGCCGCATCCAACTTCTTCGGTACGGCTCTGGGACTCTTCATCGCAAGTTTCTACGATTCCATCATCAAGTCCATGGGCGCGCTTTACATCATCATCATGATCATGGCCTTCGGGGGAATCTCCTACTTCATGCCGTCGTTTTCGCCGCTCATCATCAGAATCCTGCCGTCGTATCCTCTGCTCTTCGCCTTCAGAGAGGTATTTCTTGAAAGACCGGATACGGCATTCATCCTGACTACATCGGGACTCTTCATCCTGGCAGGTGCAGTATTTTTCATGGCGGCGGTACTCAGATACAAGAAGACACTGACAGTGTAAGGGGGGAAGAAGAATGCTTAAGAAAATATTGGCCATCATTGGCCGTGATACGAAGTCCGGCATGAGAGACTACATGATTCTTTATATCCTTGTGGTTCCCTTTCTCATCGCTATCATTCTCAATATGCTGACCAGTTCAGTGTCTCAGTCCATTCTGCGGTTCGCCGTGGACGATTCGTTGACGGGGGAGGAAATCTCCTATCTATCACAGTATGCCAAGGTGGAAGAGTTTCAGACGGAAGAGGCTCTTCTAGAAAGGGTGGAAGCACTGGACGATGTCTACGGCATCACCAGGAGCCAGGACGGATTTCAGGTGGTGACCCAGGGAAACGAGAAAGTGGAGATGCATGAAATTGCAGTGCTGCTTCTTGATTCACTGTCCAATGAAGACATCAAGGTTCCAGTAGCGCTCACTGTGTCGGATGTGGGATGGAAGCTTTCTCCCATCAAGCAGTATGGCGGAAGTCTCCTGGCGGTATTCATCTCCATTTTCGGTGGAATGATCATCCTCATCAATTTAGTGGAAGAAAAGCAGGAGAACACCCTGGCGGCCATGAATGTGGCGCCGGTGAAAAGAACGCAGTATGTGCTCGGAAAAGCGGCACTGGGCTTTCTCATTCCGCTGGTCCATGTCATCGGAATCCTTCTGATTCTCGACTACGGCAGCATCAACTACTTCATGGCGGCTCTTGTCACCGTGTCCATTGCACTCACTTCAGTGATCATCGGATTTACCATCGGCGTCAACAGCGACAACGTACTTGCTGCCATATCCGGCATGAAAATGGTGTTTCTGCCTGTGCTGGGATCCATATTCGGCGCCATCTACCTGAGAGAAGGTCTGCATTTTCTTCTGTACTGGTCTCCTTTCTACTGGGCGTTCATGGCCATGGATGAGATCATACTGAAGGAAGCCACCTGGGGAAGCATCCTGTTTAGCACGCTGATGATCATCCTCATTTCAGCAGTGGTGATGCTGGCCATGAGAAAGAAAATAAACAGAGGTCTGAAATAAACTACAACAATTTAAGGAGGTAATATTTATGGACGGACTGGCACTACTTGGACTCATACTCATTGTCTATGCGGCAGCGGTGATCTTCATCACGGTGAAGAAACCGGAACAGGTCTGGAACATGGCGAAAATCAAGATGTTCCGGAAGCTTCTGGGAGAAAAGGGAACGGAAATCTTTTTCTATCTCTTCGCGCTTGCAGCGGCGGGTTTCGGCATCTGGCTTCTTGTGAAGTAGAAGAGGCCACTTGGCAAACAATAAATATGGACGTAAAGAGACTCCTCTTCCATGCATGATGCATGGGAGAGGAGTCTCGCTCCATCCGATTCATTTTCTGTTAATTGAATGTGATGATCTCCACCAGTTTTCTGTCTCTCAGAATTCTCTTGAAGAGGAAGTATCCGATGAGGGTCACCACGACGAATTCTCCGAAGAACACCTGGGCTGCGGATAGAAGGAAAGGCAGATCCAGCATGTAGTAGAGAAGCAGTCCGATGATGATTCCATTGACCACAGCCGGCCACAGCGTGGCGACGAAAAGATTCTTCGTCTTTGAAATCAGAAGCAGTGCGATGAGCGTTGCCAGGGTGCCGAAGATCACATCCACAGGTCCCAGGGGGCTTCCAAGGTTCGCGATGAGGCATCCCAGCGTGAGACCGTAGATATATCTCTTGTCTATGAAGACCAGAAGCACCAGTATTTCAGCGATTCTGAACTGAACCCCCAGGTAGCTGAAGGGAAGCAGCATGGTCAGTGCGGCGTAGATGGCTGCGACGATGGACGACTTGACCAGAAATTCCACGTGATTTATGTTTTTCGTACTCAATTTTAAGTTCCTCCGTTTTTGATGATTCTTATTATAAATGATAAAACCTGACCAATTATATCACAGCTTTTCCCGAAATCAAAGGAACCTCCGGAAGTTTTTCTTCCGGAGGTTCCTTTGATTTCTCTTTAGTATTTGTCTTCGGCGTACATCTGTGACTGTTCGATGAGCAGATTCTGCCTGGTATCCCAGAGTTTCTGGGACAGATCCACGTAGTATCTGTGTGGATATTCCAGTCGAAGTGCTTCCGGCCACAGGTTCTCGATTTCCTTCTGTGAATAGGCTCTGATTTCAAGAACCGTAGGGCTCTTATATACGAGGGTGCCTTTGTCGAAGATCTGCTTCTGCAGTTCTCTAAGACTGTATTCCTTGAACGTTCTTCTCTTCCAGGTATAGGTGGGGTCGAAGATGGTCAGAGGCTGGCTTTCATCGATGACTTCATCATGCTCGCAGAGAAGGTCTGCTACAGCAAGACCTGACTTATTGGAAAAGACTCTGTAGATCTTCTTGAAGTGAGGCGTTGTGATCTTTTCCTGATTTTCACTGACCTTGATCTTCGGCGTGATCTTTCCGTCTCTTTCCACGGCCACCAGCTTGTACACGCCACCGAAAACCGGTTCGCTTCTAGCGGTGATGAGTCTTTCTCCCACACCGAATACGTCGATGGGCGCGCCCTGTGCCAGAACATCCCGGATGATATATTCATCCAGGGAATTGGAAACGATGATCTTCACATCTTCAAAACCTGCTTCGTCCAGCATTTTTCTTGACTGCTTGGTGAGGTAGGTGATGTCACCGGAATCGATCCGGATGGACTTGGGTCTGTTTCCGGTTGGAAGCACATACTCGTTGAAGACTTTGATGGCATTGGGGATACCGGACTTCAGCACGTTATAGGTATCCACAAGAAGCGAGCATTTGTCCGGATAGATTTTCGCCCATTTTCTGAAGGCTTCAAACTCAGAATCGAAGAGCTGAACCCAGCTGTGTGCCATGGTGCCCACGGCAGGCACATTGAACATGATTTCCGCCAGGGTGTTGGAGGAGGAAGTTGCTCCACCGACAATGGCAGCTCTGGTACCGTAAATGGCACCGTCATACCCCTGAGCTCTTCTGGAACCGAATTCCAGAACGTCTCGTCCTGCGGCGGCTCTTACGATTCTGTTGGCCTTGGTGGCAATCAGGGTCTGATGGTTCACCGTCAGAAGGACCATGGTCTCCACAAACTGCGCCTGTATGATGGGTCCTCTCACTGTGACCAGCGGCTCGTTGGGAAAGACCGGGGTGCCTTCAGGCACTGCCCAGACATCACATTCGAACCTGAAATTTTCAAGGTAACTGAGAAAGCGTTCACTGAAAGTGTTCTTGCTTCTCAGAAAATCAATATCATCTTTGGTGAAGGTGAGATTTTCCAGATACTCGATGAGCTGGTCCACACCAGCCATCACTGCAAAACCGCCTTCATCCGGTATTTTTCTGAAGTACATATCAAAGTAGGCAATGGTGTCATCCACACCATTTTCAAAATAGCCGTTGCCCATGGTAAGTTCATAGAAATCAGACAGCATTGTGAGATTTCTACCGTTCCTTACGTCTATCACGCGTTCCATATTATCACCGTTCCTAAAATTATTTGGTTGTCTGCTTTGTACTATTATACCAAATTACAAGAGTATTGCTATAGAACTTCAGTTTTCACGTCGAAGAGACTAGCTGAAGAGTCCAGAGACACCATCAAGAAGTTTTCTGAATCCTTTCGCGGGCATGAAGCCGCTGCGGGACTTCCACTGCATTCCTTCCAGAAGGATGATGCAGATCATAAGCCATGCAAGGCCTCCTGCCTGTCCAGCCACCACATCGCTGGGATAATGGGCGCTGAGATAGACTCTGGAAACTGCAACCAGTGAGGCAAGAAACATCAGTGCCACGGAAAGAAGGAGCTTGGCTTTCTTTTTCAGAGCGCTTCTCACCACAAGATAAGTGATGAACCCGTAAAGAATCATCGAACCCATGGCATGCCCGCTGGGAAAGCTGTATCCCACCGCATCGATGGCTTCATTGATGGAAGGTCGTTCGATTCTGAAAAATTCCTTCAGAAGCAATATGAGCAGTCCGCCTCCGCCCATGGCAATGAGGTAGAAAAGAATCCCCCATCGGTCTCTTCCCCTGAACCAGAGATAAAGCATGATCAGGAAGCTTACGATGGCTGTGAACCATACAGAACCCATTTCCGTGATGAGGGTCAGGGCATCCTGAAGGAATGGAGAAGAAAAATACATGAGAAAATGCACGATGGCATCATCTATGACCCGGATATTCTCATTGACGACGCTTTCCGAGATTTCCGAAAAAAGTGCAAGGGATGCGTAAATGATCCCGAAACCCAGGAAAAGAAGAAAAAAGGTGATGGCGACTTTTCTCACCCTGTCTTTGTTCATATCGGAGTCACTTCCTTTCATCTGCTGCAATCAGACTGTCTGCATCTGGTGGAGCTTTCTTTCCTTT
>NZ_JBINJW010000019.1:0-50675 GCF_043951855.1 Proteiniclasticum sp. C24MP
CGTAACCGAAGGGAATTTGTCGTTCAATTCTTTATATGTTCCATTAATATTCTCTAAACAAAGCAATTTATGCCCTATTTTAGATTATAATTATAATATAGTAAGAGAACGCTGAAATCCTTTAGCAGAGAATGAGGTAATGATGGTCAAGCGAGTCAGACAATTTCTACAGAATATAAGCTACGGATTTCAGGCAGTGGATCAGATGTTCCTTATACGCTATCTGAATGAAAAGGAAATGGATCTTTTCGGAAAACTTCAGAGATCCGAGCAGATTCATGCGATCCTTGTGGCGAAAGGTGTCTTGCAGGAGCTGGATTCCACTGAGAACGGAAGTTTCCTGAAAGCGGTACTGTTTCATGATATCGGTAAGATCAGAAGACCCCTCAATATAGTGGAGAAGAGTCTTGCGGTGATGGTCGATAAACTGTTTCAGGAAAGATCTTTGTTTGAGAAATTCGAATTCATGAGATCTTTCAGACACCATGGCCCATGGGGAGAAGAGATCCTGCGCAAAGAGGATGTTTTCAAGGAACCGCTTTTTTATGATCTGGTTGGTACCCACCAGGAAACGCAAGAGGAGATTGCCGCCAGAAAGAATGAGGAGCTTGAGTTCTATCACAATCTGCTGAAAAAATATGATGAGCGCTATTGAGACGACTGCAATAAATGATTTGGAGGAAACATCACATGAAAATTGACATCAATCCCAATTTTAAATTTAATTTCAAGTGGAAAAAACTATTCGGAGGCAAGAAGAATATCTATCTGATCTTCGGAATCATTCTGGTTCTGCTGATCCTTCTTTTCAACTCTACGCATATCATTGCAAATCTGCAATGGTTTGATGAGGTGGGATATACAAGGACATATCTGACCAGAGCACTGGCCATAGCCGGTCTGACCCTTCCGATTTTTCTTGTTTTTTATATTATTTCGATCCTTTACTATAAAAGTATAGCGAAGAAATATGATTCAATATCTTATCCAAAGAAAACCGAAGCGGAGATCAGAACGAGAAACCGCTATGTCTATACCATTTCAGGAATCTTTTTTCTGATCGTCTCCTATGGACTGGCATCAGACTACTGGTATGTGATTCTCCAGTACTTCAACAGTGTGGATTTCAATCAGGTGGATCCTGTCTTCAGTAAGGATATTTCCTTCTATGTATTCAGACTGCCCATGTATCAGTTTCTGGTATCCATGGCCATTTCGGTAGTAGTGCTTCTTGTGCTCCTGACGGTACTGATTTATCTTCTGATTGCCGCAAAGAGTTCCTTCAACAGGCTTAATTTCAGAAACGCGAGAGGGATTCTCCATGTGATCAAAAGCGGGTTCATCCAGTTTGCAGGCAAAGCGCTTGCCATGCTTATTTCTCTGTTCATGGTTCTTCTGGCGCTGAAGTACTACATGGATTCGTATCTTGTGATGTTCAATGAATCTGGTGTCGTCTATGGACCGGGGTATACAGATATCAAGATCAATGTGCCTTTTCTTCGAATCATCGCGCTGCTGTCGGCAGTTTCTGCCATTGTAGTGGCTTACGGAATCTTGAAGAAGAAAATCAATCTCATAGCTTATCCTGTCCTTGGAATCTTCGCCCTTTCCATTATAAGAGTCCTTGCCGTTTTCGCTGTGGAAGCACTTGTGGTCAATCCCAACCAGCTGGAAACAGAACGGCCCTATATTGTAAACAACATCAACATGACAAGACAGGCGTTTGGAATCAATGATGTGGAAATCAGGCAGTTTGAAGCGGATAAGGATATCACGGCTACTGAAATCAATGAGAACAGAGACGTGGTGGACAGCATCAAGATCAATTCCTATCGTCATACGCTTGATTTCATCAAGCAGGCTCAGGTCATCAGAGGCTACTATGACTTCAATGACGTGGATGTGGACAGATATGTCATCAACGGAGAGAAGAAGCAGGTGTTCCTATCTGCAAGAGAAATCGACAGAAATCTCATTTCACCCGATACCTGGCAGAATATGCACTTGTTCTATACCCACGGATACGGTGTGGTCATGTCGGATTCGAGCACAGCCACCTCCCAGGGGCAGCCGGACTTTCTGATGAAGGACATTCCTACCACGAACAACACGGATATTCCAATTGAAAATCCCAGAATCTATTTCGGAGAACTGGTTTCGGATTACGTGATTGTCGGTACGGAATATGATGAATTTGATTATCCCAAAGGCGGAGAGAATGAAACCTATCGTTATACAGGAGATGCGGGCATAAGGCTCAGTTTCCTGAACAGGCTCCTTTACGCCATAGAAGAGAAAGAACCGAAGATTCTCATCTCCTCTCTGATTGATGAGAATTCCAGTATCATAAGAAAAAGAAACATAAGAGAAAGAGTCGTCAGCATAGCACCATTTCTGACCTACGATTCAGATCCTTATCTGGTTGTGGCCAACAGTAAGGTGTACTGGATGATTGATGCCTATACCATAACCGACCGATATCCAAATGCAAGAACCTTCAATGGAATCAATTATGTTCGAAACTCCGTGAAGGTCGTAGTGGATGCCTATACAGGAGATGTGGATTTCTACCTTGCAGATCCCGAGGATCCCATTGCCATAAGCTACAACAGAATATTCGGAGGCCTTTTCAAGGATCTGAACGACATGCCGGAACCTCTGAGAGAACATATCAAATATCCGGAAGATCTTTTCGAGATGCAGACAACTGTCCTTGAACAGTATCATGTGACGGATGCGGGTATTTTCTACAATGGTGAAGATGTGTGGGAAAAATCGAAGGTCACCACCACAAACGATCAGGAAAAAGTGGCTCAGGAACCTTACTCTCTCTTCACCTCCTTTGGGGATGAACAGGGACTGGAACTGGTGTTTACCGAGTACTATACCATCAAAGGAAAAGAGAATATGGTGGCCATCGTCAATGTGAGAATGGAAGGAGATCATTACGGACAGCTGGTGGAATACAAGTTCCCACCGCAGAAGACCGTTTCAAGTCCCTACCTTTTCAGAAACAAGCTGAATCAGGATCCGGAGATTTCAAAGGAGCTGTCACTTCTTGACAGTGGAGGGTCAGCGGTTGAATTCGGAGATATGGTCATTGCACCCATCGAGAACAGTCTTTTATATGTGGTACCGATTTATCTGGTGGCAGAAGGAGAAAACTCCATTCCTGAAATCAAGCGGTACGTACTCTCCAATGATGATAAAATCGTCATCGGAGACACCTTCATGAGCACTCTGGGACAGCTCTTCGACTTCACAGTGGGTGAGGAGCAGGAAGGCCCAGGAGGCGTTGTGGAAGAGAGACTGGCAAGAGAAGCCAACGATCTGTTCGATCAGGCCACTGCAGCACAGAGAGCAGGAGACTGGGCGGAATACGGAAGACTCATGGAGGAGCTGAAACGTGTTCTGGAGTCCATGTTTGATCAGTAGGAGTAGGAGGAATATAGATGGACTATGATGTAATCATCCTTGGAGGCGGCCTTATCGGCTGCTCCATGGCATATGAGTTATGCAAATACAATCTGAATATCGGTGTCATCGAGAAGAATTTCGATATCGCGGAAGATGTGGCACTGTTCAACTCTTCTCTGATTCTGGATGGAAAAGACATCGAGGAAGATCGGGTTTTTGAGCTGATCAGAAGAAGCAATCAGAAACTGGACAGTCTTTCAGAGGAGCTGGATGTTTTCTATGAAAAGGTCCCGTCTTTCACCGTATATCCCAGCGAAAAGGAAGCCGAAAGAATCTACAAAAGAGCACTGGAGAGAAAAATCGAAGGGATCTCTCTGCTCAAGTCAGAGGAAGCCAACAAGATGAATCACAACATCAAACCCCATGAGGGCTATGTGATCTATTCCATGAATACCGGAGTCATCTCACCGTATGACTATGCCACGGCCATGTCTGAAATCGCCTATGATAACGGTGTGAGCTTCAGAGTGGAAGAAGAGGTCCTTGATATTCAGGATCTGCCACGTGGTGGCGTCAAGGTTACAACCAACAAGAACCGCTATACAGCAAGGGTGGTTGTACGAACCACCTTCGGTGATAAGTACACCATTAAGAAGGATTCTGAAGTTGTAGGCGGAGAAGGCATTGTGGAAAATATGCTAGTGGAGAAGGATTTCAGTAATGAAGTGAAGCACATCATCAAGGAATACAAGGACAACGGAGAAGTCATCACTCTTGTACCCACATCAACCAACAAACTGCTGGCAACACTGCAGACAGGGTCTTCCAAAGAGTTCTCTCAGATGAAGAAGGAAGTGGAAAGTGTCATCGGGCCCTTCCCTCCGGAAAGAGTGGATATCATCAATGAAAGCAGATACTGGGCGGAACCCATCATGATCGATGCCGAGTATGAAAAAGACGGATACATCCATATCCAGGCGAAGAACTATGCGGTGGACAATGTATTCTCCGCATTGACCAGTGATGCGGTGGAACTGGTTCTGAAGCAGTTCAAGGCTACTTCGAACAATGATTTCAAAGTGAAGAGAAGAGAATACTACCGTTTCAGAGAAATGAGCGATGAAGAAAGAAACGAGATCATCAAGATTGACCCGAAGTACGGAAAAATGGTCTGTCTCTGCTCCAACGTGACAGAAGGCGAAATTGTGGATTCCATAAGAAGACCCATGGGCGCACGAACTGTTGAAGGGGTAAGAAGAAGAACAGGGACCATCTTCGGCAGATGCCAGGGATCCTACTGCCTGACGAAGGTGATCAGTATCCTTGCCAGAGAGCTTCATAAGAGTCCTCTGGAAATCATGAACGACAAGAAAGACTCTCAGATCATCTTTGCAAGAATCAAGGAATTCGATTCCATTTAAAGGAGAACAGAAGAATGAAAAGCGAGTATTATACCAGTGTCATAAGAATCAAGGGCTCCGAGCATCACGCCATGGTTCCGGTGAAGAGCGATCAGCCCATTGACCGCAGTCACTTTATTGAGATCTCAAAGGTTTTATCCAGAATCTATGTGGGGGTGCCCTTGGACAGAGGAGACATCATCTGCAGCAATATCCTGAATACTGGTGTGAATATCATCGTGACGAAGTCCATTGAGAGTTGACCTTTACAGGACTTAAGGCTATAATAAATTGAAATAAACCGTTGACGAGACTAGTACTAGGATGAGAATCAGAAAGAGAGCAGATGGCTGGTGTGAATCTGCAGTTCAAATTTTAGGAATCCACCTCTGAGGGACTGTAAACGCAGTACGGAGAAGACCGTTATCTTTATGAAGGATGGACCTTTTGTCCATCGAATTAGGGTGGCACCACGAGTTCTATCGTCCCTTCAGGATGATAGGACTCTTTTTTATATATATTTTTACAAGAAGGAGTGAAGCAAATGTTAGACATCAAAAGAATAAGAGAAAACACGGAAGAAATCAAAGCGCTCATGAGCGACAGAGGAGAAAGCATCGATCTATCCGATTTTGATAAAGTAGTCGCTTTAGATGAAGAGAGAAGACTGACTCTTGTGGAGGTTGAGACAGCCAAAGCAAGAAAGAATCAGGTATCAGCAGAGATTCCAAAGAAGAAGAAAGCCGGGGAAGATGTGTCGGAGATCATGGCTGAGATGAAGACACTGGGAGAAACCATCAAGGAGCTGGACAATAAGGTCAGAGATCTGGATGAAAAAATCGAGTACATCATGATGAGACTGCCAAATATTCCTAATGAGAATGTACCAGCAGGAAATACCGATGAAGACAATGTGGAAATCAGAAAGTGGGGAGAACCAAGAAAGTTCGAGTTTGATCCCAAAGCACACTGGGACATCGGTTCAGACCTTGACATTCTGGATTTTGAACGTGCAGGAAAAGTAACAGGTTCAAGATTCACTTTCCTCAAAGGATATGGTTCGAGAATCGAAAGAGCCATCATAAACTACTTCCTGGATACCCACACAGACCACGGATATGAAGAAGTGATGCCACCCTTCATGGTCAATCGTCAGTCCATGACAGGAACAGGACAGCTTCCTAAATTTGAAGAGGATGCCTTCAAGCTGACAGAAGACGACTATTTCCTGATTCCTACAGCGGAAGTGCCAGTGACAAACATGTACAGAAATGAAACCTTCCAGGTGGAGGATCTTCCGGTCAAGCATGTGGCTTACTCTGCCTGCTTCAGGGCAGAGGCGGGTTCTGCAGGAAGAGACACAAGAGGACTCATCAGGCAGCACCAGTTCAACAAGGTGGAGCTTGTGAAGTTCACAATGCCTGAAGATTCCTATGCGGAGCTGGATAAGCTTGTGGAAGATGCGGAAAGAGTACTTCAGGGACTGGGTCTTCCCTACAGAGTCGTCAGAATCTGCAAAGGGGACTTAGGCTTCACAGCTGCTCTGAAGTTCGATATTGAAGTATGGATGCCAAGCTACAACCGTTATGTGGAGATCTCAAGCTGCTCCAATTTCGAGGATTTCCAGTCCAGAAGAATCAACATCAAATACAAGGAAAGCCAGAAGGACAAACCGAAGTTCGTGCATACGCTGAACGGTTCAGGTGTGGCCATCGGAAGAACCGTGGCAGCCATTCTTGAAAACTTCCAGAATGAAGATGGAACCGTAACGATTCCTGAAGCGCTGAGACCTTATCTCAAGGGGGAAGCACTGATCAGATAGACTGAAAAGGTGGAAGAAGGGGGTTGTGTTTTTCCTGACACAACTTCCATTTTCTTCTAGAAACTCATTGACATGCTTTTTTTATGTTGATATAATACATATTGTCGCTATACTCATGGAGAGATGGTCGAGTTGGTTTAAGGCACCGGTCTTGAAAACCGGCGTACCTTTACGGGTACCGAGGGTTCGAATCCCTCTCTCTCCGCCATCAGTATAGCGGCTTTTTTATGCCGTAAAATGATCTGGCATGAAGAAGAAGTTTTTCTCAAGGAAAAGCTGCTTCTTTTTTTTTGCCGTTTTCTCAAACAGTGAAAATTCTGCAGCAGATTGATTTTACCCCTCCATCCAATCTATAATGAGATGAAAATGTATAGAAAGTGGGAAAAGCTATGGATATCGAAATCATAAGAAGTGTCATTCTGAATATTGGTCTTCTGGTCATCATCGCCGTGATGTTATCTCGTTTCAGAATGATCAGGCGGTTCATCACCGGGGAAAGGAAATCCGCTGGAGAACAGATCTTTCTGATTCTCCTTTTCGGGATCATCGGAATCATCTCCACCTTGACCGGCTATGAAGTGCATGGTGCCATAGCCAATACCAGAGTGATCAGTGTCATCGCCGGAGGAATCATCGGCGGTCCGGTGGTGGGGATCGGTGCTTCCATCATTGCAGGCCTTCACAGATACTTCATTGACGTGAATGGAATCACGGCATTGGCCTGTGCCATTTCGACCATGGTGGAGGGAGGGCTGTCCGCCCTTGCCTATAATCACATCAAGGTCAATAAATACAAGGAATCTGAAGTATTCCTTCTGACCTTTGTGGCTGAAATTCTGCAGATGGTCATTATCCTGATTGTGGCAAGACCCTTCAGCGAAGCATGGAGTCTTGTCAGTGCCATCGCTTTTCCCATGATCATGTTCAACAGCATCGGCATGGTGTTCTTCATTCAGATCTTCAAGAATATATTCATCGAGCAGGCTTATGAGATCGGTAAGAATACCACCATGACTTTTGAAATCACGAAAAAATGTCTTCCTATCTTAAGTAAGGGTTCCTATGAAAAAGAGAGCCTGGATCGGATCGGTGAAATCATCATCTCGAATTCAGGGTATCCAGGCGTCGCATTCACAACCGGGCAGGAAGTGATCAGCAGTTCCGGTAAGGTGTCAAGGAAGGATCACGAGGAGCTCATAAGGATGGCTGGAGTCATCATGGAGAGAAGAACTGTGGTTTCGACGGATGAAGGACATAATGAGCATCTGAACCTGCCCTTTATGAAAAACAAGGTCGCCATCGGAGCGCCGATCTTCCGGAACGATGAAATCATCGGTACAATGATTCTTTTCACAAATAAATATCAGTTCACCTATCAGTCCGTCAGCGAATTTGTGGAAGGGCTTACTCAGTTCTTTTCTGTTCAGTTCGGACTGGCGGAAATGGTGAAGCAGAGAGAGATCTTAAGAAAAGTGGAGTATCGTGCGCTGCAGTCTCAGATCAATCCGCATTTCATCTTCAATTCCTTAAATACCATCAGCGCTTTCTGCAGGGAGAAACCGGACAAGGCCAGAGAGCTTCTCATAGCCCTCGCCAGGTATTTCAGAAACTCCATCAAAACCAAGGACAGCTGTGTCAGCATCTATGAAGAGATGGAATACGTGGAAGCCTATATGCAGCTTGAGAAAGCCAGATTCGATGAAAGACTGGAACTCCATATGCATGTGGAGAAGAATCTGGACTGCCAGCTGCCCTGCCTGATTCTTCAGCCCATCGTGGAGAATGCCATCATCCATGGCGCCATGAAGCGAAAAAAAGGAGAAGTCAGTGTAGAAGTGGTTTCCCTTGGGGAAGATGTGATCATTACGGTGAAGGACAACGGTCATGGTATTTCACAGGAGATAGTCAGCAGTCTCAATGATGAAAACCCGTCCAATCAATACATAGGATTAAGCAATGTGAACAGAAGACTAAAGTATATGTTCGGAGTGGATCGCGGGCTGAAAATCAGTACCAGCGATGAAGGAACGACCATAGAGATCAAGGCGCCTAAATCGGAGCGTATACTGGATCGAGCTGCCGGAGAATAGGCAGTCATCATGATGGAGGAAAATGACATGAGAATTGCAATAATAGATGATGAAAAACCTGCCAGAGGAGAACTGGAATATCTGCTCCGAATGGTGGAGAAGGATGCGGAGTTCACCCAGATCAGCAGTGGGGAGGATGCCCTGGACCATTTTTCAAGAGAGCGCTATGATCTGCTTTTCATCGATATCAATCTTGGAGATATCAGTGGGACAACCCTTGCTTCCACGGCACGCAAACTGATGCCTGAAGCGGAAATCGTATTTGCCACAGCCTATAATACCTATGCAGAGAAAGCGTTTGAAGTGGAAGCCCTGTATTATCTTCTGAAACCTTATTCTGAAGACAAGGTGAAGCAGATGATGGAAAGGTATCATGAGAAGAAAAGAGCCGAGCTTCCGGATATTAGAAAGAGCGGCATCGCCAGAATTCCATTGATCGTTGAAAAGAAGACAATCATGGTCTGCCTGAAGGATGTGGTATACATCGAATCACAGAACCGTGTCTGCGTCATTCATACGAAGAATGAAAAATATACCGATAACAACACCTTGAATTACTATGAGGAAAGATTACAGAGCAAGGGATTCTTCAGAATCCAGAAAAGCTATATTGTGAATCTGGATTACATCACTGAAATCTCTCCCTGGTTCAACGGCACTTATTCGGTGAGACTTAAGGGATTCAAGGATGTGGTTCTGCCAGTGAGCAGAAGGACCATAAGACAGTTAAGAGAACTAATCTGCATTTGACGCACGAGAATAAGCATTTCACCCCGTTTTTGTGATAACCTTTACACGAAACGGGGTTTATTATTGGATGACTGTGATACCATGTACATAAATTATTAATAATTTAACAGAGAGTATAAGTCATGATATTTTTCTGTTGTTGTGTGAATCATAATTTATGAAAAGGGGATGTATCAATGGTATCATTTTTAATCTGTCTTGCGATCCTCATCGGAGGATATTTCATCTACGGTAAGTACACGGAAAAGAATTTCGGACCAGACGAGAGAGTTACGCCTGCAGTTTCCATGGCAGACGGATCTGATTATGTCGTCATGCCTGTATGGAGAGTATTTCTCATTCAGCTTCTGAACATTGCAGGCTTAGGTCCGATCTTCGGAGCGCTTGCAGGAGCACTTTGGGGACCTTCCGTATTTTTATGGATCACTTTCGGTACCATTTTCGCTGGTGCGGTACACGACTATCTGTCAGGCATGATTTCCATGCGTCATGGCGGAAAGACCATCGGGGAAATCGTGGGAATCTATCTGGGACCTACAATGAAGCAGATCATGAGAGTATTCTCAGTGGTCCTTCTGGTTCTTGTGGGCGTTGCATTCTCCACAGGACCAGCTGCGCTGCTTGCCATGCTGACTCCGGATACACTGACCAAGTCCTTCTGGCTGGTTGTGATCATCGTCTATTATTTCATTGCCACTTTTGTTCCGGTGGATAAGATCATCGGTAAAGTCTATCCGATTTTCGGATTAAGCCTTATCTTCATGGCACTGGGTGTTGCGGGTGGAATCATCCTTCAGGGATATACCATTCCTGAGATCACACTGGCAAACCTGCATCCCAAGAACACGCCAATCTGGCCGATGATGTTCGTTTCTGTGGCCTGCGGAGCCATCTCAGGATTCCATGCCACGCAGTCTCCGATCATGGCCAGATGCATGAATTCAGAAAAAGACGGCAGAAAGATCTTCTACGGAGCCATGGTTACTGAAGGGGTCATTGCACTGATCTGGGCAGCTGCTGGTGTTGCATTCTATGAATCCACTGGTGGTCTTCTGGCAGCAATGACAGAGCTTGGCGGTCAGGGACCAGTGGTCTATGATATTACTTCCAAGCTTCTCGGACCAGTAGGATCCGTCTTTGCCATGATCGGCGTAATCGCCTGTCCGATCTCCTCAGGAGACACGGCGTTCAGAAGTGCAAGACTGGTTGTCGCTGACTGGTTCAATGTGGATCAGAAAGATGCAAAGAAGAGACTTATTCTCACACTGCCCATTCTCGGAATCGGTGCAGTACTGACTCAGATGGATGTGCAGATGATCTGGAGATATTTCTCCTGGAGCAATCAGACCCTTGCTATGATGGCATTATGGGCTGGAGCTGTCTATCTGTTCAGAAACAAGAAGAATTCCTGGACAGCATCCATTCCGGCAACCTTCATGTCTGCTGTGAGTATGACGTATATTCTCATGGCGCCGGAAGGATTCAAGCTGAGCATGACCATCGCATATCCTGTAGGTATACTGTTTGCGCTGCTCTGCTTCGGATTATTCGCAAGAATAACCTTCATCAAGGAGAAGCAGGAAGGCAAAATGGCTGCCTGATGGAGAAAACGCCCATTTATATATAAGCAAATAAAACAGAAGGTGAATCCGAAAAATTCACCTTCTGTTTTATTTGCTATTCTATTTTCCGTAGTAGGCATTGAGATACATTTCCTTGATTTCACGGATCAGAGGGTACCTTGGATTCGCTCCTGTGCACTGATCATCAAAAGCCTGAGAGGACATGTCATCCAGAGAACGTAAGAATTTCTTCTCTGACACACCCAGTTCCTGTATGGTGGACGGGATATCCAGCTTCTTCTTCAGTTCATCCAGAGCTTCAATGAGAAGCTCTGTTTTCTCTTCCTCGGTATCTCCACCTAGTCCCAGATAATCGGCAATCCTTGCATATCGGAAAGTGATGTTCGGGTATTTGTACTGAGGGAATGCAGCCATCTTCACCGGACTCTCCTCCGCATTGAACCGGACCACTTCATCGATGAGCATCGCATTGGCAAGGCCATGGGATACATGATGGAAAGCGCCAAGCTTATGGGCCATGGAGTGACAGACACCGAGGAAAGCATTGGCGAAGGCCATGCCTGCCATGGTGGATGCATGAGCCATTTTCTCTCTGGCTTTTTCGTTGGTTTCCCCTTCCGTATAGCACAGAGGGAGGTATTTGAAGATGAGGCGGATGGCTTCCAGGGCCAGACCATTGGTGTATTCCGATGCCAGAACAGAGACATAGGCTTCCATGGCGTGAACCAGAGCATCAAATCCCGATGCTGCGGTGAGGCTTTTGGGGATCTTCATCATCAGCTCCGTATCGATGATGGCCATATCCGGTGTCAGTTCATAGTCTGCCAGGGGATACTTGACGCCGGTCTTCTCGTCGGTGATGACGGCGAAAGGTGTCACTTCGGAACCTGTTCCTGATGTGGTGGGTACAGCGATGAAAGTGGCCTTCTCACCAAGCTTCGGGAAGGGATAGATTCTCTTTCTGATGTCCATGAAGCGCATGGCCAGGTCTTCGAAACGGACTTCCGGATGCTCGTAGAGGGTCCACATGATTTTCGCCGCATCCATGGGTGATCCTCCACCCTGAGCGATGATCACATCAGGCTTGTAGCTGAGCATCTCTTCTGCCCCTTTTTTCGCTGTGGCAAGGGTCGGATCCGGTTCCACATCGGTGAAGATTCGAAAGTCGATGTCCTGCTCTTCCAGCACCCGAATCATCTGATTGCAGTAGCCAAGATCATAAAGCACCTTATCGGTCACGATGTAGGCTTTCTTTTTCTTCATGTCTTTCAGTTCTTTCAGTGCGATTTCAAGTGCTCCGTATTTGAAGTAGATCTTTTCAGGAACTCTGAACCAAAGCATGTTCTCTCTCCTCTCTGCCACTGTCTTGATGTTCAGAAGGTGCTTTACACCTACATTTTCACTGACGGAATTTCCGCCCCAGCTTCCGCAGCCCAGGGTAAGGGAAGGTGCCAGTCTGAAATTGTAGATATCCCCTATGGCTCCTTGGGAAGAAGGCATGTTGATGATGGTTCGGCCTGTCTTCATGCGGTTTCCGAAAGTCTCCATACGGTCCTTGGATCGGATCTGGTCGGTATAGAGAACGGAAGTATGTCCGAATCCGCCAAGCTTGACCAGCGCATCCGCCTTCTCCAGGGCATCATGGAAATCAGAAGCTCTGTACATGCCGAGGATGGGGGAGAGCTTCTCGTGGGCAAAGGGTTCCTCCTCTGTGATGCTTTCCACTTCTCCGATGAGCACCTTGCTGCTTTCTGGAATCTCTAGGCCTGCAAGGGAAGCGATGGTAGATGCGCTCTGACCTACGATATCTGCATTGATGGTTCCATTTTTCAGGATGATCTTTCGAACTGCCTCGGTTTCCTCCTGAGACAGAAGATAGGCACCTCTTTCCGACAGCTCTTTCTTCACTGCTTCATAAACCTCATCCACTACGATGATGGACTGCTCTGAAGCGCATATGACGCCATTGTCGAAGGTTTTGGAAAGAAGTATGGAGCTCACGGCCATTTTGATATGGGCAGTCTCATCGATGATGGCTGGCGTATTACCGGCACCAACACCAATGGCGGGTTTTCCGGAGGAGTAGGCTGCTTTCACCATACCAGGACCACCGGTGGCGAGGATGATGTCAGAAGAGGACATGACCTTCTGTGTCATCTCAAGAGAAGGCTTGTCGATCCAGCGTATGATGCCTTCTGGTGCACCAGCTTTTACAGCGGCGTCAAGAATGACCTGGGCTGCAGCGATGGTGGATTTCTTTGCTCTGGGATGTGGAGAAAAGATGATGGCGTTTCTTGTCTTTAAGGCAAGAAGCGCTTTGAAGATTGTGGTAGAGGTGGGATTTGTGGTAGGGATCACCGCCGCCACCACACCGATGGGTTCAGCGATCTTGACCAGACCGAAGGAATCATCTCTTTCGATGACACCGCAGGTCTTATCATTTCTATACTGATTGTAGATGTACTCAGAGGCAAAGTGGTTCTTGATGACCTTATCTTCAACAATGCCCATGCCTGTTTCTTCAACAGCCATTCTGGCTAAGGGAATTCTATGATTGTTTGCAGCCAGTGCTGCCTGCCTGAAGATTTCATCCACCTGCTGCTGGGAGAAAGCGGCGAATTTCTGCTGCTGTGCTCTGAGGTCCTCCATGGAAAGTTCCAGTTCCTCTACTGTGGTGATCGGATTCATTTTCAACACATCCTTTGTTAATTTATTGACAATAAAAGCATAGCACCGGAAAAATGAAGAGTCAATGGAATCTCTTAAAATATTGTGATAAAAATAACACAATTATAATAAATGTAGAATTAAACGGTTACATATTTAAAAAGTTGATAAATTAACTGAATAATTCAGTGAATTTGAAATTCTATTGCAATGTTTTTGCTGGAGGAAAACAGTGGAAACAGAGTATAAAATCGTTATTTTCGTTAAATTAATAACGAATTAGATTGAAATGATAATTTTCGAATGAAAGTCTGAGATTCTGATGATTTGAAAATCATAGGATGTTTCTTTGCGTATGGATAAGGAAGTCCAGACCTGTCTTTCCATGATAAAGAATTCGCTCATTCACCCGTAATGAGCGAAATATAGAGAGAAACCGGTGAAAAGATTCTGAACAGAGTATTATAATTTCGTGATGTCCTTGTCTTCAGGAGGTTCTGTCTATATACTTTCCTATCGTGCAGAGAATTGCACGGAAAAATATCGATTCTGGAGGAAACTACTAATGAAGCATATAGATCAGATTATAAAACTAATGGACAAAGCCAAGCAGGAGAATCCACTGGTGGATTTCCTGATAAATTATGTCACCGCCAATGAGCTCACCAGCATCACATCCTACTTCGGTGGAACACCTGTAATGACAGATGATCCCATTGATGCGGCTGAAGTGGTGGAATACGCCAAGGTGGATGCTCTGGTGTTCAACATCGGAACTGTGACCAACAAGCAGGTCAATGCCATGATCGAAGCGGGAAGGAAAGCCACTGAGCTGGGCATACCCATCATTCTTGATCCAGTGGCAGCCGGAGCGACACCCTTTAGATCAGCTTCCATAAGAAGAATGCTGGAGGAACTTAAGATTTCCGTAATCAAGGGAAATCTTGCAGAAGTAAAGGCGTGCCTTGGGGTGGAAACCACATCCAAGGGGGTGGATTCCAATGAAGATGAATCGGAAGCGGAGAAGTATGTGGTTGCCCTGGCGAAGAAGTATAACTGCGTAGTGGCTATGACAGGCATAGAAGATGTGATCAGTGATGGAAATCGTGTAGCACGCATCAGAAACGGATCGGAAAACCTTCCAAAGGTCATCGGTACCGGATGCACCATAGGCGCTCTTGTCGGCACCTTCAGTGGTGTCACGGATGATTACTTCTACAGTGCCATGACGGGTGTCATCATCATGGGAATTGCGGGAGAGATTGCCGATACCATGAGAGAAAAGGGAGACGGATATTACACCTACAAGCATCATCTTCTAGATACACTTTCCATTCTGACCAATGAGCAGGTAAGAGAAAGAGCGGATATCGTTGATGTTGCTTATGAGGATCTGGCGGTTTAGGAGGATACTATGAAACTGAAGGAAGAGATGAGAAAACTCTATGCATTGAAGTTTGAGGAAAGGTATCCTCTGGTCTGTTTTCTGACCAATTACGTCACAGTTCTGGACCTGGTGGATATGTGCATTCATTCCGGAGGATCACCAGTTCTGACAGATGAGATCTCGGAAGCCCATGAAATGGTGGAGTATTCAGGCTCTGATGCCGTGGTGATGAATTTCGGCACCATTAACAGAGAATATCTGGATATCATGACCATGACGGGGATCACGGCCAATAGAGCAGGTGTTCCGGTGATTCTGGATCCTGCTGCCATCACAGCATCTTCTTTCAGAAAATATGCCATCAGCCATCTTCTTGAAAAGGTGAAGGTATCCATTCTCAAGGGTAATCTCGGTGAAATCAAATTCATCCTGGGATATGACACAAAGAACAAGGGAATTGATTCCTTTGAGGATGAACGGGATGGAGAGAAGTACTGCATTGAACTGGCAAAGAAGCTGGATACGGTGGTGGTCATGACGGGGAAGACGGATATCATCACAGATGGAGAAAGAGTGGCAAGAGTTTCAAACGGGAATGCAAGACTCAAGAAAATCTGTGGAGCCGGTTCTTCCGTGGCTTCCATCATGGCGACTTACTCCGGCCTTACGAAGGACTACTTCCTGAGTGCCACCTTAGGTGCGGCGGTCATGGGAGTGGCTTCGGAAATTGCGGAAGATAGAATGAAGGAGAAAGACGGTATCAGGACATTCAAATCCTATGTCCATGATGCGGTCTCCATGCTGAGCCTGGAAGAGCTCATGGAAAGAGTGCATGTGGAAGGATAACCATATATGGCGGATATGAACCGATTTCAGAGGTTCATGTCCGCTGTTTCCTTATGATTTTTTTGAGATTTGGAATCCTCGACCATTGCAAAATTCTTCAGAATACACTAAGATATATGAGTACGAGTTAATACGCTACTATGGCTCAGTCGGTAGAGCAGCTGATTCGTAATCAGCAGGTCGGCGGTTCGATTCCGCCTAGTAGCTCCAGTTAGAACAAGGTATATCAATGCTTACAGCGTTTGGTTTATCTTGTTCATTTTTTATATTGAGGAAAATTGCCTGAAATGGGTACTAAATGGGTACCACAATGCTATGGATTGTTTCTTTTGGATGGAAGGGGGTTCAATATGATCATAGAGATTAAGGATTATGACACTGTAGAGGCAGTAAGAGCTCTAGAAGAGCTGAACATAAACTTTAAAATTCGAGATGACAGAGAAGTATCATGGATAGGAGATAGTCTTCTGCAGGCTTTATTCGATATTACGGAGGTCGGAGACGATGTAAGGGACGATCTGATCATGAATATTCCGAAAATGGCAGCCGAAATCGATTGGATGCTTTATGAAGGGGGAAGTGCAAAGCTCACGCTGATAGATGGGCTAAGAAAGGAATTCTTTTACAACTATCTCAGGAGAAGAATCCAGGAGATCAGTAAAGAGAATGGTGTAGTGTCGATTTTCACAAGGTTATAGAAAAAAGGATATCTACAGATACCCTTAAATCTTCTTTTGAACAGTTTTCTTATCTTTGCTGAAGAGGCTTTCCAGAGAGTCTGAGGCCGTCTGATCAAGCTTTTCCAGAGTATGGGTATAAATGTTCAATGTTGTTGTAATATTGGCATGGCCTAATCGCTTCGAAACAGTTGCAAGATCGATATTCTGGCTCATCAGAAGAGTGGCATTGGTGTGACGTAACCCGTGAAATGATACTTTTGGGAGAAGGAGTTTCTTCTTCTTCTTTTCTTCAAGGATACTACCTTGCTCGATGCTGGAATTATGGCTGGAAATGAATTTGGAAAACCACTTACTAATGGTATCAGGAAAGATTATTGTCCCGTCATCCTGAGTGAATACATAATCCGACTCATTCCACAGGTTATCCAGAGTGACTTTATTGCTGTTCTGCCATACCTTATATTCTCTGAGAATCTTCATCACCGAAGCAGGTAGCATGATTTTACGTTTGCTTGTACTGTTTTTCGGCTTCTTGATGAAAACACCTTTATTAGGAAGATATTGCAGAGCTTTACTTATGGAGACTGAGTTTGTATCCCAATCGATATCCTTCCATTCGAGAGCGTTCAGTTCACCGAGGCGTAGACCACCAAATACAGTGATATAAACCATGGTTCGGTATTTCAGAGGTTCTTCGTTCATGAGCTGCAGAAGATACTCTGTCTGTTCGAGATCGAAATGGGAAGCCTCTTTTCTCTCGACCTTCTGGGGTTGAACACGCAATGCAGGATTACTGACGATGAACTGCCAATGAACTGCTGTAGTCAGGATACTGCTTATGATTCTCTGGTTGAGCTGGATGGTTCGATCCGAGAGTCTTTTTTTTGATTCAATCTTTTCGAAGAGTTTACTGATAGGAATCTGAAGTCCTTCAGATATCTTTTCAGCGATAGATGGATTCATATTTTCTCTGTCCCTGATCTTCTTCAGGTTTTTTCTGTTGATGGAAGAAAGCTCCATCAGAGACTGTTCACTGTAGTTGTTCTTTTTCAATATTTCGAAGAAGTTGGCTTTTGCTCGATACTTGTAGTCGAGTCTTACTCCTTCTTCTCTGAGATTATTGTAAAACTGAATCAGATGATTCGGTGTAAGTCTGCTCAGTTTAATGTGTCCCAGAGCCGGGATAATCCTTTTTTCCAGTTCAGACTGATAACTGAACAGTGTTTTAGGCTCGAGCTTTATTCTCGCATGATCATTGATCCACAGGGTAATGAACTCTTCAAAGGTTATTTTGTTTCCGTCCAGAATAGAACCCTGTAGAACCTCATTTTCAAACAATGCTAGGAGCCTCCTGGCTTCAATCTCCTGTTTATGTGCAGTTAGATGGGAGAGGTTGACGGTTTTCCGTTTATACTTCTTTTTTCCTTTGGAGTCATAACCACAGCTGACGTGAAGTCTATAGGAACTACCACGTTTTTCGATATGTCCCATTTAGTATATCCTCCAATCTGACTTTCAATGATTTCTTGAATTCTTCTACTGTGATTTTGTCGTCCTGGGCTTCTTGCTTTTTGCTCTTAGCATAATCGATCCATGAATTAAATGTATTTTCCCAGATCTTAATATCAGCATCCGAGCCGTTGCTGGCTTTGAGAGCCTTGATATTACGCTGCCTTTCTTTATGACGAGCCTTATATGCAGCATTATAAGCTGCAAGAATGGGATCATCCTTGATCTTGTTTTCATAAGCCAGGGACTTGCAGGAGTCACAGTATGTTTCATCAATTCTGGATCTAGGAGTGAAGACTATCCCACAGTTCTTACAGACATTGAATGAAGAGTTTTCCAGAGCAGCAAAAAAGTCATGGTATACGACAGCCAATATGTCGGTACTGTAAAATACCTTGTTAAAAACATTTTCCATATCCCCGTTCGATTTGATCTGTTTGTTTGCTTCATATTCTATTCTGATTGCACCACTGTATCGGGAAAGAGGTTTGTGAAATTCTGATGCGCAGTTATCGAAGTAGATTTCAAGGGAGCTTTTTGCGCTGTTTACAGCTTCTGATTTCGATTCAAGATAACTATTTAGTATTTTCCAGAACAAGACTTTCGCATTAGTGAATGTATCTCCATGATCATGAAATACTCTTTCGATAAAAGTAATAATCACTTTTTCTGGTACAAAGCTTTTGATTCTGATCTCATTGCTCTGATCAAGATATTGGGTTATTTCAGAAGAGTTGGAGGCGTATCGAATAAGTCCATTTATACCGTAAATCGAAGCAAACTTAAAGAAATCTGAATAGTCAGTGAAGTCATTGTTTATGAAGTTCAGAAAAAGATCACCTCTCTTCTGAGTTATTCTGGTTCCTCTCAATTCAAGCCATTCATTATCCAGAGTTGTGTTTTCAGCATCTTGATTGATTATGCTTATCCGAAAATCCGTAAGTTTACTGTTCATATCCAGTATAAGACTAAGTTCAGGTTCTAAGTAATGTGGATAAATATTAGAAAGATCTGTCATGATAACCCCCTTTAATTTGGCGAAATTATATAAAATATTTTAATAGCATCGCTTGACGTGATTAAAAATATCTAATATAATTAGATCAAGAAAAATGACAAATGTCAATAGACGAGGTGAAAATATGAACAGAGAATTATACGAAAAAGCAGTTCAAGCCCGACAGGTTTCCAACATGAAAATTGCAATGGAAGCTGGGATATCTCCTTCGGACTTTTACCAAGCCCTAAAAGGGCTTAAACCGTTCTTCCCCCGATGGCGGGACTCCTTATGCGAGGTTCTGGATTTACGCGAAGAAGATCTTTTTCCAGAAGAAAATAGTGAGGTGTAGTATGGGTAGAAAAATGCTCATTAAAGAGGCGTCTGTCACTCTGGGGTTATCTCAAAACGCTCTACGAAATGCCATCAGAAGAGGTGATGTTCCGTTCCTCATGATCGGAAACAGGTACGTCGTGGACGTGGAACTTGTTGAGAAGACACTCGAAAGAACATCTCTTGAAAATATGCTGGCTAAGCAGAATATCGCCAAGGAGTATAGGCTAAGGAAGGTGAGCGAATAAAAAGCACACCGCTGAAGCTTAGGAATACTAACAATCAAAACTCATCAGCCGTAATTAATTTCTGTGGATTATAATATAGCAATATTTCAGGAAAAAAATTCAGTGAAATCGTAAGAATCGGATCAGGTAAATCCTGATCCGATCCTTCGTAAGGAAAGGTGAAAATGAATGGCAATAGACATGGTGCGAATCTTCATCAGCGGCGTTGGCATCGATGCACTAAACCACAAGGCTTCTTCATGGAAAAGAAGTCGATTCTATAGACAGGACTGTGAAACGAAGTACAAGAAAAGACAGGAAAAATATGGTTTTGGTACTCTATCAATGGATTCTGGATGCATCCACATTGAATACATGAGATATGCGGAAAAAATGGGAGATCTTCTTCTTTCCCTTTCTTTGCCTGATCTATATTTTGGTAATAATGCTTACTTTTACTTCCACACAGACTACGTCGAACTTGCTGGTAAGATTCATAATGAATTACGATATGCTATTGACGTAAAAAAACTTCCACCATGGAGTGAATGGGGACTTTCCAGAGACGAGTTGACAGTTGATATCACGGACACTTCAGAAAATAACAGAAGGCGTTTCGACACTCTCGCTAAACTCAAAAAGCTTCCCTATCAAATTGCAGATTTAACATATAAGAACGAGGGATCGATATACTTTCATACCGGGAAAAACCGCATGAAGTCAGGTCGGCAGCTAATTGTATATGATAAGAGTCTTCAGCAATCCATAAGAGGAATTAATCTGGAGCAAACACTGAATCTCCCACAAGGTTATTCTGTTCTGCGAGTGGAAGAGAAGACAAAGGGTAGTCCTCTAAAGACAGATGTCAAGAAAACCTTAGCCAACTACGAGTTTCCAGAAGGGTTCACCAGGCTGGAAATCGCCTTGAGCAAAGAACATCAGATTTTCCATATTAAGAGCTTCCTTTCTTCCTTAGGACTGGATCGAATTATTACGACCAAGTATAAACTGTACGCCATCATTGATGACATGAGTGCATTATCCCGTAAGAGAAAGAAGACCTGCAAGCGTGTCCTGCGTTACCTCAATGGAGAATTCAAGAATATTAGCCTGTCTGAGAGAACGATAACTTCTTATAAAAAAATCATTCTTCAGACTGGATTCCACTTTCTCTATGCGGAAAGCGACATTCTTCCAGTTCAGATAGAGGATGAAACCGGGCAGTGCGTCTTAATTCATTAAAGATCAGTGACACAGGAAATGCCTTTACCTATGATTCAATCTAAGTATCTTATAGCACTAAATCACCTCACTGGATACAACATTAAAAAAACGAATATATATTCATTACAGCATGGTTCCAATGGAGCATCATACCCTTTCAGATTAGAAGAATGGTTCAGAAAACAATAAATAGCATCGGATCCTCTATCAGATGCTACTAGCGAGAGACAGAAACATAAAAGCAAAAAAGAGAACAAAAGGGAGCCTGAGTGGTTCCCTTTTGATTGATGCAATTAATCATCTTATGTCAGCAAGGCTGAACTCATAGTTTACTCCAAGATACCTTCCTCTTTCCGGATCACCGGTTATCTGAGAGATCAGGACTATTGCTTCATGGCCCTGATCCAGATAAGGTGCGATTCTTCTTGCCCATTCTCTGGATACATAACCGATCTGTGCTTCATACCGATTCTTAACTTCAGCGATAATTCTGATGGCATTCTTGTCGTATGCATTGTCTTCTTCTCTCTGAAAGAACAGGCGTATATCCTCTTCATGGCAATTCAGAAGCGATCTTAGCGTATCCTGTCTGTTCTCATAAGTCGTTCCATGGACTTTGCTGTAGTACACTGGTTGCATGCATCGGACGGTTCTCCAGGCCATCTGGAGGCAGACTCTCCAGCTTAGACAGCTTCTTCTGAAGGTATACCATGCTCTCCTCATAACTGCTCTTGCAATCTTTCTTCTCTTCATTTCTTTTTCAGACATACTAATACCTCCTTAAATACGGGATGGGTTCAAAGAAACCCATTCTCTCTCAGACTGTAATGGTAGATGTCTCCGATGATCACATGATCAAGCAGTGTGATTCCTAGAATTTTTCCACATTCCTTAATTCGCGCAGTGGCGCTGATGTCCTCCTGACTGGGCATCGTCTCCCCGGAGGGATGATTGTGTACGAGGACGATGGAAGCAGCACTTTTCCGGATCGCGAGCTTGAATATCTCACGTGGACTGACGATGGAGGCATTCAGAGATCCGATGGAAGCGGTCTCTATGGAAATGACCTTGTTCTTGGTGTTCAGGAGAAGAACCTTCAGATGCTCCTCCTTCAGGAATCGCATCATGGGTATCATGAGGGCTCCGATATCTTCGGGTCCTTTGATCATGTATCCTTCCGGATTTCCTTTTACGAATACTCTCCTGGAGAGTTCCTGAATGGCCTTGAGCCTCTGGATTTTCTTAATGCCTAGACCTCTAATAGTGAGGAGTTCCTCCTCAGAAGACTCCATCAGCACTCCAGGAAGACTCTGGTACTGATCAAGCAGAGCCTCCGCAATACTTTCTGAAGACCTTTCATTTATGACTATCTGCAGCAGTTCCTTATCTGTTAGATTCGAATAATTCATTCTGATTGACTCCTTTTCAATTTATTTCTTTAAAAGATCAAGAGGCCGGATATACCAGCCTCTCATGATTTCTTCTCAATATTCTTCAGGTAGAAGAAATGTCAGATGTGAAACGTCGTCGATACACCAGAACCGGATCCCTTCATGCTCAAGAACCTGAAGGTAATCAGCACCGTCAGAGCTCTCTACACGCTGTTTACGGATCATATCCAGAGAAACTGTGACGAGCAGATCACAGCTCTCCTGGAAGGCATTTCTGAAGCCTCTGGTGATATAGATCTGTGAAATGAACGTATAGTCTCCTCCGCATTCCTGTGGAAGCAGTTGGACCGGATTGTACTGTTTCATGTTTCCTCCTTTACAGCAGAAGTTCTTGCGACAACGGATGCTAGATGGCAGACACCTCCTTCTCGATTCCCGGATCATGTTGAGCAGTGAAGTGACTGATGATGTCAGAGGATACCTTCTGGACCTTGATGCCTATGGCGGCAATATCGGTTGTCTTGTCTTTCCAGGATTCAATGTAGAGCGCGGAGTAGTCTGAAGTATCGATTCCGAGAAAGCGGCAGACAATGTATGCGGAACTTTCTGCAATCACCTCGGATGCGCTGTAGGACTCCTGTCCTTTGTAGGAAGTGTGATGAACATGGTGTGCATACTCATGAATCAGTGTCTTGATCTTCTGCACAGTGGACAGATCGGAACGGATCCTGATACGCTGCGAAGAGAGGTTATAACTGCCTTTGGAGGAGAGGTGCTCCACTTCGATGATCTTCAGCGGAATGTTCGATCTGAGTTCTTCATAGATTTCCTCCTCTCCCTTTACGGAGTGACGAAGCCCTGTAATGATGAGCGGAAGATGCTCTTCGCTTCCATCCGTCTGAGACAGATCAAACACAGATACAAGTCGGAACCCTCTGATGAAGGTAGGATCTTCTTCAGAATCGGGTTCCTTTTTCTTTGAAATGACCGGAGCAAGTATGCGAAGCCCTTTCTCCCCCTTTCTGACCTGCCGTTCGAGGTTCTGCCACTTCCTGTATCCGGCAATGAATGTGGCTGACGGATTCTGAGACTTGATCAGCAGGATGTTGTGGAAACTGTAGTTGTGAAATCTGGACTGGAAGTCAAGATACTCGGTCCATGCCTTGCTGGAGCTGAGATTGGAAATCGTGTCCTGAAGTGTCTGATAGGCATCCTCTACAGTCATGGATGCTGCCTGATGGCTGATTTTTCTTGAAATGTTGGTGTTCATTGTTCAATCCTCCTTTTAATGCTGAAAAATAAAAACCTCCTTCATGATCCATATGGATGAAGGAGGCTAGAGATTTATGCTGTTGTAGATGTCTTCGATGACTTCCTTGGTGATGCCGATATAGCGGAGTGTCGTAAGCTGACTGGAATGGTTCAGCATCTTCTGCAGAGTGGAGAGAATCATGGGATTCGATCCAGCCTGACTCACATAGATGTGATAGGCAAACGTCTTGCGCAGGGTATGTGTGCCGTAGTTTCCTTTTATGTGGAGTTCCCTGAGCAGATTCTTGATGATCTTGTGCGCTGAGGACACGGAGAGATGTCCACCCTTCTGACTGGGGAAAAGATAGCAGTCGGTATTGATCTCAGAAAGGCCTTCCAGATAATACGTGATGGCGGCTGAAGCGTTTCTGTTCAGCGTGAACTCGCGTACCTTCTTCGTCTTCTCCTCCGTGATTCTGACCGTTTCTCTCACATCTGACCCTGAATACACTTCAGAGATCCTAAGCTTCAGGAGATCCCCTGCACGAAGACCTACATTGATACCCAGGACAAACATCAGATAGTCCCTTCTGTTGTCTTTGCCACGAAGATACTGTTTGATCTTCTCGATGTCCTTCATTTTCTTGATCGGTTCCACCTCCTTCGGTTTCGGTATGCCACGACTGTTCACATTCTTGTACATGTTTGTACCTCCTCGAAAATGATAATATATATATAAAACCAGCGGTAAGCTGGCATTATAAACTGGAAATCCTTTGAATCTTTCTGTTGAAATAAAGAAAACCGTTGGTATTCAATGGATTTAGGAAAACATATAAAAGCCAGCTAATGTACTTTGTTGGCATTTCCACAGACCCCTAGGCCGTTAAACGTTCTGAAGATCTTCACAGAAAGGTGGCAGGACCCCCGGAAAAATTTTTCTGTTTTTTTAAGACATACTGGCACTCTGATATCGAAATGAAATGATATATAAGACTTTCACTCAAAGATATGGTATAAATGTTGGTTTTGTAATGAAACACAATAAAACTAATTTGATATACTGGAACGTAATATGAGATAATAATTCTAAACGTACTTGGAGGTATCGGATAATGTTTGGAGGAGTTCAGAATACGGTTATACTGACCATCGATATCTGGCTGAATGGGATTATTGCAGCAGTTGCAGTCCTGGGATTTGCTGCAAGTCTATATTTCTCAAGAGCATCTCTTCGTAAAGTGCATGAACAGATAAATCTTCAGAACCGTCCTGTTCTGAAACTAAGAGTGCTTACTGAGATGAAACCGAAAAGACAAGTGGAGATCATAAATATCGGGACAGGACCCGCATTCAATGTGAAGTACGTTTCGAGTATTATGGAAGAGAGTTCGGGCCTATTGGGGCTTAAAGTCATGAATGCCCATGAGATCGGTTCTCTGGGTGTCAATGAGGCCTATCAGCTGGAGTTTAATGAAGACATCGGTTTTCCGGCTGTATATATCAAATACGCAAAGGAAATGACGGATATGGAGCATGATCTGTTTACGCCGATTCTGTACGAAGATATCTTCGGTGAGCGTTATGTATCTGAAAACAGGGTCAAGGTAGGTTATGATAATGTGCTGATCTATAAGTCCAATCCGCCCAGAAATCTGACAAAAGAGGAACAAAGAAAAGTGAATGAGCTGTCTGCGAAATGAAGCAGATCGCTATGGCAGCTGAAGCTACATACAATATCAACAATCATGAAGAAGTAAGAAGAATAACAGGGGGAACAAACAATGAGTGAAGTGGAAGTATTTGAAACCGGAGTGGAACTTAGAGCGAAGGTGGGAATCAACATAGCAGAAAAATCTTCTGTCATATGGAACATTGCAGACATGCTGAGAGGGCTCTACAAGCCCCATGAGTACGGTAACATTATTATCCCTATGACGGTGATCAAACGATTCAACGACTGTCTGAAGCCCACCAGAGAGGCAGTGCTGAATACTTATGAGCAGGTCAAGCATTTTGAGGTGAAGGACGGCTTCCTTCGAAAGGCTTCCGGTTACCAGTTCTATAACGTAAGCAGATTCGACTTCAATAATCTTCTTGCGGATCCGAACAATATAGAAGAAAACTTCAGAAGCTATCTTGCCGGATTCTCCGACAACGTCCAGGAAATCCTCGAGAACTTCAAATTCGATGTGGAGATCAGAAATCTTGCCGACAACGGGAAGCTGTTCTACATCATCCAGGAGTTCAACACGCAAAAGGCCGATATGAGCCCTGAGAAGATCACTTCCGTCGATATGGGGTATATCTTCGAAGACCTCATCAAAAGGTTCTCAGAGTCCTACAATGAGGAAGCTGGAGCCCATTTCACATCAAGAGACATCATCTATACCATGGTGGATCTTCTTGTGGAGTCAGAGAGGGTTTCTCTCATCAATGACGGAGTAGTCAAGACCGTTTACGATATGGCAATGGGGACAAGCCAGATGCTTGGCTGTATGGATGAAAGACTGACCCAGTTTGACAAGGATGCTGAAGTAACGTCATTCGGGCAGGAGATCAATCCGCAGACCTTCGCCATCGCAAAAGCTGATGCACTGATCCGTGGAGAAGATGCGGATAACATGAGAAAGGGAGATACTCTCGCTGATGACAAGTTCAGTGGATATACCTTCGACTTTGTTATATCGAATCCCCCCTTCGGAATTGACTGGAAATCCTCCAAACCTGCTGTGGAAAAAGAGGCGAAGACCGGAGACAAAGGGAGATTCGGCATGGGACTTCCTCCAGTATCCGATGGACAGATGCTCTTTACGCTGAACGGCCTGAAGAAGCTGAAAGATACCGGAAGAATGTGTATTGTTCATAACGGCAGTCCTCTATTCACCGGAGATGCGGGATCAGGACCTTCCGAGATCAGAAGATACATTCTAGAGAATGACTGGCTGGATGCCATTGTGCAGCTGGGAACGGATATGTTCTACAATACCGGCATCACAACGTATCTATGGGTGCTGGACAAGGACAAGCCTTCTTATCGTGCTGGTAAGGTTCAGCTCATTGATGCATCCAACTGCTTTGAAAAGAGAAGAAAGTCCATTGGAAGTAAGCGAAATGATATCACAGACAATGCAAGAGACCTTATCATCAAGACCTATCTTGAATTTGAAAACAAAGAATACGAAGATGGAAATCTGAAAACAGAGTCCAAGATATTCGATACCGTAGACTTCGGATTCAATAAGATTGTCATTGAATCTCCTGAAAGAGATGAGAACGGAAAGATGATCCTGAAGAAAGGTAAGCCTGTAGCTGATAAGAGCCTGAAAGATACGGAAAATATTCCACTGACAGAAGACATCGATGTCTATTTTGAAAGAGAAGTAAAACCTTTCAATCCAGATGCGTGGATCGACAAGGGTAAGACCAAGGTCGGATATGAGATTCCATTCACCAGATACTTCTATAAGTACGTTGCTCCTGAAAAGTCTGAGGTGATTGCTGAGAGAATTCTGGAAGTGGAAAAGGAACTCATGGCTTCTCTGAGAGCTCTTTTTGAGAAGGATGGTGAAAAGAGTGAGTAGAGAGATGAAGAATAGTGGCGTTGAATGGATTGGAGAGATACCTGATGATTGGGATTTAGATAGAATAAAGAATATTCTCATTGAAAGAAAAGAGATGAATAAGCCTGTGAAAACTGACTTTATACTTTCTCTTACGAATGATAGAGGTGTTATTCCATATTCAGAAAAAGGCGATATTGGGAACAAATCAAAGGAAGATTTGACATCTTATAAATTAGCTTATCCAGGAGATATTGTACTAAATAGTATGAACGCTATTATTGGTTCTATAGGATTATCTAAATATTTTGGAGCAGTAAGTCCAGTTTATTATATGCTAAGACCTCGAAGTGACACTGATAATGTTGAATATTTCAACTGGCTTTTTCAAACAAAACAGTTTCAGGAAAATTTAAAAGGGTATGGCAATGGAATAATGGAACTTCGCATGAGAATATCTATGGGTAAATTAAACACCATTTTGATACCATACCCAAATAGATATGAGCAAATAAAGATATCTCATGTAATAAGTGAGAAAGTCGAAAAAATCGACTTTATACTCGAACAAACAAAATCAACCATCGAAGATTACAAACTTCTCAAGCAGTCCATCATCACAGAAGCGGTGACAAAGGGACTGGAAAAGAATGTGGAGATGAGAGATTCGGGTATAGAGTGGATAGGAGAGATTCCGAGTAATTGGGGAATAGTAAAATTAAAGAATATTTGCTATATGAAAAGCGGTGATAACCTGATTTCTGATCAAATAGAACAAGAAGGTAAGTTCCCTGTATATGGCGGTAATGGTATCAGAGGGTATTACAATGAATATAATAGAGAAGGTGAATCGATACTTATTGGGAGACAAGGTGCATTATGTGGAAACATACAGTTTGCGAATGATCGATTTTGGGCTACAGAACATGCATTGGTAACTAAAATTAAAGAAGAGTATTCCTCATCATTTTACTTCTATTTCCTTCAATTCATGAACTTAAATCAATACTCTCAATCAGCAGCTCAACCTGGATTGTCTGCCAAAGTAATACTTAATTTAGATGTATGCATTCCACCTGTTAATATCCAAGAAGCAATTGCTGAAAAGCTACACAATAACTTGAGCAATATAGATATATTAATTGAAAAGAAAGAGTCATTAATAGATGAACTACAGTCATATAAGAAATCAGTCATCTATGAATACGTAACCGGAAAGAAAGAGGTTAAGTAAAGGGAGGGATCATAATGGAATATAAGGAAATACGATTCGAACAGGACATTGAAACCTACCTGCTATCTCCAGCCGGAGGCTATCAGAAAGGTGACATGAAGAAATACGACAAGGATAAAGCACTGGATATGGGAACGTTAATCACCTATGTGAAGGCTACTCAACCCAAGGAATGGGATCGCTTTGAGCGTATGACGGTATCCGACATCGAGAAGAAGTTCTATAAGGCTATCAACGATGCCATCACCAATTTCGGGCTCATACACGTCCTCAGACACGGTTTCAAGTACAGAGGCATAGACTTCAGGGTAGCCTACTTCAAACCCGAATCTGAGCTGAATATGAGGCTCTGGGACCTCTACAGAGAGAATACGCTCCATGTGACCAGGCAGTTCCGTTATTCCAATGACAACAACAACTCCGTGGACATGGTATTGTCCCTGAACGGCATTCCGATCGTCGCTCTGGAGCTCAAGAATCAGCTCACAGGACAGTCCATCGACAATTCCAGGAACCAGTACATGTATGATCGCAATCCCAAAGAGCTGGTATTCCAGTTCAACAGAAGAATCCTCGTCTACTTCGGTGTGGATCTCTATAACGTCGTCATGACCACCAGACTTGATGGAAAGAAGACCTATTTCCTTCCCTTTGATCAGGGAAGCGCAGGAGCCGGTGCAAACGGCGGTAAGGGCAACCCCATGAATGCCGAAGGGTATGCCACCTCCTATCTCTGGGAAAGAGTCCTCCAGAAGGATTCCCTCCTCGACATCATTCAGAAGTTCATCCATCTTCAGGTCAAGGAAGTCAAAGTCGTGAAAGACGGAAAGGAAAAGACCGAAAAGAAGAAGACCCTCATCTTCCCCAGATATCATCAGCTGGATGTGGTGAGAAAGCTCATAGCAGATGTGAGAGAAAACGGAAGCGGAAGCAACTATCTGATTCAGCACTCTGCAGGATCAGGAAAGTCCAATTCCATCGCCTGGACAGCCTATCGACTGGCCAGTCTTCATGATGATGACAACCGATCCATCTTCGCATCGGTCATTGTCGTGACGGACAGAAAGGTCCTCGACAGTCAGCTTCAGGACACGATTTCAAGCTTCGAGCACCAGTCAGGACTGGTGGAGACCATAGGAAACAACAAGACCTCCAAGGACCTCAGAGATGCCATAAACGACGGCAAACGGATCATCGTGACCACTCTACAGAAATTCCCTGTGATCTATCAGGAGATCGATGACAACAACGGAAGAAACTTCGCCATACTCGTGGACGAAGCGCATTCCAGCCAGACAGGCCAAAGCGCCATGAAGCTGAAGACAGCTCTTGCAGACACCCAGGAAGCGCTACGGGAGTATGCGGAGATCGAAGGGAAGCTGGAATCAGAAATTCTGGACGGAGAAGACAGACTGATCCAGGAAATCATCACACATGGAAGACACAGAAACCTGAGCTTCTTCGCATTCACGGCAACACCTAAGGAGAAAACGCTGGAGATGTTCGGGACAGAAGCGCTGGACGGAACCTTCCACCCTTTCCATGTATACAGCATGAGACAGGCCATAGAAGAAGGATTCATTCTGGATGTGCTGAAGAACTATATGACCTATCGGACCTGCTTCAGAATCGCCAAGAAGACTCCAGACAATCCAGAGGTTCCGGTTTCTCTTGCAGCCAAGACCGTCAAGCGATTCGAGTCGCTTCATCCGCATAACCTGCAGCAGAAGACGGCCATCATCATAGAACACTTCAGAAGCATCACCAAGGACAAGATCGGAGGACGAGCGAAAGCCATGGTCGTCACGGCTTCCAGACTCCATGCTGTGCGATATTACCATGAATTCAAGAACTACCTCGAAAGAATGAACTACGACGATGTGGACATTCTGGTGGCCTTCTCCGGTGTCGTGAAGGATGGTGAGGCAGAATATACGGAATCAGGCATGAATCGCAGCAAGGATGGAACCCCGGTCAACGAAAAGCAGCTTCCGGAAGTCTTCCATGATGACTTCAACATGCTCATCGTTGCTGAGAAGTACCAGACCGGATTTGATGAACCCCTTCTCCACTCCATGTTCGTGGACAAAAGACTAAATGGAGTGAAGGCGGTACAGACCCTGTCAAGACTGAACAGAATCCACCCTGGAAAGAACGATACCTTCATACTGGACTTCGTGAACACCAATGAGGACATCCAGAAGGCCTTTGAGCCCTTCTATGAGGAGACGAGCCTCGGTGAGGAGATAGACGTCGACAAGATCTATCTCAGCAAGGAGAAGCTCAGAGAGTACAAGTTATACAATGATGCGGATATCGAGAAGTTCGTGAAGATCAACTTCAAGCCCGGAAATCAGACTGCTGTGGATCTTGGAAAGATGACGAGTCTTCTGAAGCCCATAGTGGATCGCTACAACGATCTGAACACCAACGACAGATACATGTTCAGGCGTAATATCCGTAGCTTCAACAAGTGGTACACCTACATCACGCAAATCACGAGAATGTTCGATATACCCCTTCACAAGGAGTTCACCTTCACTTCCTATCTGGCAAGGCTCATTCCACCCACAGAGACGGAGAAGCTGAATCTGGACGAGAAGCTGAAGCTGGAGTTCTACAAACTGGAAGAAACCTTCAAAGGCGATATCACGCTCAATCCAACTGAAGATCATCTGCATCATGTCATAGGAGGAACCAAGGAGAAGGAAGATGACAAGAGGGATCTTCTGGGAGAGATCATCAACAAGATCAACCTGCTCTTCGAAGGGAAGTTCAATGAGTCCGACCGTGTGATCGTGGAAACGCTCTACAATAAGATCATGAAAGAAGAAAACAATCTGGAGAAGCAGGCAAAGCACAATGATTCAGAGATCTTCGAGAAAAGCATCTTTCCAAAGACATTCGACAAGGCAGCGCAGGACAGCTATATGGAATCCATGACCCACTATACGGAAGAAATGAAGTCATTCACAAGACTCTTTGAAGATAAAGCCTTCTACAATTCTGTCATGCAGGTCATCGCCAAGGAAGCCTATAAGAACTTAAGAACAAGGACCTGATGAAATAGAAAATGCAAATACTTTGAAGGGTGAAGGAGAGGATATCTGTATATGGAGAAAAAAGAGACAAAAGGCATTGTAGTAGATGGTCTTATTATTGCTTTTCTTACTGCATATTCTTATTTGCTTTCGTATCGATATCAGGATGGATATTATAGCTTCTTCAATCTACCTTCATTCTTGATAGAGATAAGAATAGAGAACGTTCTAACTTCTTTCGTTTCAATTTTAGGATTTGCTTACTTAATCTACATAGTAGTTAGCATAATCACTGGAATTATCCCTGACACATCTGATCCGATAATTGTTAAATTAGTGTTTAAGTATATTTATTTTGGAACCATTTCAACAATTAATTCAATATTAGGTGCTCATATCTATAAAGACCCCTATAATATATATATAATACTTATTGGAGGTATGTTTATTATAGATTTTTTGGTCCCCTTTATTACTCAAAGAAAGTTAAAAGGTTATAAAAACAAAGTGGTTGCAGAGTATAATAAAACTCTGAAAGCCATTGATACCTTTGAGTATAAGAAATCAATTAATAATAATATTAGGAGATACTTCCCTTCGCTTCCGCTGATTTTGGTAACTGGATATATGGTTAGTTCATTAACTTTTCAGTTAGGGAGCTATAATGCTCATAAGCAAGATACATTCACAACGATTAATGACGAAGTTGTTATATTAGGTACTTATAATAATGATTTTATCGCTAAAGAATTAGATATCGCCCAAAGAACTCTCGAACCTGATTTTTACTTAATTTCAGATCTGAATAATAATCGATATATAAAAAAGAACATAGGCTCCCTAACTGTAAAGTAATCAGTTTCTAGGAAAGACGTGTTCAATGGAGATGGTCTTTGAAATGTGAATGGAAAGGAGATAGGCTCCTATATGGAATCCAAGGAGTATTTAGCAGCAGGGAAGTATAGCAAAATAGGTGTGCAATGAGAGGCTCGCTGAAAGCCTTAGGATACTCCAGAGAGACGACTTTGTTGAAATGAGTTTTTAGACAGGGATGTCCGAAGACGAGAAACGGATAGTATTGAGCCGAAGATCAAGTTTAAATGGGTACTAAATGGGTACTAAATGGGTACTAAATGGGTACTAAAGATTCAAAAAAGCATAAGAAGTTACAAGAAGATAATTAAGGTGCATCATCTTAAATGGCATGAATAAAGGGTTTATGAAGAGTAGTAGTAAGATAATGAAAACAGTCTTTCTGATTCGTAATCAGCAGGTCGGCGGTTCGATTCCGCCTAGTAGCTCCATACAAGTAATTGCAATGATTTTGATGATTCAAGTCATTGCTTTTTTTATTAAGAAAAAAAGTAAATCAGCTGATTTAACAAATTAAGGATTGATTTTTTAATGAAGAAGAAGATGTTATTGATTTCGTAAATACTATAGTTGATTTAGATAAAGAAGATACCTTGTTTTGATTAAAAAATATATTGTTAATTTACAAATAAAATGAAACGTGATAAAATTTCATTAAATTCAGATAATTCAAAAGGGGGAAATGTCATTGAAAACAAAGGAAGTTGCTCTATCCATCATTCTAAATGCCTTTTTAGGGTACTTATGGTTATTATTCATTGACCACATTGTTAGAGTGGCAAATTCAATGGAAAATACATTCATTGTTGGTGGACTAATCATTTTAATCGGAACGGCTTTGTTTTGGGAAATTGTAAACAGGGTAACTCCTTTTAATAAATATAAAATTACTCATCCAGTAAAATTAGCAGGATTTATTTCCTTCGGTTTAGTGGTCGTTGTAGATTTATTCGTATTGAATTTAATCTAACTAACCACGAAAGTCTTCAACAAGTTGAACAATCAGATTTTCTACAAGCGGAAATAACATTTGTTCAACTTGTTTTTCATATGGTAATTTTCCCTAATTGAAGCCAACGAGACCAGTAGAGCTAGGTATCCAAATATATATTAGCCACGTCTTGAAATCTTTCCATTCAATCTTCCAAACGTCTATGAAAGTAATAGACGTGTTGTAGGTGGTATATGCCTTTTTTGACATAACCTTCTTTGCTCACATTAACAGTTTCTTGTTTTAACCCTTAATTAAAGCGAACTTCTTAAAATTTGTAGCTGGATCTGTGCACAGCAAAGCAGATGGGTCTTTATATTGCCCAATTACGATATCTGTTTTTCTGATTGTACACAACCACGACCAGCTTTCCAAGCTACTACGTTACTATTACGGACTTGGACTACAACCACAGCAATTTTATGGTTGGAAGTATCTCTCTTTGGGTCTTTGCCACCAAGCTCTTTCGGTTCCCTATGTCTTATCTTTCGTTTACTTTTCATTGACTCTATAAGAAGGTTTCGTCACCCTTGACAATGTTCAATTAGATGTATAAAAAAAGGCCTATAAACCGCAAAAAAGTGGTTTATATGGTCTTTTAAACTTTATAAGTTTAAATTGCTCAAAAGGTCTGTTAATACTTCTTTCGTTATACCAATATATTGTAATCTAACAGAAGGAGTACTATGATTGAGAACCTTTTTAAGTTGAGCTTTGCCTTCATCATAAGATATTTTCAGTGGGGTCAGAAATAGTGTCAGAAATATCTTCATATAAGCTAATATATATAGTAAGAAGGTAATTTTTGAAAGGTAGGTGAATTTTAGTTGTCGGATCGCGAATTGATGAAAATGATTGAAAAGAATCCGGATAAAGGGATTGATCAGATGATGACCTTATATATGGGCATGGTCTACAATATTGTGAAGAATAGAATATCCACTTTCTCCTCAAAGGAAGACGTGGAGGAATGTGTGATTGATGTATTTCATGAGATCTATAGGCAGAGAAATGCCATTGATCTTGGAAAAGGTTCCATCAAGGGATATATTGCGGTGATTGCAAAGCGAAAAGCCATTGGTCTGTATAGAAGCAGAAATGATAAGGAGACTTTTTCCGTGTCATTCGAAGAAAAGTATATCAGTCCTATAGAATCCAGTCATTCAGGAATTGACGATGTTCTGATCGAGAAAGAGGATATAGCGGAAATCCTAAGCCTGATAAAGACCTTAAGGGAACCAGACAGTGAGATTTTCATACGAAAGTACTATTTCAGACAGAGTACCAGATCCATATCCCATGAACTGGGCATCAGAGAAAATACCATAGACAAGAAAGTGTCCAGAGGTCGAAATAAATTGAGAAAACTGCTGGGAGGGAATGATAATGGATGAAAGAATAAGCAGCGTCCTAGATGAACTGGATGAAAAAGAGACATCCGATCTTCTGAGTGGAGAAATGGAGTTTCCTATAGACGAGATCACAAGAAGAAGAATCGCCTCTTCTGTGAAAAAGAGAACCGGTGCAGAAAGAAGGGGCCAGAGAAACTCCAGGGGAATCTGGGTAGTGGGAGCTTCGATTATGCTGATGGCATTTCTGGCTTTCTTTTCTTTCGGCGAGAAGGACCTTGTCGTTACAGTGAGAAAAGTCATGGAATTCATTCCCGGCTATGGCGTGGCAAGTCCTGCAGAAGGACTTGGAGGGGACATACCAAAGCAGGTGCTTGATCTGGTGGAGAACTTGAGAGCAGGTCATAATCTCACAAAGGAGAAGTACACCATCGGTGAGAAGGGGTATAAGGTGAACTATATCAGAGAGATTGACCTTAGCAGGAACTATGAATCCATGAACGATATCATGGAAGAGAAAGAGGAGTGGCTTTTTATTGTGGAAGACAAGAAGGAGTCATACTACAGCATCCTCATCGGAAAAGACTGGGGTAGATATACTGTCCTGATGTCTGGTGGGGCCGCAGAAATGTTCTATCATACCTTATCTCTTGCTGATCCGGATCGAACTGGAGAAATTGACCTCCTTTTCTATGGAGGAGACCAGTACCTGATCAATGAAAGGCATATGGTCTATCAGATTCCAGCCACTAGAATGGATTACGAAAGGAATCCGGAAATATTTGACAGACCTCTCGATGAAAAGATCTGTCTGGAGCTGATTTTGGTAAACTATGAGGAATCGCTAAATATAAACCCGCCATACCAGTTGGGATCCATCGGATTGATGGAACAATATGATGAAATGAATAGATAGAGAAAATGAACCAGCGCTAGAACTGGTTCATTTCTTCATACATATGATGTTTCTGGGTTAAAGCTTGTTGCTTATTTTTTTGAAGATAGAGTTATATTTCTGACATTGCAATCAGAATATGATTTATATAATGGATTCATAGAGCTTTTTAGAAGTTTGCTCTTATCATTTGTACGTACATTAGTTATAATGTAAGCAGTGAAAGGTTTAACGAATTAATCAGATCTGATTGCTGTGTTATTGGTGACTTCAGAGATGAGAGATTCAGGTCATAAAGTCGGAGAAGACAGACTGACAAGGAGGAAAAAATGAAGTTTTCGGGATTGAAAGAATATGTCTATCATGAACTGAAGAAAAAGCTGATCAGCAATGTGATCAAACCAGGTGAAAGAATATATGAAGAAATCATAGCAGAGGAGCTGGAGGTCAGCAGAACGCCTGTAAGAGAAGCAATCAATCAGCTCGTAGCAGAAGGGTTTGTAGAGAACAGACCGAGAAAAGGAGTCTTTGCTGCGGTTATTTCGAAAAATGAACTGGCAAAGATGCTGGATGTCAGAATTGCCCTTGAGAGCCTGGCAATCAAGCTCTGCTGTGAGAAGATCAATGAAGATCAGATCGATGAACTGCAAGATATCATGAAGAATCTGGAGAAAATGCTCAGAAAGAAAGATTTCATCCAGGCCAGTCAGTGGGACAGTAAAATTCATAGATATATTGCAGAAGTAGCGGACAATAAGAAGCTGTCCTCCTACATCAATGATATACAGGATGTTTTCGCTTATACCAGAGGGTATAACATCAAATGGACAGATAAGAAGGTGGAGAGGTCCATCGGAGAACACAGAAAGATTGTGGAAGCCATAGCCAATAAAGACGAAGAGCGCGCAATAGGAATCGTCAGAAAAGACATCGAATCCATGAGAGAATATCTAAACGAAGAAGAATAGAGGAACACATCAGGATGCACAAAGTGCATCCCTTTTTTGCGCTTCTTAATTGACCATAATAATCAGAATTCTTGATTCAATAATATAAACATGGAATTTATTGAAGAATTTAACTGAAAAGGTTTGCGAATATAAAAGATTCATGTATAATAACAGTAGATTATAAATTATACATTATACATTATAATTTATAAGATGATTTAAATGGGTAGACGGGAAGTGCGTTAAGTGAAAATATCAGGGTTGAAAGAATTTGTCTACCATGAGCTGAAAAAGAAGCTGATGAGTAGCAGTATCAAACAGGGAGAACGAATCTGGGAAGAGGAGATCGCAAAGGAATTCGGCGTCAGTCGAACCCCGGTGCGGGAAGCGATCAATCGACTGATTGCAGAAGGATTTGTGGAAAACAGACCAAGAAAAGGAATCTTTGCAGCGGAAATCTCAAAAGAAGAGCTGCTGAAAATGCTTGATATCCGAATCGTTCTGGAAGAGTTGTCTGTCAGGATGTGCTGTTCCATGATCAGTGAAGAGGAAGTGGAAGAACTCAAAAGCATATATCATGAATTCAGCATGAAGCTGAAAAGCGGAGAGTACGGAAAAGCCAGCGAGCTGGACAGCAAGCTTCACAAATTCATTGCTCAGGTATCAGATAATCAGAAGCTCATAGAGTATATAGATGATATCCAGGATTTCTTTGCTTATACACGTACAGGTGTCGTGAACTGGACCGAAAAGAAAGTGGAAAGATCCTTGAAAGATCATCATGAACTCATTGAAGCAATCTCGAAGAGAGATGAAGCGAAAGCCATGAAGTTCATACTTCAGGATATAGAATCCATGAGAAAACTGCTCAGTTCCTACGAGGAACTGGCGGTAATTATTTAATGATAGGAGAGAAAGGCATGAAGTTATGTTATCAGGTGGCTACACCGGATGTGAAGATAGATGAATCTGTTACGGCATACCAGGGACCACTGGAGAAGAGCTTTAAGGATCTGTCGGAACTGGGATATGACGGTGTTGAACTTATGACACTGAATCCCAAGGAACTGGACTGGGAAGAGGTGAAGAGTCTTCTTGAAAAGTATCATCTTCAGGCTGCTCTGGTCTGTACAGGTGAGATCTTCGGTCAGCTGAAGCTCAGTTATACGGATCCGGATGAAGAAATAAGGAAAGAAGCCATCAGGCGTACGAAGGAAATCATCGATTTTGCAGGTTTTCTGGAAGCGGATATCAATATCGGTAGAATCAGAGGACAGTACAATAGAGTCTTATCCAGAAAGGAAACCTGGGACCTGGCGGTGGCAGCGTTCAAGGAGATCAGCATCTATGCAGAAGAGAGAAAGGTCAGAATCGCACTGGAGACTGTGACGATCATGCAGACCAACTTCATCAATACATTGGAAGAGGGACTTCAGATGGTGAAAGACGTGGATGAGGACAACTTCAGACTCATGATGGATATCTTCCATCTTAATCTGGAAGAGAAAGACATCTACGATGCCATAAGAAAGTATCAGGACTATAACATCCATGTGCATCTGGCGGATAACAACAGACGTTATCCAGGGCACTGCGGTCTGGACTTTGAAAAAATCATAAAGACATTCAAAGAATGCGGCTACGACGGCACCTATAGTACGGAGATCTTCCAGATTCCCGATCAGGAAGTGGCAGCCAGGGAGTCCATCCGGCACCTGAGACCCATTCTGAATGCGGTATATCAGAAATAGAAGAAACAAAGGAGGAAAGAAAGGAAATGACTGAAGAAAAAGTACTGGAACTGAAAGAACTGACCTTACGATTCAGAAATGATCTCATAGATATTCTGCATCATATTCAGACGGGACATCCGGGTGGTTCTCTATCCGCAGCGGAAATCGTCACCACACTGTACTTCGATAAACTGAATATCGATCCGAATAACCCGAAGGCGGAAGGGAGAGACCGGTTTATCATGTCAAAAGGACATGCCTGTCCGATGCTCTACATCAATATGGCGGAAAGAGGGTTCTTCCCCAAGGAGGATCTCATGACGCTCAGACAAACAGACAGTCATCTGCAGGGTCATCCATGTGCGCATAAGACACCAGGCATCGAGCTTTCAGCAGGTCCTTTAGGACTTGGACTTGGAGCGGGTCTTGGTATGGCACTTGGCGAAAGAATGAAGAAAAGCGATGCATACACCTACGTGCTTCTGGGAGACGGAGAAGTACAGGAAGGCGGAATCTGGGAAGCAGCCATGGCGGCTTCCAAATACAAGGCGAATAACCTCATTGCGATTCTGGATCACAATGGTGTTCAGCTGGATGGTACCCTGGAGGAAATCATGACCATAGGAGATATTGGAAGCAAGTTTGAGTCCTTCGGCTGGAATGTGATCCGCTGTGATGGACATGATATCGCCTCCTTCTCCAATGCTGTAGATGAAGCCAGAATGTCAGCAGACAAACCGAGCATCATCATTGCAGAAACCGTGAAAGGAAAAGGCGTATCCTTTATGGAAGGAAAAAACATCTGGCATGGCAAAGCCATCGGGCCAGAGGAATACAAGATAGCGAAAATGGAACTGGGAGGGCAGAATTAATGGGAAAGATGATCGCGATACGTGATGCATATGGTGAAGCCCTGCAGGAACTTGGCAGAAGAAATGAGAAGATCGTGGTACTGGAAGCGGATGTGGGGGGTTCCACAAAGAGCATTCTTTTCGGAAAGGAATTTCCTGAAAGATACTTCAATGTGGGCATCAGCGAATTCAACATGGTTTCCATGTCTACAGGTTTTGCAAGTCAGGGATTCACTCCTTTTGTTAATACATTTGCAGTATTCATGACCACTCGTGGGATTGATCCGATACAGACACTTATTGCATACGACTCTATGAATGTGAAGCTGTGCGGAACCTATGCAGGCCTATCTGACTCCTATGATGGTGCAAGTCACCAGGCCATCACCGATATGGCCTTCATAAGATCCATTCCGAACATGACCATCGTCTCTGTCAGTGATGCGGTGGAAACGAAGAAAGCGGTGGAAGCCATTTCGGAATTCAAAGGACCGGTCTATCTGAGACTGAGTAGAGCAGCGGCTCCTGTGTATTTTGATGAATCCTATGCCTTCGAAATCGGCAAGGGTGTAGCGCTGAAATCCGGTGAAGATGTGACTTTGATCGCCACAGGAACCATACTTCATAATACACTGCGTGCAGCAGAGCTTCTGCAAGAAGAAGGCATCAAGGCAACCGTTCTGAATATCCATACGGTGAAACCTATTGATGAGAAGATCATTACAGATGCGGCAGAAAAAACCGGTGCAGTGGTGACCGTGGAGGAGCACAGCATCTATGGAGGACTAGGCAGCGCAGTGGCTGAAGTGCTTTCAAGAAAATGTCCTACACCGATGGAATTCGTGGGGGCAACAGAGTTTGCGGAATCCGGAGACTATGATGAACTTCTTGAAAAATACGGATTCAGTCCGGAAGCCATCCGGGATAAGGCCAAGGAAGCCATAGCGAAGAAAAAATTATAGTTTAAAATGTGAAAAAGTTACGGTGAGAAAGAAAGCGAGGACAAGATATGAGAGAATCTATACATAAATATTTCCAGATTGGAACCATCCAGTTCATGAGCTATGCTGGTCTGGATGTACTGGAAAGCATAAAGACCATAGCGAAGGATGATTTCTTCGATGCAGTGGAAATCGGACAGATCAAAGACGATGCAGTAAGAGAAGAGGTAAAGAAAGTTCTAAGACAGTCCCATCTCAAGGTATGCTACGGAGCACAGCCAAGAATCCTTGGACCCAAGCTGAATCCCAATGCCATCGAGGAAGAGGAGAGAAAGAAAGCGGAAGCTACTCTCATGGAAGCTCTAGATGAAGCAAAGGAGCTTGGCGCTACAGCCATAGCTTTCCTTTCAGGAAAGTGGGAGCAGGAAACGAAGGATCAAGCCTATGCGCAGCTTCTGAAAACCACAAGAGCGGTGTGCGATTATGCGAAAACACTGGATATGAACGTGAACCTGGAAGTATTTGATTTCGACATGGACAAAGCGGCCCTCATCGGACCAGCGCCCTTTGCGGCGAAGTTTGCCCAGGATATGAGAACAACACACAGCAACTTCGGACTGCTGGTGGATCTTTCCCACTTCCCCACCACCTATGAAACATCAAAGTTCGTCATTCAGACACTGAGACCTTACATCAGTCATTTCCATATCGGAAATGCCGTGGTGAAGGAAGGCGCTGAGGCTTATGGAGACCAGCACCCAAGATTCGGATTCCCGGACAGTGCAAACGATGTGGAAGAACTGGTTGATTTCCTGACAGTACTGAAGGAAGAAGGCTTCTTCAATGCGAAGAACCCCTATGTGCTTTCCTTCGAAGTCAAGCCATGGGGAGACGAAGATCCGGCCATCATCATGGCGAACACCAAGCGCGTGTTAAGACGTGCATGGGCATTACTTGAAGATTAGGAATAGGGAGGATATAGAATTGAAGATTGTAGTATTAGACGGATATACAGAAAACCCTGGAGACTTATCCTGGGATGAGCTGGGTAAGTTCGGAGAACTTACCGTATATGACAGAACAAAAGCGGAAGATGTGGTTGCAAGAATCGGAGACGCGGAAGTGGTCTACACAAACAAGACACCCATCACCAGAGAGACCCTTGATGCCTGCCCTAACGTGAAATTCATCAGTGTGCTTGCCACCGGATACAATGTGGTCGACGTGGAAGCCGCCAGGGAAAGAAACATTCCTGTGACGAATATCCCAACCTATGGAACAGATGCTGTCTCACAGTTTGCCATCGCACTGCTCCTTGAAATGTGTCACCATGTAGGCGAGCATTCCGAGGCGGTGAAAAACGGTGAATGGACAAACAATGCGGACTGGACATTCTGGAAGCATCCGCTCATAGAACTAGCAGGCAAGACCATGGGTATCATCGGATTCGGAAGAATCGGACAGGGAACAGGTAGAATCGCACAGGCATTAGGAATGAAGGTTCTGGCCTACGATGCGCATACAAGACCTGAACTGGTCACAGATACCTGTAAGTATGTGGAGCTGGATGAACTTTTCAGAGAATCTGATTTCATCTCTCTGCACTGTCCATTATTCAAAGAGACAGAAGGAATCATCAATAAAGACAACATCGCAAAAATGAAAGATGGTGTCAAGATCATCAACACCAGCAGAGGACCTCTGATTGTGGAAGAAGATCTTAAGGATGCGCTGAACAGCGGCAAGGTGAGCGGAGCTGGTGTGGATGTGGTTTCAACAGAACCGATAAAGGCTGATAACCCCCTCCTTGAGGCGAAGAATATCTACATCACTCCACATATCGCCTGGGCACCAAAGGAATCAAGACAGAGACTCATGGACATCGCAGTGGACAATCTGAGAGCATATGCTGAAGGTTCACCGATCAATGTAGTCAATCTCTAAAAACACACTTGAAAACCTGAAGGATGAAGGAGAGTGATGATAAGATGAAAATAGTGGTAGCCATTGATTCATTTAAAGGAAGCCTGACTTCTCTGGAAGCCGGGGAAGCAGTCAGAGAGGGAATCCTGAAAGCAGGAGCCCATGAAGTCGTAGTCAAGCCTCTGGCGGATGGAGGAGAAGGAACCACGGAAGCATTCGTGACAGGATACGGAGGAGCGTTCATCCGGATCCCTGTCAAAGGTCCTTTAGGAAAAGAAGTGAATGCGGCATACGGGTATCTCCAAGAGAAGAATATGGCCATCATAGAGATGCCATGGAAAAAGGATGCACAAGCTTTCTTCTGGGTATCGGGGGAAGCGCCACCAATGATGGTGGCCTAGGGATGCTCACAGCGCTCGGGTTCGAGTTTCTGGACCAGGAAGGAGAACAGGTTTCTCCGGATGGAGAAGGGCTCTCCAAAATCAGAAGCGTGAATACAGAAAATGCACATCCACTGCTTTCCACGGCAACCTTTCAGGTGGCCTGTGATGTGAACAATCCCTTGCTGGGACCCAATGGAGCGACAGCTATATACGGACCTCAGAAAGGGGTCACGGAACATACGAAACCTCTTCTGGAAGAGGGCATGAGAAATTATGCCGATGTTACAGCTGCGGCAATCGGAAAGGACTACAGGAATCATCCTGGTGCTGGAGCTGCCGGAGGACTCGGATTCGCACTCCTCAGCTATCTTCATGCCGAGCTCAAGGAAGGAATCTCGCTGGTTCTTGAAGCTGTCGGTCTGGAAGAGGAACTTAAAGGTGCTGATCTGGTCTTCACAGGAGAAGGAAGAATCGATGCGCAGAGCGCCATGGGTAAGGCACCGGGTGGCGTCGCAGCGCTAGCCGGTAAATACGGAGCAAAGGTCATTGCTCTGGGCGGAAGTGTATCCCGGGATGTGGATACCCTGAATGCTATGGGTATAGATGCCTGCTTCTCTATCCTGAATGAAATCGTTTCCCTGGAAGAGGCGATGGATAAGGATATCGCAAGAAAGAACCTGATTCAGACAACACAGCAGATCATGAGACTCTTTGATCAATAAATCAGCAATTCGGGGGAAATGCAATGTTAAAATCAAATACCAAAAAAATAATACCATTACTTTTTATAGCCTTAGGTGCACTCTTTGCACTGGTGGGTTTCTTCCAGCTCGGATTCTGGGTAGATGGTCCAGGACCAGGGTTTTTTCCAGCCATCATGGCCATTGTCATGATTCTTGCAGGAATCGCATCTTTTATTCTTTCCCTGAAAGAAGAGGGGGAAGCGAAATATTTCAAAGATGAATTTCTGGTGATTCTTGGTGGAGTCGGAATTTTCGTAGGAACCTTCATCATCGGACTTGTACCGACCATCATTGTCTATCTGCTCATCTGGCTGAGAGTGTTTGAGAAAATCGGCTGGAAAATGACAGGCATCATCATGAGTATCGCACTTTTCATTACCATCGGTGTATTCGGCATGTGGCTTGGGATTCAGTTCCCGCTGGGACTGCTGGAATATGTCGTAGGATAGGGGGGGGAAATAAGTGGAAAATATCGAATTACTTCTAAATGGATTTCTTGTGGCACTTTCCCCTGGGAACATCGGCGCTGCGCTTTTAGGTGCAGTACTGGGACTCATAGTAGGGGCAATGCCTGGAATCGGATCTCTTGCCGGGGTGGCACTGCTTCTGCCTCTGACCTACAAATTCAATCCGACAACAGCCATCATCATGCTGGGTGCGCTCTACTACTCCAATATGTACGGAGGGAGCTTCAGTGCCATCCTTCTGAACATTCCGGGAGATTCGCCGGCAGTCATGACTGCCCTTGACGGATATCCCATGGCCAAGAAAAAGAAGCGGCCAGGTCAGGCACTCTTCACTGCCAATATGTCCTCCTTCATCGGAGGAACAATCGGCATGATCATTCTGACCTTCGCTGGTCCCGCACTTGCGGATCTCGGTCTGAAATTCGGACCTTCAGAGATGACAGCGATTCTACTCATCGCCATGACTTCCATCAGCTGGCTGGTGGGAGAAAACCCCATAAAAGGCATTCTCATCACCATGTTTGGAATTCTAATCGCAAGCATGGGTATGGATACCCTTTCCGGTGCACCGAGATATGATTTCAATAATATGTACCTTCTCGGCGGAATCCCGTTCACACCTTTTGTCATCGGAACCGTAGGGTTCTCTCAGGTCATCAGCCTGGTCAATGAAAGGCATAAGATGCCGGATAAGAATCTGGACACCAAGCTTTCCATAAAAGGAAGCTGGCTCACCAAACATGACTTCAAGAGACTTCTTCCACCGGCACTCCGTTCTGGATTCTTAGGGACATTTGTTGGTGTCCTTCCGGGAGCGGGAGCGACCACCGGATCTTTCATGGGCTATGCCATGCAGAAGAAGTTCAAGAATGAAGAACCTCTAGGAACAGGTGCCATTGAAGGAATCGCAGCCTGTGAAGCGGCAAACAACGCAGCGGCGGCAGGAGCCTTTGCACCACTTCTGGCATTGGGTATACCAGGTTCTGGTACAGGAGCAGTTCTTCTTGGCGGCCTCATGATGTGGGGATTAAGTCCAGGACCGCTACTGTTTCAGAATGAACCTGAATTCGCATGGGGACTGATATCATCTCTCTTCCTGTCGAACTTCATCACACTGGGCATTGCGATTCTCATCATACCGTTTCTGACGAAGATCATCGCAGTACCGACAAAATACATGATTCCCATCATCACAGTTGTATGTGTTGTGGGGTCCTACAGCACCACTTATTCCATGTATGGCGTATTCGTCATGCTGGTCTCAGGAATATTCAGTTACTTCCTGCAGAAGAATAACTACCCTGTAGCACCGATGCTTCTGTCTTTTGTCCTTGCACCTCTGCTTGAATCGAATATGAGAAAAGCGTTCATCATCTCAGGAGGAAGTCTTGATATTTTCTTTACCAGACCCATTACACTCTTCCTGATGATCATATTCCTTTCACTGATCATTGTACCTATTGTGAGAAGCATCTTCAGAAAGTCTGAAGTGCACAAGGGAAAAGAGGATCAGAAAGATAAAAAAGATATAATTTAAAATTATATAAATCAAAATTTTAGGGGGAAAAAAATGAAAAAGAAACTAATCGCATTACTTACTGGGGCACTTGTATTATCAACTGTACTTGCTGGGTGTGGAGCAAAAGAAGATTCAGGTACATACTCTCCTGCATCAAATGTGACATGGATTGTTACAAGCAGCCCTGGTGGCGGAAGTGACATTTTCACAAGAATGATCAGTGACATCATGACAACAGAAAAAATCACGGAGTCCACATTTGTTGTAACCAACAAGACAGACGGCGGCGGAGAAGTAGGACGTAATGAAGTTGCGAATCTTAAGGGCGACAAAGCCGACAATACACTTCTTACATTCAACAGTGGAGACCTTATGCCAATGGTTCAGAATACCAAGAACCGTGCAGAAAACTTCAAGATCCTCGGAATCATGGCTGTAGACAAGCAGCTGATCTTCAAAGGAGAACATACAAAGTATGAAACTTTTGCTGAAGCGATCGAAGCTGCAAAAAATGGAGAAAGCGTTGTAATCGGCGGTTCCAAGGGAGACGACATCGCTACATATGAAGCGATGGTGGAAGAAATCGGCGTATCACAGGACAACATGAAGTTCATCACACATGATTCCACTGGTGATGCCATCACAGCAGCTCTTGGTGGACACGTGGAATTTGTACTGTCAAAGCCGGCAGCAGCAACACAGTATGTGGAAGCAGGATCACTGATTCCGGTACTTGCACTTGCCAATGAGAGATATACTGGAAACCTGGAATCCGCACCAACACTCAGCGAAATCGGGGACTATGAAAATGTTGAGATTCCTGTATGGCGTGGAGTTGCTGCACCAGCTGAAATGAGCGATGCTGCAGTAGCATACTGGACAGAAGCGCTTGAGAAGGTATCCGGAACAGACATGTGGACAAACGACTACATCGACAAGAACAAGCTTGTACCAGATTTCAAGAACAGTGCAGATGCTACTACATATGTAGTACAGTATCAGAACGACTTTATGACTGCCAACGGCATTAAGTAGTATACAGAAGATCAGATGAAAAGATAGGTGAATGAAGATTTACCTATCTTTACTCTGAAACAGCGGATGACAAAAGAATGGAGGAAGATCATGAGGAAGAAACCAATCATAGGACTTATAGTAGGGGATGCTGCAGGAGTTGGACCGGAGATCATCGCAAAACTCGCAGCGAGAGATTTCTACAGCGAATACTGCAGGCCAGTTGTTTTAGGCGATGCAAGGGTGCTGAAAAAAGGTGCTGAAGCATCAGATGTCGATGTGAAGATGCAGATCATAGATCGTATAGAGGAAGCCACATGGGAAAATGGCATCCCGGTACTTGATCAGAAGAATCTTGACCCGATGACGGTAAACTACGGTGAACTGAGTGTGGAGAGCGGGAAAGCGGTTCTTGATCTTCTCAAGCTGGCATCCGATCTGTATAAGGAAGACAGAATTCACGGATTCTGCTTCGCACCACTGAATAAGGCTGCAATGATTGCTGCAGGCTGTGAATATGAGAGTGAACATCATTATCTTGCTCATCTTTTTGAACATACCGCTCCGTTTGGAGAAATCAACTATGTTTCCAATCTCTATACCACAAGGACAACAAGCCATATTCCGATCAAGGATGTAAGCGCTCATCTTACTGAAAACACCATCACAAGAGCGATCACTCTGGCAAACACGACACTGAAAGCGGCTGGAATCGAAAATCCGAGACTGGGTGTTGCTGCCTTGAATCCTCATGGAGGAGAACATGGAAAATGCGGAAGAGAAGAAATTGATGTGATCATCCCAACCATCGAGAAGGTGAATGAAGCTGGAGTCAATGCCAGCGGTCCTTACCCTTCCGACATACTATTCATCAAAGCATTCAATGGTGATTTTGATGGTGTTGTGACCATGTATCACGATCAGGGTCAGATTGCACTGAAGCTGAAGGGCTTCGATCAGGGCATCACCATTGCGGGAGGACTTCCTGCACCCATTGCCACCTGCGCTCATGGAACAGCATTTGATATAGCGGGCAAGGGAATCGTAAAGACTTCCGCGTTTGAAAATGCAGTGATCATGACTTCAAAAATGGCTGAAAACCTGATGAAATGATACAGAGAAATGATATGAGGTGGAGTTGTTCCACTTCATTCATTTTCTGGTGAAATTCATGAGATTCGATGCGATCGAAGCACATGGAGACGAGAAGCGTATATAATGTAAAGAAATGAGGATTTAGATGATGAAATCAATGAGAAAGTATATGAAGGTGGGGATCATCCTCCATATGGCATTTAATGGCCTGGCAGGTGGGGAAGGTCCGATTCTGGAAAGCCTCAGGAAAGTGGTGAAAGATGATTACTTCGATGTGGTGGAGATCACCCACATCAAAGACCCCGAAGTAAGACAAGAAGCGAAGGAGATGATCTCCTGCGGCCATATGGAAGTCATTTATGGGGGACAGCCTTTACTGCTTATGAATGGTCTCAATGTGAACCATCTGGTTGAGAAAGAAAGAAGAAAAGCGGTGGATATGCTGAAGAAAGGGATCGAAGAAGCCTATGAGATCGGAGCCAAAGGGTTTTCCTATCTTGCAGGAAATTACGAGGAAGAAACGAAGGAAGAATCGTTTCAGGCGCTTCTGAAGTCCAGTGCCGAAATTCTGACTTTTGCGAAGGAAAAGGGAGATATGCCCATCACGCTGGAAGTGTTTGATTATGATATCGACAAGAAGTCACTCATCGGACCAGTCCATATGGCAAAGCGTTTAGCGGAAACGCTTACGGAGGAATTTGACAACTTTGGCCTTCTTATAGATCTGAGCCACATTCCGATGCTACATGAGACCCTGGATGAAAACATCGATCCGATCAGAGAGTATGTGCTCCATGCTCATATGGGCAATACAGTGATCAAGGATGAAAATCTTCCTGGTTATGGAGACACCCATCCAAGATTCGGGTTTCCGGGCAGCGAAAATGATGTGGAAGAACTGGCAGCGTACCTGAAGAAGCTGATGGAAATAGGCTACCTGAATCCTGAGAACAGAAATATCGTCAGTTTTGAGGTGAAGCCATTCGGTAACGAAGACAGTGAAATGATCATTGCCAATGCAAAGAGAACACTGAACTGTGCGTGGGAACTCATAGACTGAAAGGAGAGGGTGATCTGATGAAAAGTATTGCACTGATTCATACGGTGAAGAATGTGGCAAACACCTTTGATGAAAAGGTAAGAGATGTCCTGGAAGAAGAGGTGAAAATCTATAATCTTCTGGATGACTACCTTGCCATTCATCCCAATGAAGTGGGCGAATTCACAAAGACAAACCGAACAAGACTTTTTCACGATCTGAAGAATGCGGAGCTAACCGGAGCGGATCTCATAGTTGTAACTTGTTCCACACTGACCCCCATTGTGGAACAGATCCGACCCTTCCTATCCGTTCCCGTCATCGCCATCGATGATGCCATGGGCAGAAAAGCGGTTACCACCGGAGAAAAAATCATGATTCTGGCTACGGCAGAAAGCACAATCAGGCCTACGCTGGACAAGCTCAGTACGGAAGCCTTGAAAATCGGAAAGAAAATGCGGTTTGAGACCATGGTCAACGGTGAAGCGTTTAAAGCATTGAAGAGAAACGATATGGAAAAGCATGATGCGCTGCTTATCTCTCAGGCTGAAACGATCACGGATGTGGACTGCATCGTCCTGGCCCAGGCTTCCATGGCTCATCTGGAAGAAGAGATCGAGGAGATAACAGGCATTCCGGTTCTCTCCAGTCCGGATCTGTGTCTTGAGGAAATCAGATCCTTTATTCTGGGGAGATAACCATTCTTAATCCGTAAAACCAAACCAGGGACAATGCATAAACATACAGAAAATCAAATGAGCAGGAGGAAAACACTTGAAATACTTTTTAGACAGCGCAAAGCTCGATGAAATCAAATTCGCATACAACACTTTCGGCATTGACGGAGTGACCACGAACCCGAAACATATCATGAACAGCGGGAAATCCTTCCATGCTTTTCTTCAGGATATATCAGAGTGGGTAAAAGAAGAGGGCATAGAAGGCAAAGAGGTTTTTCCGATTTCTGTGGAAATCAATCCGAATCTCACAGACCCAGGGGAAATGATCGCAATGGGACAGGAAGTCGCAAAGATCTCCAGTAATTTCGTGATCAAGATCCCTTGCACGGAAGAAGGAATTGAAGCAGCAAGAAAACTGGAGAAAATGAACATCAGGACAAATCTGACACTGGTTTTCTCTTCTGCCCAGGCTCTGATTGCAGGAAAGAACCACTCCATGTATGTGTCTCCCTTCATAGGATGGAAAGAATCAAACGGAGAAGACTGCAGAAAATACATCGAGGATATCTGTGCAATCTACGAGAATTACGGATATAAAGGAAAAACGGAAATCATCTGTGCGGCAATCAGAACACCAAAGCAGATGGTGGACTGCGCTCTGGCGGGTGCGGACATAGTGACGGCGGGAATAGCGGTCTATAAGGACAGCTTCAGACATCCTTTCACAAATCAGGGATTGGGCATCTTCTGTGATGCCTGGAACAATACCATTCGTGACTGATTGAAGAACATATGAAAGAGCCATGTAGAATCCAGAGAAACTGGTTTTTACATGGCTTATTTTTGTCTCTGATAGGATTCAGCCTTATGAACGCCCAAAGTGAAAGCAGTTCGTAAAACAAGAGTCTTGGAATCAGTACAGGTATTCAGTTAAATCTTTGCATCCAGTGCCTGTGGGGGACGTTCCTTCTGGTTGTCTCTGGGCGTGAAGTCAGGATGGGACCATGTTGCAAGAAAATCCATTTCCTCTTTCGTCAGGGAGAAATCATTCACATGCAGATTTTCTGACATTCTGGAGGGGTGGATGGTCTTAGTCAGGGGAAGTGCACCCAGCTCGAGTATGAAGCGGATGAGAATCTGAGCAGGTGATTTCCCGTGATTGGCCATGATTTTCTGGAAGGTTTCATTTTTCGTGAGAACGGAAAGTGGTGCCAGAGGCGAATAGGCTTCCAGAAGGATGTCATGCTTTCTGCAGTACTCCATTTCTTCGGTGAGCAGTACGCCTGGGTGAATGAGAATCTGATTGACCATGGGCGCGATTCTGGCGTTTTCAACAAGATTCTCCAGATGATTCACTGAAAAGTTGCTGACACCGATGGCTTTCAGCTTTCCTTCCTCATAAAGCTCTTCAAAGGCTTTCCAGGTATCCAGGTTATCTTCACGCCAGTCCTCCTGATGTCCGGCAACCACAGGCCAGTGAATCAGGTAAAGATCAAGATAATCCGTGTTGAGGTCGGCAAGCGTCGCTTCCACCTCTTTGCGCACATGCTCATATCCATGAGCGCTGTTACGAAGCTTACTTGTGATAAATATGTCTTTTCTTTCAACTCCGCTTTCAAGAATGCCCTGTCCAACCAGTTTCTCATTTGCATAGACTCTAGCACAGTCGATGTGCTTGAAACCTAGTTCAAGAGCGTATTTTATTCCATTGACGCATTCTTTCGGATTCAGATTTTTCCATGTACCATATCCGATCCTGGGGATAGAGATCCCATTGACTAATGTATAAGTATCCATAAAAAACTCCTTTTATTAAT
>NZ_JBINJW010000002.1:0-231437 GCF_043951855.1 Proteiniclasticum sp. C24MP
CTTTTTTTAGATTTACAATTTCCCCAGGATTTTATCAATCTTTTTTTCTTTCCAGCATTTCTATCGTCTCCACGAGTCTAAACAGTAGTTAGATACTGTATATCAAATGAACCCCAGAGATCCACCTTTTAACAAAAGTATCCTCGAAGGTAACCAAACTAAAAGCCACATTCAAACTGGGTTAAGGATATGTGCTTAGTCATTCATCATTTTCAGCAAACTGATTGCACTATCTATTACTGAGGAAAACGATACTTCCTGAGCATAGCTATTCTTCTTAACATAGCTATTCCACCTCCCAGAAAACACATCATCAAACTTAATATCACTTAAAAATTCTAGTATTTTATATGGATCAAACATGGTTTCTCGAGTAGAAAATGTTCGATTGCAAGCACTTTTTAAGATCATACCATCAATGTCTTTTCTCCTAAGAGTATATAGAATATGTAGATCATAAAAATCTTTACTACGACTGTTTAAATAGCTTTTCTCAAATATTGTGTGGATCTTCTCAGAAATCATCGTCTCAATTGTATAGGCTTTTATTGGGATATTTTCACCATTAAAGATACTGATAAAACTATAATTTATTGGATGTGGTGTTACAAAATCTCCAGTGGCAATATCCAACGGAATAATTTGTCTGATGTTGTCCAACCTACAAAGTACTTTTACTCGATACCCACTATATTCATCCACCATCTTTATGGTTTCTACATCTAGAATCTCATAAGACAGAACATTGCCCTGGTCATCTTTCAATGTTTCTATGAGAATTTCAAAAATCCGTTCTTTAGTAAATCTAATGTTATTCAGTAGTGTGTCTATATCCACGGCGTTCTGGACTGAACTCCAACAATGTTTGATAAAATAAAACCACCCTTGAAAATAAAGTTATCTTTATATCTGCTGCTACTGATTTTTTCAAGTAACCTCTCCAGAAAATAGTACGTCATCACTGAATTAAATGAAAGCCCTGTTTCTTTACTGATCCTATGACACAATTGGGTTAACTTGTCTTTATTCAAAAGCCACCTCCATAATGTCTCTTACTTTCGAGGAAATACCCATCTTTGAAGCGATGCTATACAGCATCTTAATATTTCTCTCATCGTAATTTTTATATGCTCGAATTGTTTTGACATAAATCTCTGGATTCACTTCTTTTTTATTAATGATGAAGTCACATAATACCCTCTCAAAAGAATAGACGTTTACCGTGTTCCCAAACATAGTCTTGGTTTCTACAATACCTAGTTCATACCAGTCTTTTTTTACAAAATGCACTTGCACTCCAGACATCCTTCTATTGAACTTGTATCCTGATATGACAGTAACTTCCATTATCTGAGGAATCTTATCGGTAACTCCAAGAAGATATAGTGCAGATTCATATGAAAACACTGATTTCTGATATTGATACTGGAAGAAATAGAATTCATCATAATCTCCACTTTCAGTTACATAGATTCCAGGAAATGCTCTACTCAGAAATCCCTGTTTGACCAGGCGGGTGAGATAGACTGTTGGAATATTCCTTTCTCTGCAAGTCTTCGCTGTGATGATTCCTCCAGACTGATTAAGGTGTTGCTTTATCTGCTTTATATAATCCATATCACTTTTCTCCTCTGTTGCATTCGCACTTAAATTATAACCTTTCTTAAGTGTAAATGCAACATTCTATGGATTGATGGTTTTATTATTAAAGTCTCGATTTTTCAAGAAAGCACCTCAATATAGGTTCTGATTTTTTCTTCAACACCAAAAATTTTTCCGTATTTCAAAACCTCCCTCACATCAGCACCGCTTTTAAAATATTCCTTTATTGCTTGTGTATAAAGTTGCATATCAATATTTTTTTTGTGATTTATCAGGTCACATATGCAGCGTTCTTTATCATATAAAATTACTTCTGCCCCCATAGGTGTATGTATTTTTGCTAAACCCACTTCCCACCACTCATGTCTTACATAATGAAACCTTACTTCAGGATGATCTTTCTTGATTCTCGACACATTATAGCCTTGCGGTATAGTTACATCCAACAGATGTGGCACACGATCAGACATACCATGTAAGTATAGGGCTGTACCATAGGAGAACACCATTTTCTCACTGCGCATTTGAAGGAGCTTGTACTCATCCACTAATGTTGAGGATAGAGTATAAATTCCTTGAGATTCTCTGACAAGCAAATCTTGATTGACATAATTCTTTATGATTGTTCTATTAAGACCTGCATCTTCAATCTGCTTCGTTGTAACAATCCCATCTGAGTTTTCAGCTATACTCTTGATGATTAAGTATTTATCATCCATTCTATCACCTGACCTTTATTACTTTCGCACTTAAATTATAGTGTTTTAAAGAACGTTTGTAAAGAGTTACGCAAAGTTTGAGTGTTTGGTCACTGGACCAAACCTTTGCTCAATCTCATTACTACATAAAATTGCAAGATTTTGACTCATTAGTTTTGTAAAAATGTTCAACTATTAATCAAAACACTTACCCGCATAAATCAATCATTCTATTTCCCAATACACCCTAAACCTAGAATACACAATTTTAGATCAAATTTATAGCTTAGTCATCAAAATAAGAAACCCTGGAAACAGCTCCTACAGCTCATTCCAGGGTTCTTTTGACCTATTTTCTTTCCAGCAGTACAACAGTCTCCACGTGTGTCAAGAGGACAGGATAGCTGTCATGTGAAAAGTTCCAAGCCCTTTTTTTATAAAGGGTCGTTTTCGGGAACATATCCAAGATTGGATGTCGTTTGTGGGAACATATCTAGTTATTTTCGATTTCTTGAATAATCTCGGTAAAGAAAATGCTTTAATTTTATCCACATTATCAAACTCTTTTCCACAGATAAAGCCTAGTTATCCACATTTTGATAACAGTTAATGATCGAGCATAAAAGTTGTATATCGAATATCATTCGTATGAATAATTTTCAATCCAACTCTCGAAGCTATATATTCCATTGTTTTAGGTGTATAAAATGATATATGACTCCAATCTCGAATATAATGCCAATTCAAAAAATGAGACGAATCGTTATGATGAAATAATGTCATCACCGCTAAAATCCCATTAGGTTTCAACAAATTAGCAAAAAGTTCAAAATGCTCTATAGGATCTTTTAAATGTTCGACAACTTCAGTTGATGTAACCAAATCATACTTTTTCCCAATATAAACTTTTTCTGGTGAATAAAATAAATCGTATATATCCATTTGATAGTTATGGTGACGTTCCAATATTTGAGCCAAAACAGGGGATGGGCCACTCCCAAAATCAAATCCTTGATTTCCACCTGTTGTATAAGGAAAAACTGCGTCATTTAAAAACTTGTAGAAAAATTCAACATACCTAGGATCCTCAATCGAGTTATTATGTTTATTATAAATTTTAAGTTCTTCTTCTTTTGATACTATATGTCGATCATCCTTAGAAATAAATTCACAATTACTGCAATAGTGATAATCTGCAATTTTAGGATGATGAATCACCTCTGCTTCTGATCCACATAATTTACATCTATGATTCATGTTATATTCAACTCCCTTATTTCTATTCGTGACTCAACCCCTAATGCTTTTTTGCTTTGTAGATAGTATTTTGAAATCTTCTTTGCATTTCTTCCTCTAACTCATTATCATAGTCCTTTGTATGCTTATGCATTGCATTAATATAATCTTCAAAATAAGGCACCTCATCAAACAGGTTTCTATTTTCAACAAAGAAATTATAGATTTCTCTGTAATAAACCACAGTATATTTTTCACCGCATGAAAACTTGCTCAATTCAATGCGATTGTAATTTGGTGAAAAAATAAAGCAGCTCACAGTTTTCTTGCAATACTCATCATCAGTTGTAACAAATTGATAGTATTTTTTTAGCTGGGACTGTACTTGATTGCTGTAGATATCATGCCTTTCATTAATACCATTAATGCTAGATTTGATTTTATTCTCTATTACAACAGCATTATTTTTATCAGAAATTAATAGGTCAATATTTTTCTTTTCTCTCTCAATGGTAAAATCAGTTTGCATATCGACAGATAAAACTTCCTGTGCAAACCTGGAAAAAGCATCTCTATTTATATCAAAAAAGTAAGCAAACATATTTGAAAAAGCGAGTTCATTATCTTCCTGCCTAATTATTTTTAGGAAATTGAAATATGGATCTTTTTGAGGCTCTGGTAATTCAGATATAGCTTGTGTCGTATTAGCTTCTTCCCATAATTCTTTATTTTCAATTATTTGATTCAAATCAGTGAAGGATTCCGGCTTTTCATTTTCGCTGTAGAACTCCCTTAATGTTTGCTTACCAAATCCTTTATTTGTACGAATAAAAAAAGTGTTATCACCACTTACAGATTCATCGTCTGTAATATAAATCTGATTTTTCGGCTTAATAACCCTATCAGCAACAAACGTAGTATAAGCATTTTTTTCTTCCTCAAGACTACCGCGATAGGAATTTTCATTAAATAAATCAACAAGACTTACTCCACCATAGGTCAGTCCTAATGCAACTTGTCCTTTATACCTCTCTTTTCGTGGAAGTTTGCTGTCGGCAAAATCAAGAATCGTAATACCATCTGCTTTGGCTAGTACTTTATATGTTTTCGAGGCAAATTTTCGTACCAACAAAACGGTTATACTATTCTCTCCACGAGATAATTCTATTGTGCCTTGTGAATTGAGATAAATATAATTTTTCCCATCATCTGCTTTATAAAGGTTAATGATTTCATGCCCTATGTTATCTCCCTCAGATAAATAGCCTCCAACATACATTTTATTTATTATTATTTCACGGCTCGCAGGTTTTGGCTTTGCTGTGATTTGGTGTTTATATTCAACCGGAACAATCATTTCTTCTGATGACAGAAACAAACGAAATCTTCTAAGATGAGACATATAACCACTTGCCAGTGATTTAGCATTCCCTGTCGAGTTCTCAGAGAGAGCTTTTATTAATGCATTCCTTGCCTCATTCTCAAAATCAGTAGCTGTTACAGCACTCCAAAATAGCTCTTTACTCCCTTTTCTCCAAAGGTAAAAAGTGTCAACATAAGCAGTATTAATGGTTGCTTTGGAAATGTCCTGGCTATGTAGAAATTTTTTATATAACGCACGCAGCTCCTCCTGCGATAAAGCTTTCATACTGTTTAGCTCCAAAATTAAACCCCCTTTACTCGTCCTCATCTTCCTCGGTAACATCAATCCCAAATAACATCTGGAACTTATCGAAATTATATGGGTATGAGTTATCACCATCAAATCTTACCGGTTTATGGCCATTAATATATTCAAATTCTAACTCCCACTGTGTTCCATCAAGCACCATGTATCCGAAACGTTTAGTAGAATACCGCCTGCGCCACTCACCGATATGCAGATCTTTAAGTGCGGCTATGAAAGTATCCTTTGTAAATGGTTCCTGGCTATCATCATCACATAATAAGAGAGGTTCTTTATCTTCCCATAATTTTGTATAGGCTTTGAATTCATCTGTTAGTTCTACAATATAATTACGGTAGCCACCAAAGTAACCTCCAATGTTAAAGGTTATCTTGCTAATGGATTCCATATTTGCATCAAAGTCAGCTGCCTTTTCTTCAGATTTTGATAAAGTATAAGTACCACCAGCTTCACCATAGGCTTGTTTGGCTTTTTCCAAGTATTCACGAGTCCAATGAAGGCGAGTATCTTCACTTGGATGCATAACAGTTTTTATGCCACCATGAGGGTTTTCCATTGAATTTTTGAGGCGACCTATTTCTTGCTTAAGCCCCCGAATAGCAGTCATTATCTGTTCTTTAGTTTTTCCTTTAAGATACTCTTCATAGTAACTTTCTGGGCTAATCATCATATTAGACCGCCTCCTTTACTTTAATCATTACCTGTCTTTATTTCATTTCCATCAGGCAAAATAAATGTCTGCTCAAACTTAATATCCAAAACATCAGCTATGGTTTTCAACTCATCCAAGGTTACAGTTTCACGTTTTAATTTCTTATTGAAATTCTGTGGAGTCTGACCAATACGTCTAGCAAGTTCCGCAACACTTATATTCATTTGTTCACATAGTTGCTTAATCATATCTGCCGTAGTCATACAGCACCTCCAATTTACACTAACTAATATTATAAACCATTTGGTTGATGAACACAATAGATTCAACAATATTGTCATGGTTGTATAACCAAAAGAAAACCCACAACTCTACACTAGAGTCATGGGCTATTGGGGTCCGTTTTTCATACTTTAATTTCAATGCCTGATTTAAAGCATATTACAAAGTGGTCATCATACACCGTAACATTTTGGATGATCTTCCTTACAAGCGTATCATCATATAGTAAAGTCCGATATTTGTTGGTGCGTATAAATTCTATCAGTTCGTTGATCCGCTCATTCTCACCACTTAAGGATGCATCTTCCACAAGAAGGGTCTGACGCTTTTCACGCAACTCTTCAATCTCATCTGCAAGGGATTCAAAATCTTTTCCTTTATTAGCAAGGCTGATTAGTTCCTTCTGCTTTTCTTCAAGCAAGGTGTTAATCTCTGAAATCTTATATTCCGTGGTATCACCGATTATCGCATGTATATTCTCTTCCAGTATTCTTATCATGTTGTCCCCACCGGCAAGCAATCTGTTAATGGCAGTCATTACTGCATCATATAATTCAGCTTCTTTTACCGTTCGGTTCTTACACACCTCAGGGCCTTGCTCAATTCTTGTAACGCATCGCCAAACAAATTCTTTTCTACCGTGAATATTCCAATAGACCCGTCTGTATATGTCACCACAATCTCCACAGAAGGTTATGGTACTCAAAGCGTATTTACTACTATAAATTCTTTTATTCTTGTCTGCACCTGTGTAAATATTACTTCTGCGATGAAGCTCTTCCTGAGCCTGTAAAAAAAGTTCCTTTGGTATGATCGCCTCATGGCTATTTTCAACATAATACTGCGGGACATGACCTTCATTCTTGACTCGTTTCTTTGTAAGAAAATCCACTGTGAAAGTCTTCTGCAACAGGGCATCGCCGATGTATTTCTCGTTTAGAAGAATCTTCTTTATGGTTTCTGGTCTCCATCTTGGTTTACCTGCAGCTGTTAAAATGCCGTCTTTCTCTAGATCCCTGCCGATGCCCACTAGGCTCTTGCCCTCAAGGTACTCTCTGTAAATACGTTTAATGATTTCAGCCTCTTCTGGAACAATAATCAAGTTGCCTTCTTCATCTTTTGTGTATCCCATAAATCGATTGTGATTGACCTGCACCTTTCCTTGCTGGTAGCGATATTGAAGTCCGAGTTTAACGTTCTGCGAAAGGCTCTGGCTTTCTTGTTGTGCAAGAGAGGCCATAATGGTAAGTAGCACCTCGCCCTTGGCATCCATTGTGTTGATGTTCTCTTTTTCAAAATACACTGCTATGTTCTTTTCCTTGAGCTGTCTAATATACTTTAAGCAATCCAGCGTGTTGCGGGCAAATCGACTGATGGACTTTGTAATAACTAAATCGATGTTACCCTCCATACACTCCTCAATCATACGGTTGAACTCTTCTCGTTTTTTAGTGTTAGTACCGGAAATGCCGTCATCTGCAAAGATGCCTGCAAACTCCCATTCAGTATTTTTCTTTATAAATTCCGTATAATGTGCAACCTGTACCTCATAGCTTAAATTCTGCTCTTCTGTTTCTGTAGAAACGCGGCAATAAGCGGCTACACGGAGTTTATTTACTTTTTCTTTTGCAGTTGAACTTCCAACTCTTTTTCGTGCCGGAATTACAGTTATATTTTTTCCTGCCATATTACACCTCGCTTTCTATCAAACTATATAGGTACTCCGCTCTTGTAACGGGATCATCTGGAAGTTTACCTTCTGATTTTCTCATCTTGAATCGTTCTATAGGTGAGGGAGCAGTAAAAGCTGCAAGCTCTACAATCCGCCCTAAGTCCTTCGCACGTTTATTTCTAATCTCTTCAGCCTTATCAAATGTTTCTTTATCTATGATTGCTGGATATACGTCATTTCCGAGATAAAGGATATTTTTCAAAATACGCCCCATTACTGAATGCGTCTTCTCAATACCTGCCTGTTCACCAGCCACTGTAAGGGAAAGTCCTGATATATATTTTTCAAAGAACTCCTTTACTTGACCTGCTGCCTTCTCATCGACAGTTATGACTCCGTCTTTAACTGTATATCCGTATGGTACATATGCCATTTATCTCACCACCTTTTCTATAAGGGAAAGTCCACATTTCATTTTAAAGGTTAGTTCATCCCTTGAATTTACAATGATGTTTTCTACAAACTTTTCAAAAGCTTCATCTGTATAATTGCCATCAAACTTATCTGCTGACACATAATCAAGAAGTGCCTTTACCTCGTCTGCCTGAGAAGAGCCACTTGTAAATGACATGACTAGGTTCGTCTTCTCAGCAGTAATATTTTTTATTTCTTTATCCAGAACATTTCGTTCCTTGTTAAAAAGAGCTGGTTCAAGAAACCCTTTTGTCATAAGACCAATCAGTGTATTGCGTTCTTCGGTTAATTGCTCCATGCGTTTATCTATGGCATCAATTCTTGCAAGATCGCATTCTTCATCAATCTTGTTTATAGAATCATAAAGTGGCTGCAGTATTAGCTTTTTGCTGAATGCGAGCTTATTCATCATGGTTGAGAATGTTACTTTTATCTCTCCATCACGCAAAAACAACATGGAGCAGCTGTCCTTGTCTTCAATATGTCCAATGCAGCTCCAAGCAATATAACTTCTACCAGCAGAGTAGTTTGTTCTTCTCCTAAACTTGGACCCGCATTCTCCACAGATAATTCTTCCGCTTAGTTCATATCTATTTTGATACACACTTTTACTAGCCGATTTATTACGATGCCTTGTTCTTTCACTTATTAGCTTTTGTGCCTTAGAAAACACTTCTCTGCTAACGATAGGCTCATGGTGATTCTTGCAGTAAAACTGGTCTTTTTCACCTTTGTTAAAATGGCGATTGAAGTTACTATCCGTGTATGTCTTTTGAAAGAGCGCATCACCTTTGTATTTTTCATTTCGGAGCATCTCAATCACTGTGCCAGGACTCCAATGATTACCTCTTCTTGCAGGTATCTTATCCCTGTTCAGTCCCTTTGCGATAAGATTGCCACCTTTCCCTAAAAGGCATTCTGAAAAAATGCGTTTAACTATTTCTGCTTCTTCTGGAACGATGACCATTTCACCATTTACATTGGCATAACCGTAAGGAGGAATACTAATAACATATTTACCATTTTGAAATCTTTTATTGATGGACCATGTTATGTTTTGTGAAATGGATATTGACTCTTCAGCGGCAAACCCAGATAAAATAGAAAGCATTAATTCACTTTCCATATCACCCGTATTCAGATTTTCTTTTTCAAAATAAATATAAACACCGATATCCATTAGATGCCTTACCAGCTCTAGGCAATCCGTAGTATTTCGTGCAAAACGGCTGATGGATTTGGTGATAATAAAATCAATCCTATTACTTTCACAATCACGAATCATACGGAGAAGTTCAGGTCGTTTTTCCTTCTTAGTGCCTGATATGCCTTCGTCATAATAAAGCCCGACAAACTCCCATTCTGGATTGGATTTAATATAGTTTTCATAGTGTTCCCGCTGAGCTTTAAGGCTTACCAGTTGGTCATCGCTATCCGTTGAAACCCTAGCATAAGCGGCAACTCGAAGTTTGTTTTTTGATAGCTGTGATTTTGGCAGTTCATCTATTTTCGTTATCTTTTTCATCATCTCACCTCACTTTCTGCTATTACATATATCACTCTAAAAGGCAATAATAGCAAGTGTTTCAGGGCATTATCTCGGCTAACTTCGGAGAGAATTTCTGGCGGTTTAATGCTGATATTTTGTGTAGTTCATCTTGTGTAATCTTGCCCTCTTTATAGAGCATGCCTACAATGCTCTCAGCTATATAAAAGTCATATTCTTTCTGTAACTGTTCTTCTGACATCGGTTCTGTCTCACCCTTGATAGGAGAACCATCTTTCACTTCAATAATGTTCATAAAAAAACACCTCCTACCTGGTAGCCACGGTGGGAGGTGAAATCTGATGTTTTCTTTAATCTTTCTTATAAAAATCGCATTCGTAGCCATCGGCATCAAGGAGCAGTCCCTTTGCCCAGGGAGGTACTCTGCCCATCTGCTTGCATACCATATCAAGTGACAGGCTTTGATCAGCCTCAATAATTACTTCATCGTGTACATGAGCCACAATGCTACAAGTGCTAAGTGTCTTCATGGCATACATTAAAATATCACGGGAGATTGCTTGAACAATGTTTTCTACAAACTTGGGTCCATAACTTTCAAGCCGCTCCCATTTCTTTGTAGCACCAACTCCCTCATAAGTAACTGATTCACCACCGAAGATATTTTCTCCAATATTAGGCTTTACATAGGCAAGCTTTCTGCCAGAAGGAAGAACAATAAACAGCATTCCACTCATGTAATGAAACTTGATATTTTGAACTTCTTGAGACTTTTTTTCCTTAATGCATTTCTTAACTTCTCTATCCACATCCCACCAGAATTTTACGATGTATGGATTGGCCTGCCTCCAGGCATTAACAAGGGGTTTTAGTTCTTCTTCTAAAATTCCCATCTCTAAGGCTCCCATAGCCTTTAAAGCACCCACTGATCCACCATAACCAAGTGCCAATTCTGCGATTTTACCTTTCTGCCTTAAATGAGCATTTACACCATGCTTTTCAACAGGGACTCTAAACATCTGTGATGCCGAGGCACAATATATATCACCACCATTTGCGAAAACTTCATTTCGCCACTGTTCACCCGCAAGCCAAGACAGCACACGAGCTTCAATAGCAGAAAAGTCAGCAACTATAAACTTATTGCCTTCTTTTGGTACAAAGGCTGTGCGGATAAGTTGTGAGAGCGTGTCAGGTATATCTTCGTAGAGCATTTCAAGGGTTTCATGATCACCGCTCTTTACTATGCCTCGTGCCTCTTTTAAATCCGGCATATGGTTCTGAGGTAGATTTTGTAACTGCACAAGCCTTCCTGCAAAGCGACCGGTTCTGTTTGCACCATAAAATTGGAACATTCCTCTGGCACGTAAATCTGCACAAACAGCATTCTCCATTGCCGTATATTTCTTAACGGACGATTTTGCAAGCTGCTGACGGAGTTTAAGAACTTCAGACAAGTCATCCGGTGCATCCTTTAATAGTTCTGCCACAGCCTTTTTGCCAAGAGTGTCTGTCTCAAGACCATTTTCAGCGAGCCAACCTTTCATCTGCTGTACCGAGTTTGGGTTATCAAGTTCTGTTATTTCCTGCATCTGATTCATCAACTTAGTATGAGAAATCTCATCTGTTGCAATCGCCTGTTTTACAAAATCCATGTCTACCTTAATGCCGCGGTCATTGATTTCTTGGTCGAGAAGATATTCATCCCATATTTCATCTGGCACAGGAAACTTAATAAGTCTTTGCTGAATTAACATTTCTGTTTCAACATCACGCTTGTTATAGGCTACAAACTTCTGCCACTTTTCCATTTCATCACTTGGTAGATTACGGTTTCTACCACCATTTGTTTTGGTAGGATTACACGGAACACAAAAATATCTGATTAGGTCTTTCCCTTCCGTAAGTTTTTGTTTTTCAAGCCCAAGAACGGCTCCCACACCTTCCAAAGAAAGGGGAAGTCCCATATAGGCTGACCACACCATTGAACATTTCCACGATGAAGGGTTTAGATAAGATCCAAAAGGATATCCAAGGTAACGAGAAAGGCATACACGTTCAAACTGAGCGTTAAATGCCCACTTGGTAATGTCTTCATCAGTTAAGGCATCCAGTATATCGCTAGGTATCTTTTCTCCGGCCATTAAATCTATCACCTTAACTTCGCCACCATCAACAGAATAGCCAAACAAAATTATTTCAAAATCATCTGCCTCCACATAGCGATAAACTCCGCTCTTTTGTAAGTTTATAGATGAGTAGGTTTCGATATCGATTTCAAGATTCTTCATTTCCTACCTCCATTCCTAAAAAACAGGTGGCAGAGGAAGTACCTCCACCACCATCAATCGATCCTTTCTTTTAGGCAAGGAAGTCATCATCTACAAGCGTTGAAAAATCATCTGCTGCAGATGTCTTTCCACCAAGAGGCTCTCCATCCTTAATTTTTTGAATATTACCCAAACCACAAGCAACACCTTTATTACCGTTTGAGTTAAAAGCATAGAAATTGAGTGAAACTCTACCATAGCAACCGCTGTACACTTCGCTGCGATCCATAATAGGTTTAACACTTTTATCTACAATCTGTGGAGCAGTTTTGCTATTGGCATTGATAAAATAATGCCCCTTATAAGCCTCATCATCACGCTCTACATCTCCGTCACGCAGTGGCAGTTTAATTGCCGCTTTGTTCGGTTTCTTTCCACCAAATTTAGCGATGCCTTCCTCAATGGCTGCATCCACTGCAGCATTTATAGCATTAATGGTTTCTGTATCGTCTTTGGGAATAAGCACAGATACGCTATATTTTTCTGCGCCACCGTTGATGGATACTGGCTCCCATCCGTGAAAATAAGAAAGCCTTGTGTTTACACCTGTAATAACTTTAGCTCTGTTTTCGATTTTACTCATAATATTAACCCTCCATAATTTCGTTAAATTCGTTTTTTGCATCAGCTACGTTCATCGCCGGTCTTTTATCCGAGTTAGGGACAAGAGTCGGCTTGCCCGGTGGTTTATAAATGAGGTTTCCTAGAATTTCCTCAAATTTGGTTTTACCCATCAATTTTTGCATCTCTGTCATAGGGATGAGGCTCTTACGATAAATGTCCTTGTATCCGCTGATGACAGCTTTTTCTGCTACTGCATTTTCATCTTTATACTTTCGAACAGATCGACCTTCCACAACCTTAAAACCTTGCCACTCTTTACCGTGATTGACTGCAGCGTCTGTCGCATAAGCAGTTATCTCATTCGCCCATTTGGTAAGGTCGGGAAGAATGGATAGCACTTCTTCTATCTCACTATCTGTAAGTAACGGTGGCATCTTAAACTCCATCTGTGCCAGTTTCAGATTTTCATCAGCTCTAGCACGACATCTGCTGGATGCTCTGCAGAAAGTACACCACGAGCCAGGCATATATTCACCTTCACCTTGATAGGCTTTTGCGGCTTTTGGTTTTAGTTCCTCTTCTGCCCAGGCTTTAAGTTCTTCTACCGGAACAGTCCATGTGCTGACATTTTCTCTTCGTGGTTGAAAAATTGTCATTGATATTTCTTTGATGTCGTATAGGCTGTCATAAATCTCTAAAGCGCCTAATGCATACAGTTTCATCTGTGGATTGTCCTCTGCATCCACTAGCACGCCCATACCATATTTGAAATCTACGATGTGAAGTCTATCATCTGAGATGATCACACAATCTCCTGTCCCAAAACCATCTGGAACATAACAAGAGAAATCAAGACGTTGTTCAATAAGAACGATAGGATCTGTGCAAGACTTTCTTGCAAGTTCTACCTGCTCCATGATGAAGTCAACGTAGGCATCCGTGCATTCTTCCATTTCATCTGAATCATACTCTGATGTAGGCCTCTTACTTCTGATTCGAAGTGCCTTTTTTAGCTTGTGTTCAGAGAGGGCATGTGCTGCCGTACCTTCTTTTGCTGCTTCTCCATTTGTGTTTTCAAACTCAAGTTCAAGCCTTGCAGACGGTAAACAATGAAGCCATCTGTGTGATGAAGATGCAGATAATATTGCATGATTACCCATTCCCAAGAACCTCCGCATCTTTCAAGATGTCAGCATAATAAGCCTTATCAACAGCACTTAACTTGTCAGCACCATACTTCCCAATGATGCCCCGCACTTCAGCGGTAAAGCCAAGCTGACTTTTTTCGGCAAGTACCATTCTCACTTTTTCCAGCGAAATATCCGGCTCTTTTGCTTTTTCTGTCTTTGTGGTAGGTGTTTTTTGGGGATCAGAATCGCTATCTGCCATTGCATCACAAACCGCTTGTATGCTATCAGCAAGACTTCGCATATCATTTACCACATCAAGCAGTAACTTTATTTTGCTCAAGGTCATTTCCTCCTTTCGTCATCTCACAGATAGAGAGTTCCTCGATGCTGTCTCCGGGGATTACAATCGTTACACGCTGTTTTCCCCCAAGAAGGAATCGAAGGATGCGCTCCCTCACGGAAAAGTTACGGTAAGTAACAATCCCGCCTGTCTGTGGTTTCTTTGAAACACTAATTTTTAGATTGTGCTTCATATCCATCACCTCTTTCTGAAGGGCGCTTTTATTTGTTGCCCTCTACCTGGTAGCCTCAGGAGATACATAAATCTGACGATTTAATAAAAAAATGCCCAAGGAAGTTTTAAACCTCCAAGGGCATAGTTCTATTTAGGTATTTTCAATTATAAAAAAGTATCGGCATAGCTTGGTATGTGTTACCGTTTATGCTATTTCAATTATTATTTTTTCTGTCTTTCTTCAATTTTCTTAAGATAATTATTATAGCACTCATTACAAAGAGTTTTTTTCCAACGCATATCCATTCTGATGATTCCTTCTTTCCCACAGTATTCGCAGATTGCTTTGCTTTTGTTCTCAAATGCACGAACAATTTGTGAAATATCATGCCTTAATTTCTTTTTGGCATCATCATCATTTTCATTATATGGTTCAAATCGTAAAGAAGAACCTCCAAGAAAATCAATGGCCTGCAAAGCACATGGCGTATCTTCAAAGGAATAATAAAACCTAAGACTTGCAAATTTCTCTTTTATCTGTTCTACAACAATATCAACAGGAATGCCATCTTGTGTATACCTATCGGTTATAGCCTGACAGAGTTCTCTTATCAATGGATACCACCCTCCAGAGCATTCGCATCCCCATGCCTGATAAATATTACGAATTGTACTTCTATCCTTTATAGTCATATCTCTTTTCATGAAGGAAAATTCGTCCTGAAGTTTCAATTCATATTCTTCTTTCATTCTATATCACCCCACATTTCATCAATAAATACTTTTGCATCATGAAATAATTTCTTGCCTAAACAAACATCCAGTAATGGGATAAATAAGTCTGAATAGTAATCAATAGCTGCCTCAATCTCACTTATTGCCATGTGGGGTTCAGCATCTAGAAAATCATACTTTATACGCAAGCTATAAGCCAGATCACCGTATGTATCCACATAAAAACGTCCATTAGCTTTAGTATACCAATTCACATAATTTACTGTCTTAAGAACTTCATAATATTCATCACACCCTACTTTCAAAACAGTTGGGGAAATAAAAGTTAAAATATCAACCCAGGCATCTTGAAATTCCATACTTGTCTGTAATTCATGTGTCTTGCTGTCCATTTGGAACGAAAGATGCAACTCGAAAATATTCAGCTTTTCCTTTTTATATAGATACTTAAAATTTTTCTTCAGCAGACTTTCAACAGTTTGCATTGCTTCTGCTCTATTCATCAGCAGAACCTCCTTAATATAGCTCCGAAAGATACAGTATTCTATCTGCAAATGAAGGATTTATTCTCCCATTAGGATACAGAACTTGAAGCTTGGCGATTGCCTGCTGCCTATCAAAATAAGTAAATGTATATGATATTGGCTTACCTATACAAGCACTTTTTCTTCTAAGCGATTGTACATATTTTAATGACCAAGTATTAATAGGATTTTTCATACTCTATTCCTCCCACTCTAGCAGTATATTTTTAATTTTTTCTATAACTTTCTTATCTTTGTCTCTGTTCAAGAGTATAATCTGCACTATTTTTTTTACTATATCAGGTCCAGTCAAATTCTTGTCTTTAGGCTTACTACTCTCACCAACGTTCATCGTTTCTTCTTTCAAACAGTTAAGATAATTCAGCCAAAGGAGTTGAATCTCGAATTGCGTCTGTAGTGTCTTCAATTCAAGTGCCCTTTTTATATTTTCTTCTATAATTTCTAGATCGCTCTCCAACTCCTCTTCAATTTTAACCTGCATAGCTGTAGGTGTCTGAACATCAATTTGGGACAACTCATTTTTCTTAAATAATTTTAGTTCCTTCATTAATTTTTTCCAATCGTCGTCAGAAAGATTTTTTGCTTTAACAATTGCCCGATTAACTTTACCTGACCTTGAAGTATCTTGATGTGGGTCTATCTCATCAATAAAATACTCCAACCCTGCATGACATTCGTTACTTTTCCATGATTTTTTTATCATTGAATATTCCTCCTTACAATGGGTTAGTTTAAGTTTTCTCATAAACACTTTATCTAACTATTATTTTAAGTTATAACTAGTTAGTTGTCAATTACCTTTTTTAACTTTGTTAAATTACTTTAAATTAAAGCTTATCAATATACTCCCAAAGAGCAAAATTAATATTTTTATCTTTCACACAATTTTTTATAAAAAAAATGCCCAAGGAAGTTTTAAACCTCCAAGGGCATCATGCTTAGTTAGGGATTTTCAGTTTTTGACCGGTATAAATAATCGTTGATTTTAAATTGTTCAGTTTAACAATCTCTGTGTATCTTGTGCCGCTACCGAGTAGCTTGGCTGCAATTGCCCAGAGAGAATCACCTTTAACTACCGTATACTCTTTGTAAGTTGGTGAAGAGGTGCTACCGGTGGGATATACAATCATACCATCGTTGTTGAAAACATAATAACCTGGGTTCTTATCAACCTGTGCCTTTGCATTGGAAAGGATACGATATGCCCCAAGCTGTGATTTCGCATCTGCCCAAGTCTTTCTAACGCGGTAATAGCCTGTAGTCAGCTTTTCAGGATAGGTTGTATTTTCAGAGCCCCCAGCAGGTGGTTCATCTGCTGAAAGTAACTTTTTAACCTCTATTCTAAAAGTGTCCATGCTCTTACCATGTCTTGAAAACCAATGTCTTGGATCAGCATGATTGGATGCAATCCCTCGTTGATACCCCTCATAGTGGCCGATAATCGTACCGTCAGCCATCGGGTCGAGTTTATACTCCTTACAAAGGTATGCACATAGCTCCACCGCTTCTTTATAGACCGCATTAAAATACGAGGCATCGGTCAAACCGTCCTCGCAGATTTCAAAGCCAATATGTGTGTTATTTGCATCGCCTCCAGCATGCCAACCTCTATGATTCCATGGTAGAGTTTGATAAGTTGCAATGGAGCCATCTTTAAGTTTCCCTATAAAGGCATGGACACAAACCTGTCTTCCATCTGGTCTGTCTTGATTCCAATGATTATTATATTGATTTACTCCTAACAGACCATCATCCGGTCCAACATATCTGCGTAAATTTGGATTGTTCGCTCCGGTGCTATGAACCATGATGCCTTTTGGTGTAATCTTTCTGCCTGCCTTGTAGCAAGCATTCTCTGTAAAAATAAGCTTTCTGAGATTCATTATTGCTCTCCTCCTTTGTTATGCAGCTGAGCAAGAATATCCTTTAATTTTTCTGGTATCGGTAATCCTAAGCGCCCTGCATTTTCCAACATGGAAACCCCTTCATTGGAGCAATAGAAAAAGATGATGGCGGTTCGGAGCATGCTACCGTCTCCTATAAGGTTCGTGTCGATAATATGGCCGATTCCAACCATTACAAAAATAAGCACCTTCTTAAAAATGCCTCGAAAACCGACTTCGCTGGATAGTTTTTTGTAGGCAATGGCGCACATGACACCAGTGATATAATCAGCCACCATCAATGTAACTAATGCATATAAAAACCCATCAAACCCTCCTAAAAACCATCCCAAGAATCCGCCTAATGCAGTTAGTGCCACTTGTACCCAGTTCCAAATTTCCTTCATGACTTTTACCTCCTTCATGATTTTGAATATATAAAAAGAGTGCCTGCATCTTCGCAAACACTCTTGGATCGTTATAATTGATTCGTTTATATTTGTTTAGGCAGTGCCTCCCATAATCTCATGTCCTCCTGTCCTAAAGACCAAATGGCAATTCCTCTAAGTTTCCACCGATATGCTGCTTCATTTGCCCAATAAACAAGGCTGTCTACGTCCTGGTAATAAAGAATTGAAAAACCATCAGCATCTCCAAGAAATAGGCGAGAGATCCAAACATTGATATCCTTAGGCACGACTTTTACTGAATAATCATTTCCGCATACAAGTGGCAAGACTCCTGAGTGAAAGAAATCATAATCCATAGAGATGTCTTGGCTTCTTGTTGAAGACTCCTCCACATCACTATTTACAGCGAATACCTGAAACTCATTATCCCAAGTCACACCAGTCCTTGAAAGCCTTCCATACTCTACGGTCGTTCCTCCTGGAAATATCGCATCAAACCTTTCATACGGTTCATAGACCCAAGCATCTCCCAACCTTAATAGTTCACAAAGAATGCGACCATCAGAACGAACCCCTGCATAACCTCCTGAAAACCCATTAAGGGTTGCAGTAAATCGAAGAGTATTACTTGCCCCTGAATAGACCCTTACCGAGTTACCTCTAATCCTCATTTCAATAGTGTACATCCTCGGATTGGAACGAAGATTTGCCTCTGTTGTTTTTATAATCTCAGTGGCAGTACTACCTAGTAGGGAAGAACCTTTATAAAGCTCGATGCGTTGCGTATTGAAATTAAGACAGCAAAATACATCCCCGCAAAATACCCCCGCTCGGCCATTTCCTTCCGGTGTAAATGCTATTCTTGCTCGTAAATGAACATCTGAAAAACCTGTGTAATTCCATGCCAACTCTCCTGATCCATCAAGCTGTGAGTAGGGACGACTAGTTGTTTGATTAGGATTTCTCCACACCTGCCACTGTCCACTTAAAGCTGTCCAATAACTAGATGGTAAGGGGTTGTCATCCCTAAAGTCTTCATACCAAACTAGTGCAGAGTCTGCTTTTCGACGTAGCACCTCTGTGGTTAGCTTAAATCCTCGATCCGGTTCAGCCATCACTCCGTTAACATCTTTAAACATTCGTGGTGATAACATAAATTCTGCCTCTCCTGCAGAAGGACTCTCATAGAAATTAGAGCATACACGAAATCCATAAAACTGCACACCTGGTACTAGCGCACTGACGCTGATTGTGTGCGTGCCGGCTGAAAGATATACACCCGAAGACAAGGAAAGCCAGCAAGTTGTGCGCCAATATGGCCACCATAGTCTATTCTCACTAAAAGTAGAACTTACACCATCCAAAGCAACATGAATACCATTCTTATCCCAAAAGGGAAAAGAGATACGGAAAGCAACATCATAAACACCGGCAGTAGCTATTTCAAATTCATATTCTGCTTCGCCTTCTTCTCCAAGGGTTACCATTTGAGTAGAAACGGACACGTTCCCAGTATGGCTATCTGGACTTCCTCCAGTCCGGTCTACATAGATTGTGCCAAACTCAGTTCTTTGCTGTTTACTATAAGCTGTCAAATATCTGCGCCTGTTATAGGTTTCTCCAATTAACGGATACGTTCTTGAAACCGCATCCCACCCTTCCATGTAGTCATACACCTGCGGTAAAGCCCAAGGAACCTTATCGTAATCATCCCAATACGCAATGATAGGAATACGAGGTTGGGGAGGAGCATCATTTGTGAAGTTATAGACTCCAGTCATCCAGTTTTGGGCTGCATAATAGGTGTTGGAAATTCCTCGGTAGGTAATGCCTAGATTCGCAGGAGAATCGTGTATCCTCCAGTTCCAACCATAAGCAGGCAGTCCAAAGAACACTTTTTCAGGAGTCATTACGCGAGCCGCATAATCATAGGTCCCTTCCAGCCAATTCCTAGGGGATACAGGTCCCGGTGCAGAACCCGCCCAAGCCATGCCATAACTCATGATTGCTGCTGTATCGCAGTAGGGATCTAAATCTTCATAAACACACCAGTTTTCACCACCAACGGAGCCTTGTACCCCTGTCATGCCGGGTAAGCAAATATTCACGAGTTTAGATGGATTGTATGCTTTAACCGTATTATAGATATCTTGAAAGAGAGCATTGGCCGCATCCTTATTTTCATAGCCACCACCACGCTCTAAGTCTATATCCACTCCAGCGCACCAAGGGTATTTATTCATAATACGAATAATCTCAGTAAGGAATTTATCCTTCGCGCCGTTTGTATTATTTCTAAGGGCTGTAAAAATGGATGCTGTACCATGATTCATGATTGTAAGCAGCCACTTGATATGTGGCCATCGGTTGATGTAAGTAAGCATGCTGGAGATGCTTGTACCTGTTTCTGTTATTGTTCCGGTAATATCTACTTCAAAGGTAAAAATCCCTACGGTATCCAAGCGATCACCATAATCACGTAAGGCTTGGTACATACGAGCATTGCCCATGAAACTCCAAACCATGCACCGCTTTCCTTTTAAATAATCTCTCATGGGCGTTCACTTCCTTCCTGCATTTCTTGAAACTCGAATAATACCCTGGCAGATTTTCTATCTTCTAACTTCACCACATGCTTACTATCACTAGCTGCGGTGTATTGAAAAAAGCCCTCTTTTTCAGAAGGGCTCCCATTTTTCAAACACTGCCTGGTAGAGGCTAAAAGAGAAAGTGTGTCTCCTGGGTTTATGGAATCTTTAAACTTAACCTTATGTGCTCCAGCTCCTTGAGATAACTCAATACCTCCTGCTTGCATACCCTGTATCGGGTAAATGTGACAATCAAGACCAGCTGAGGTTTTACCAAGATTAAAGAGAATGATTGTTTCACTACTACGAACCACTCCGTTATAAAAACGAACAGGCACAATGCTATTATTCTGCCTAAATTTCTGGAGCATGGTTTCTGTATTGATTGTGTAACCCGTCAAGCGGTCTCCTTCTTGTGCCTGAATGTCGGTAAAATAAACCGTACCGGTGCAGTCTTCTAAAAGTAATTTTACAGTTATACTAACAACACGCTTTTCTTCTTTGCAATGAATCGTCTCCGCAAATCTAGTAAAAGAAACTGACAATATCACCACCTACCCATCTAGTGTCCATTTAATTTCTGATACATGGGGAGTCCAGCCTGTAGCAATTGAGCCTCCTTGTAAAAGCATATCAGTAAAGAACACTGCGCCTGTGCAATCAGAAACATATATACGAATGGTTAGAGCCTTTATCTTACTAAACCCTCGCGGTGAGATGACATGAGCTGTATGGAAAAAATAAGCCATAGCACCACTCCTTCCTAAAAGAGATCAATAAACCTGGTTTCGGTTGTACCATCCTCGTATTCAATCATAACTTCAATTCCGACTTGCCCATTAGGGCCTTTTTGAAGATTCTCTGATGCAATCTGAGCTGAGAAGGTGTAACTCCTCCTGCTTGCTGGATAAATAGTTTGAGATAGACTTTTTGTCATGCCTAAAACCCCATCAGCTTTAAAGGAAGCATCTCCTGAGACACCATTGTTTGGATCAACATCAAACCCTAAATTGAGCCAGTAGGTGATTCCGTCATCGGCTCTTGAGTTTCTTAGATGGTTAAAGGGGACTAAATCTTTTACTTCCTGACGGTCAAGGACATCGGCTGAGGATAAAATATCGGCAGCTTTATCCCACCCAGCAGATGCATCCCCTAATTCTCTTAATGTGGTAGATAGCTCCAGTACTGTTTTCCATGGCTCTTGTAGATTGTACTGCCTGCGCACCACACGAGTTTTTACTGACAGATTTAAGTCTTTATCATCCACGGTGACGATGTCACCTAAATTCCAAGCTTCATGTTCATAACCTGTCAGCACGGATAAATCCATAGCTGAAAGAACATAGGAAATTCTAGGCTTTGAATATTGAGCTAATCGCATATTAGCAAACTCGAGCATCTGATAAGGATTGCTAAAGGATGAGGCATCAAGGGTTGCCACTCTTACTTCTGATGAGTAACTGTAGTCCTCCACATATTCTTTATTGCCATTAATAGAGGCAAATGTCATCCCATCTTTTCCATATGCATAAAGTCGAGTGATTAAGCTTCTTGTATCTACTACCCTTTGTATGCTTTTCATGTTTTTTCTATAGCAGAATAAAGCTCCACTGTCTGTGCCACCAAATGTCAAAAGATGCACCAACCTATTGGCACTATCAAATATTAAATCTCCACCATGAATGTTCTGTGTGGCTCGAAGAATTGATAGCGTGTTTTTCTCGGTAGATTGCCATGTTCTCCTTGTACTTACCGTTACGTTCCCTAAAGCCCACCCTGTACCAAACAGGGCATAATGCATAGGAGCCTCTGGTGTTTCAGCGACAAAATCCATCGGCTCTTTTGCCGCGCTGAAGGAAAGATCATAAAAGGTGGCTTCCGCATACACTTGTGTAATCACTCGTCCATCAGAAGTTTTCTCATCTGTCGTGGTTCGAATTCGGTACACATCATTTACAATCTGAACTTGTTTCTCATTATCTAGGGACTCTCGCTTGGGATCGTGAAATGGCAACTTAAATTCCAAGATATCAGCCCCGTTTACCTCACTGGTTACAATGATGTCAAAGGCATTTTCTAACACCGCTTCCCACGCACCGTTGGTATCCAAGACAACGGGTCTTGCAAATCCAAGCCTCTCATAAGGTGGTTTCGGAATATCATGAAGCTGTATTTCTATAAGCTTAGGTGTTCTTGTTGTATCTTGAGTGGTCAAAGTAATTCGATAACGAATATAAGCTCTATTCGGTGACTGAAGTTCTCCGCTGGGTCCCACTGACTGCCACTGTGTCCAACTGACTAAATCATCAGAGGTGGAGGTTTCAACAAGGGAGATGGCAGTTACTCCTGCTGTGTATTCGCTGGTAACTGATACTCTTCCTGTTCCTGCAAGACTACAGGCAACTGCGGTTGTATAAAGCTGACCATTTTGAGCATAAACACCACTTGTTGCCTTCAGCATAACAGTACCCGGTTCCGTTAGGGCATCTACATCAGCGGTACTGTCACCACCATTTGCCAAGATAGAAGATTTGAAGTAGGAAATAAGCTCCTCCATGGTAAGCTCAGAATTCTTTTCATAAAACCAATCATCAAATCCGCCCGCATAATAATAAGTATCAGCCAGCATTCCCATGACAATATTGGCAACACAATTTTGATTCAAATCTCCCGTAAAAGTTCTAAGGGGCGATTGCCAAACAGCACCATCACTTCGGTCACAGACCAAATTTTGTACTCTTTTGCTATTTACTTCAATAATGGACGCTATAAAATACCAACCATTATTCCTAAGCGTAATACTTGGTGTTTCCGTTTGATCATAAATCAGCGAACCCGATGCATTGTAAAGCATTAGTCTTAATCTTCCTTGGTATAAGGAAACATAGAAAATCGGCTGTCCTGGTCCATGTCTGGTATTAAAGATGGGAATAAAATTTTGACCAATAGAATAAGTTGTCGGGTTAATCCATCCACCCACTACGATTTTTTCTCCTAAATCACTAAAAAAACTACCGTCATTGGTAGCCACTAAATGGGTTCTTTCACTTGTAGGGTTGACAATGTTTTGCCTGAAAAATCTTCCAAGTCTACCTAAGACCAAACTAGCTGAAGTTCCTGACCATCCGGAAACAAAGAAGTTTCTGTTATTGCCTGACGCATCGAAAAGCATGGTGTTTCCATCTGGCGCTGATTCATTAAATCTCCAAAGTCCAACGGTCTGATCACTTACTGGAAACTCGCCTGTGAAATCTGTTTGCACTGTTAAAATCGACTTAATGGCCACCTTATCACCTCCATCTGCTCTTAGCCAGAATCCTTAATTCAGAAAATGTTGCTCCCGCCACAGTGACTGCTATTTCATTATCTCCCTTATGAAGAACAGGAAAATTCAGCTCATCCAAGCCTGGTAAACCATTTCTCAATGTGTTTCCGTTTGTATCAGTTATTTTGGCTGTCACTAGTCCACTGTCAATGACAAGAACTTCATCTGCTGTCAAAGCTCCAACAACTCGTAATTCTTCACCATTTGTTGTAATCGAGATATAGGTAGAGGATGAACTGTTAATTGTACCCTTTAGTTGATAAACGGGTTCTGAGTCAGCATTTCCGGTTAATCTTTCAATCTCATGGTTGCCTTCACTGGAAATTGTAAATTGCTCATCAGTCAAAGCATAAGCATGAGGATCTGGGCAGATAAACTTAAGATCAAATGCCCCTGCCGTTCTAAGTAGCCTCTCACAATCCACCTGCTCAGTAAGACGGGCATAAAAGTAACGATCTGGAATATCATCCAATACAAGTTGTTTCAAACCATTCATGGGATTTAGCCATTCTGCTAAACCATCCAATACATCTACTAGATCAGCAAAACTTTTTTGTGGGTATACATTACAATTAACGATGATGATTCGCTCTGAGCTGTCACAACCAAAATCGGCAACACCCGCTTTACCCGGCACCATTTCATAGGAGTTTCTAAGAGCGGGCGATGCCTGCCAGCTTGTGAGTCTTGCTTTTATCTTCATGTTCTTTGAACTAATGCCGTTATAAATAAATCCCATACATCGCCCTCCTTTACGTCGTTATAAAGCGCCCCTGTGCTCGAGAACCGGTCTGCATTAAATTGTAGAGTTCTTGTGATATCTTTCTAATATCATCTTCACTTCGTACAATCATCTGCTGAATGGTAATTAAAGAGCCACCAAGCATTCCATATCCGCCACCTGCACCACCATTTACATTTACATCGGAGTCTAAATTAAAATCTGTGGGGATGACCTTTTGCATATCTTCACTAACATCATCCATGGCCTTCTCAAAGCCTACACCGATACCTTCACCCATGTTTTCACCAATACCTGCGAAAACTTGAGATGGAGATTGGATGCCTAAAAGTCCCTTAACTCCTTTGACAATTCCACCAACCATGTCACTGACTTTGTTTTTAAGCCAAGTCACCATGGAGGCAATACCATCCCAGAGTCCTCTGGCGATGTTTTTACCCACATCAATAATGGCCGGTATGGCTTTACCTAAACCAGTCACTATTGCTGTAATAATCTGAGGAATTTGTGCCACTAACTGAGGAATAGCCCGAATTAATCCTGCCGCAAGCTGAATAGTCAGCTGAACACCCATCTCAATAATCTTAGGTAGATTTGTGGTTATAAAAGTAATAATGCTACTTATAATTTGTGGTAAAGCCTCAATTAAGGTAGGCAGTGCATTTAAGATACCTTGTGCCAAACCACTGATAATTTGGAAAGCCGCTTCTAGGACCAAATCAAGATTATTAATCAGTGTTTCTACAATCAAAATCACGGCTTCTACGATGGACGGAATTAGTTCCGGCAGTGCTTCACCAATGCCAGTGGCAAGGGTAACAATCATCACAAGTGCCGCCTCAACAAGGGCAGGGAGATTGGCAATGATTCCATCCACTAAAGTTAGTACCAACTGAAGCGCCCCTTGAGTTATCTGTGGCAATGCCTCAATAAGACCTCCCACTATGGTCATGATAATATTTGTCGCTGCATCAATCAGTGTTGGTAAATTATCCAAAATACCGTTAACAAGAGCAACGACTAGCTCAGGAGCAACTTCTGCAATGGCAGCTATGAGTCCAGTGACCACATCTAAGATTTGGGGAAGAATTACTGCTATCTGGTCAACTGTTTCTTTGGCTCCAGCTTTTAACTGTTCCGCTGCACCTTCTTGTCCTGTGATTAGCCCTGTAAGACCATCAAGGATCATGGTAAAGCCGGGGAGGAGTTGGGAAGTGATATTATTTTTCACACCGGTAAAAGAACGGGTAAGGTTATCCATGGCATCGGTATACTCGACTGCAGCATCGATGGATTTATCACTCATCACCAGCCCTAGCTCACTGGCTTTGTTCTTTAAGTCTTCTGTACTCTCTGCCGTTTGGTTTAAAAGAGCTGCTAGTTCCACGGATGAGTTTCCAAGGAGATCATTGGCAATGGCCGCTTTTTCGCCTTCATCAGCAATACCCTGCAGCCCTCTCACAGTCATCTCAAAGACTTCTTCTCTTGATTTCCCTTGGAGATCTTCCATCGAGATGCCTAATCGCCTGAATTTATCAGTGGCAGAAGTACTTCCATTGATGGCATCATCAACCGTGTTATTTAGTTTTTTCATGCCATTTTCTAAAGTAGATATGCTTGCACCATTTTGCGAAAGCACATAGTCCCACTCTTGATAGCCTTTTCTGGAAAGTCCTATGCGTTGACTTGCTTTATCAATCTCATCTCCAGCTGCAGCCGCATCATTAGCCATGTCATAAAGCTTTTTACCGGCGGCAACTGCAGCAGTTCCAATGGCGGCCATAGCCGCTCCGATTGCCACACCGATTCCTTTGACAATACTGCCTAGTTTCTCAAATTTTCCTCCCGCATCATCTGCAACGTTGGCACTCTTTTTTATCTCATCACCAAAATCGTCCGCTTCATTTCCCGCTTCATCAAAACCTTCACTGGCTTCATTTAGTGCTTTGTTATTTTCACCAAGCTCCCGTTCCATCTTATTTAAATCAGCGTTGGCATTATTAAGCTGGATTTGCCAAGCCTGCGTTCTCTTATCATTTTCACCAAAGGAATCAGCGGCATTTTTAAGGGCAGCTTCCAAGGTGCCGATTTTATTCTTTTGTGCATCTATTTCCTTATTTAAAACTTCATTTCTTGCTGTTAAGGCCTGGACAGATTTATCCTGCTTATCAAACTGCGAGGATACCAGTTTCATCTCAGATCCCAGAACCTTAAATGTCTGATTGATGTCACGAAGTGCACTTTTAAATTCCTTCTCGCCCTCAACACCAATTTTGAGCCCAAAGTTATCTGCCAAAATCACCGCCTCCTTCCTTTAAAAATCAGATACCATAGGGAATAACATCATCTATGGAAATCTCCCTTTTTTGCTTGCTCAGTCCAAGAAACTGTTTGTGACATTCCCATAAATCCATCAAAAGCCCAAGAGGTGTAAGCCAGGTTTCCTCCTCTGTGCGATTTAAATGGACTGTGCCGTAATATAAAAGCCGGGTAAAGAGCTCCTCCTCATTTACCCGGTTTGTGCGTTTTTTGAGTCATCTTCCGATGCAATATTTCGTTTCGTTCCTTTAAACATCGCTTCCATCAGTGCGTTTTTATATGTGGCAAGCTCCAAAGGTGAAGTAAGAAGTTCAATCTCCTCTTGCGTGAGAAGATTCTTCTTATCATTCGGATTTCGCAGGTTATAAATAAGTAGGCTTTGATTGGCCATTAATGTAATCAGCCAGACAATCTCGTCTAATGCCATCTCGAAGTTTTCTGATTTCATGAGCTTTTCACCAAGGTTTTCAAGCCCACCATATCTTCCTGCAATTTCTTTTGTTGCCTTAGTCGTTAAAATAAGCTCATACTCCTGACCACTGATAGTAATCTTTGCGCTGCGTTCGTTATCCATGGAACATCCTCCTATTCTTCAGTGCCACCAGAGGCGGCAAATGTAGGTTCATATACTTCGTTGTACCATTCGGTAATAATTGATTGTGTGACTCCTTCATCACCCTCGTTAACTTCTGCTTTCCAAGGATGTCTGCCCTGACCATCCAATTTGTTCCTGCGTAGCACGGTCCCTTCAATGGTTGGAGTTGAGAAGGTAATGCTATCGCCTTTAGTAGCCAGATTCGTTGCTGGGATACCAAACTTTACACGATACAGCCAAAAATAACGATACTTTCCGTTTGCTTTTTTAGCCCTAAAGCCTACCGCAACAGGGTCACCGCCATCTTCGCTGGTTGAAATAAGCACATGATTGTCATCAATGGTTGCTCCTGTAAGATCTCCTGCGGCAGTCACGCCAATATCATCAATACCAAGAGCTAATGTGCCACTTCTGAATTCTTTAATGATTTCAGCCGCACCATCATCGGCATAAAGCGTTGCTTCAGCAAGTTCCACCGACAGTTCTGCACTGATGGCTTTTGCCAAGGGCACTGGGGTTTCATAAGTCTCATCACCGCTTGCATCCTCGGTGATTTTTGCATAATAAAGTCTATCAAGACCAATTGTAGCCATATTTTATTCCTCCATTTCTAATTTAAATTCATAGGGTTTTGCCACATCAATGGCATAGTGGTGGTAACCAGTATCATCTTCATGCCCGATATACCTACGGTCTGTTATTGTAAAATCCGCACCCAATAGAGTGCGGACTAAATTATTTTTAATGCCTATATAGTTACCTTTTACAAATAGGGAAAGTCTAACTTCCTGCACTTCATATTCAGGCTTGTTATCAGCATGAACCTCAAACAAATCGACAAGAGGTGTGATTACAAGATAAACATCAGGAGGCACACCAGAAAAAACACCTGTCTCTACTGGAATGCTACACATATCTGCTATGAGATTTAATTCTTTTAAGATGCTCATATTTTATCCACCTCTTCATCAAATCGCTGTTTCATTGCTTCTATACAGGCTTTTCTTGAAGTCCTTCTTGCAGGCTTAAAAAATGGTTTTGGTGGTTGACCGGATTTCCCATACTCTATGATATTGGCTATCTTGGCATTGCTTTCACCATTTCTTCTTGGTTCTTTAAAACCTACTTTTACATTAAAATTACCGTTTCGATCTAGCTTAGCAGGGGAGACACCAAGGGAATCGACTAATTCACCCGTAGACCGGCTTTTTTCTTTTGTTCCACTACCAATAGTCCCTTGTAAATTTGACTTTACTTTTTCTAGAACTACTTCCCCTCCTGATTCCAGCACCTTCGGTATAATTTCATCTGTCTTATCACCCAGCTTTGAAAGTTTTAGAAGAAAATCCTCCGGCATTTTAACATCTGCTTTAGCCACTTGACGCCACCACCTTTTTCGCCAAAACTTCAATATACATACCTTTTCCTTTTACATCCTCCACACTTGTGATTTCGTATCGTCCATCACTGCACGCAATGACCATCTTAGTAGACACCGGAATATCCGGTATCTTACGAAAGCAAAACAGTGCGGTGGCTTCAGAGAAGGTTGCTCTATTGGCCCATTTTTCATTCCCGTGACGGTCTTCCTTATAGGCACGAACAGACGCAAGAATGGTGTCAGTGGGTTTACTAAAACCCTCACTGTCTTTCATTGTTTCAACAGAAATAATATCTATAAAGGTATTCATTTTTCCAAAGCTCATACGCTACACCTTCCAATCCCGATCAAGCCTGAGCAGTAAATTTACCGTATTCCAAACCTGCTGGCCCGCCTGCACATTGTCAGCAAAAAAGCCACCCGTACTGCCATCCCGACTTTCATAGAAGTGGGATGACAGCATGATGATGGCTTGCTCCGTAGTTGGCGGCATTGCATTTTCGCTATAATGACCTTCCGGCAGATGCTGGTAACTCTCGGCATAGGAGGTTGCAGTGGTGATGTATGTCTGAAGAAGTTCATCATCACGATCATGCTCAAGAATTAGATTTGCCTTTACCTTTTCAAACAGTGTCATCACCGTCACCTTCCTTTCTCTACGGAGTATCCTCTACCATTATCCCAGTGGCTTTTAACTTGGTAAGAAGGGCATTAAAGTCCGTTACCAAGTCCTCTACAGTAGCCGCAGTGCTTGCTGGTTGATTCTCAAGAACAGGGAGCCCGGTTACTTTGGCCCCCTCTTCTATGACAAGCTCACCACCGATTACGGTCTTTTCTCCACCTTGCTCTGTATAATTCTTCGTGTTATAACTCATCATTTGCACCTCCCATTAAGCCTTTTGCTGTAGGATTTTAACAGCTTCAGGAAGGATCAGTTTACCGTCCACACGTTGACTTGCAAGGAAACCAACTTGACCAGTGGTTGCAAATAGCTCATTTAAACGCTTGAAAGAACGTCCTTGTCTGTCCGCAATCCAGTAGTAACCAAAGTCACCAAATGCGATGGTCTTTGCCCCAGCCTCAATAATTGGAGCGTAGGCTGAAGTATATACTGGACGGTTTAGCAATGTATCTGGAGTACCCGCAGTCAGCGAAGGCTGCCATAGATATTGACCCTGTCCGTCTTTTAGTTTACGGATTGCTTTCACCGTTGCATCATTCATTAAGAACACTGCATTTTTTCTGTATGGTGCTTTTAATGAGTAGACAAGATCGATAATCTCATCTGCTGTAATTGCTGTAGCCGATCCTGCAGTAATCCCAAGCTGTGCTCCACCAGTAGCATTGAAAATGCCTGTAGGTTTTCCATCAGCATCTCCAACAAGAAATGCTTCCTCTTCCTTTGCTCCAATTCTTCTGGCAAACTCAGTGGAAATATAGCTTTCAAGATTAAATACACTATCATTTAAGAGTTCATCCGAGACTTTGATCATCGTACCCAACTTATATGCACCAATGGAAGTCTGACCAAATACAGAATCACTCTCATCAAATTCCTCGCCTTCATCAAGCCAAGCCGCAGTTCCTTTGGTCACTACAACAGGAATTTTTCTGTCACCGCTTGAGGTCTGAATAATTTTTGCCAGCTTACGGAACACATTTTCTTCCTCAAGGGTTTGAATTAGGGTACGTTCAAATTCATCTGGAACAAGATATCCACCCTCAGAATCAGTTCCTACAGAGAGGGAATTGAGTACATCATGTCTAGGATTTTTGCTTCGCATGACATTCCAGAATGCCTTCTTATAATCATCGCTTGCTCTTCCAGTCTTTGTTTCCATCCCTGGAATATTTGGTTTTCCAGTAAGAGGCATGTTCACAGGTTTATTAAGTTCTGCTTCAAGTGCCTCTTGGCGCTCCAGTCTTGCGATTTCCTTACCAAGATTAACAATGTCCTCTTCCATTCTGTCGTAGGTTACCGCATCCTCTGCAGAAACAAGCCCGTCACTGCCACGTTTTGAATCAAGAAATGTCTTTGCCGCTTCCCATGCTTTTGCGCGTTTTTCACGCAGTTCAAGAATTTTACTCATTTTGATTTCCTCCTAATATTTTAATAAATTAAGCCGCTCGTAAAGCGGCTCGGTTGATTGTTTAACAACTGGTTTTTTAAGCTTATTAATTAATGAATTGGTCACTGCTCTTCGGCTAAACACAAAACTGTCTTGTACAGTACTTTCTCCAGTCCTAAACATGATGTCATCAGCAAAACCAAGCTCAATCGCTTTATTGGCATTAAGCCATGTTTCTGCATCCATAAGATGAGATAGCCTTGTTCGTGATAAACCGGTTTTCAGTTCATAAGCATTGATGATACTTTCCTTTACTTCATCTAACATTTGCATTGCCTTTTGCATCTCCTCACTATCACCAATGGCTATGGTGAATGGGTTATGGATCATCATGAGTGAGGTTGGTGACATCAAGACTTCTGTTCCTGCCATTGCAATGACCGATGCGGCTGATGCTGCAATACCGTCAATTTTTACAGTGACATTGCCCTTGTAATCCATCAGCATGTTATAAATCTGTGATGCTGCGATACAATCCCCACCGGGAGAGTTGATCCAAACAACAATGTCTCCTTCGCCACTCATTAGTTCTGCTTTGAATGCCGCAGGAGTAACATCATCTTCAAACCAACTCTCCTCCGCAATTGCACCGTTAAGGTAGAGGGTTCGTGTTTGTGTATCTAAATCACGCACCCAGTTCCAAAACTTTTTCATTTGGCTGTTTCCTCCAATCCTTCTTTATTTGCAAATATGCCCGCATCCGCAAGTTTGGTCATATTGCCGTTAATTAGGTATAAATCTCCTCCAAGCTCAGGTGGAATTCGGTCTAGGTTCTCAAGCTCCCTAATATCATTGGCGCTCATCCATCCGTTTTGTCTGGCGGTTGCATAGCCACTCATTCGAGAAACATAATCTCCACGAAGTAAACCATCTACGTTAAACTTGGAAAAATACTGCTTCTTTTCATCTGATCTTAAAAGCGCCCTGCTAATGGCCTGCTCCCACCGAATTACCCAAGGGTCCAAGGTGTATTTCACAAACTCCAGTGATTGTTGCTCAATATTAGAAAAGCTCGACTTTTCCAAGTCTCCAACCATATGTGGAGGCACGCGGAAAATTCGAGCGATTTCATTGATTTGAAATTTCCTTGTTTCTAAAAACTGAGCTTGCTCCGGCGAGATACCAATTGGCTGGTACTTCATGCCTTCTTCAAGTACTGCTACGCGATGAGAATTGCTACTCCCTTGATAGGTTGCATTCCAACTTTCCCTTACTTTCTGAGGGTCTTTAATGGTGCCAGGATGTTCAAGTACCCCTCCTGGTGCTGCCCCATTAGCAAAGAACTTAGCTCCATATTCCTCACATGCTATTGCCATACCTATAGCATTCTTAGCCATAGCAATCGGCGAGTAACCCACAAGACCATCAAAGCCTAAACCTGGAATATGAAGTACATCGCTTGGTCTTAATGTAACCGCCACACCGTTCATCGTTGGTGCATCATCGGAATATCTGGTGTAGGAATAATAGAGATTGCCACTGGAATCTCTATCCACAGACATTCGATTTGGCATTAGTGGATACAGTGCTATGACTTCACCTTTGCCGTTTCGAATAATCTGAGCATAGGCATTGCCCCATAATAAAAGATGAGTCATCATCGTCTCGCGGAAAACGAAAGAACTCATCTCTGGATTTGGCTCATCATGTAATAAAAAATATAGCGGATGAGAAAGTGCTTTCTCCTTACCGCCGCTATCGGTGTATTTGTATAGATGAAGGGGAAGCCCTGCCACAGCCTCCGCTAATATCCTCACGCAGGAATACACTGCAGTCATTTGCATGGCTGTATGCTCATTAACAGGCTTGCCGCTTGTCGAGCCGCCAAAAAGGAAACTATAGTTGCTCCCTGCAGTTCGATTTTGTGGTTTGTCACGTGCTTTAAAAATATTTGTAAATAGGCCCATCTGCATCTCTCCTTAAAATTGGACATGAAAAAAGCACCTCGTATTTGAGATGCTTTTAGAATCACTCACTATTACTGATATTTCTTCAATAATATTCGGTATATAACAATACCAATGACATACATAAATATCCAAAGAACAGCAAGAAAACGAACAAGTAAATTTGTATCTAGTATTCCCAACGAACCGATTATTGAGAAAATAATCATCGATAGTGTAACAACCAAGAGGGTAATAATATAGGATATTCGCCCCGATCGATTTCTGAGACTTTCTTTGAACTCATCTTTAAGATTGATCTGTTCCTCTTCCAACTTTCTTTCATAGACATCTTTTCGTCTTGGTGATGACCAGTAGAAATACTTCCAAATCAAACTTAATCCCCCAACTAGTCCAGCACCCGAAAACCCGAATAACAAACTACCAATCGAGTTTTCAGTACTCAATGCAAACCATAGACACGCAACTGCGAATACCACATAAATCAGCCCAATGCTCAATTTATTTTTCATCATTTCTTTTACCTCCTTTATTAGGAAAGAAGATTTCCTCGATCTTTAATCCAAAAAAATCAGATATTGTAAAAGCTAAATCTAATGAAGGATTATATTTTCCATTCTCTATAGCACTGATTGTTTGTCTTGATACTTTAAGTGCTTTAGACAACTCTTCTTGATTTAATCCCATATCCTTTCTTAATTTTTCAACTAGATTATTCAAGTCTACATATCTCCTTTCGTCAAGTTTCCTTTACATTTATATTAGCACCCTAAGCATTGTTTGTCAAGCTTCCTTTACAATCAATGCTTGCATGATAAATCTGTAGATTAAAGTACCAATAACCCCCTTCCATCATAAACAGAATTACCTGTTCCACTTGTACGAATTGCTCTATCCAGAGCCATAATAGTGGCTACAGCACCATCTATTTTTTCTGTTGACTTCTCTTTATCCGGTTTAATGTTGCCCGCTGGATCAGTACGAATAAAAATATTATCCATCATCCATCTAAGAACAGGATGTCCACCATGTGCGACCTTTTCCTCCAAGGTTAGTTTCATAAGTTCCTTGGTTGGTGGACTCATATCTTTAAATCCCTGTCCAAATGGAACAACGGTGAATCCCATGCCTTCAAGGTTTTGTACCATCTGAACTGCACCCCAGCGGTCAAAGGCAATTTCTCGAATATTATATTTCTCACCAAGACTTTCAATAAACTTCTCAATGAAACCATAATGCACAACATTGCCTTCAGTAGTTTTAAGGTATTCTTGCTTTTCCCATACATCATAGGGAACATGGTCACGATTTACTCTGAGATTAAGGGTTTCTTCCGGTAACCAAAAATAGGGAAGAACAACATATTTGTCATCTTCATCTTTCGGTGGAAACACGAGAACAAAGGCTGTTATATCTATGGAACTTGAAAGGTCTAGACCGCCATAGCAAACTCTTCCAAGTAAGTCTTCTTCATTTACGGCAAAAGCACATTTATCCCACTTATCCATTGGCATCCATCTAACTGCTTGTTTGACCCATTGATTAAGTCTTAGCTGTCTAAATGTATTCTCTTCTGCAGGATTTTGCTTTGCAGATTCACAAGCGGCTTTTACCTTGTCGATTCCCACTGTAATCCCTAGGCTTGGATTTGCTTTTTTCCATACTTTTGGATCAGTCCAATCATCAGATTCGTCTGCTCCATAAATAACTGGATAAAATGTAGGGTCAACCTTTCGCCTTTCCAAGAGGTCTTTTGCTTTTTGATGTGTCTCATAGCAGATAGATTTGGTGTCTGACCCTGCAGTGGTAATAAGAAAATACAGCGGTTGGGTTCTTGCATCACCAGAACCCTTGGTCATAACATCAAAGAGTTTTCTATTGGGCTGGGTATGAAGTTCATCAAAAACAACACCGTGTATATTAAAACCATGCTTTGAATAGGCTTCAGCTGAAAGCACTTGATAAAAACTATTTGTCGGCTGAAAAACAATACGCTTTGTTGCCGACAGGATTTTAACTCGTTTACTAAGTGCCGGGCTCATACGCACCATATCAGCTGCAACTTCAAATACTATCGATGCTTGCTGACGATCTGCAGCACAACCATAAACCTCCGCTCTTTCTTCACCATCACCACAACAAAGAAGTAGGGCAACAGCAGCCGCAAGTTCTGATTTACCCATTTTCTTTGGTATCTCAATATAAGCTGTATTAAACTGTCTATATCCATTTGGTTTAAGTGTTCCAAAAATATCTCTGATGATTTGCTCTTGCCAATCTATGAGTTCAAAAGGCTTTCCTGACCATTTACCTTTGGTATGGCTTAAGCACTCAATAAAGTTGACCGCATAGTCTGCAGCATCTTTATCGTAATAAGAGCCCTTTGACATAAAAGCTGTCGGTTTATATTTCTTCAACTTTCTAATATGCGATCACCTCCCTTTATGCATAAAAATAAAACTGCATCAAGCAAGCCTTATCATTCTATCCATACGAGAAACAGAGCCAATTTTGGCACTGTCCTCTGTTACTATTTAGTTGTGTTCTAGCAATAGGATTGCAAGCGCAATTTCTGCATCCTCATCCACAGGTTCAATGTCCCAGCCTCGGTCATAGTTTACAATAATCTTTCCGTTACGCTTAAGCATCAGCTTAGAGATGCGTCCTTCGTCAATGCCAAATTCCGAGCCTTTCTCATAGCACTTTACCCAATAATGGATGATGCTGTTATGAACTTTGACGCTACCTTCTCTCCACACGGCTTTATTCCTCCTTACCAGTCAGAATGAAACGTGAATAAGCCCCAATGTTATCTGCAAGGTAAAGAAGTAACTCGTCATATCCTTCCCTCAGAGCGATTTCCTGTACTTTTCGCACATCAAACATATTAGTTTCACCTGTGTCACGAATAGCAAGAATCTGTTGTTTTATCTTATCTGTCATCGTGAATCCTCCTGCACAGGTCTTCGCCAAAAGCTACTGAGAGACTGGAGCCTGAATCCCAACGCACCATAATAGAACCAATATCGTCAACTCCTACAACTGTTCCTTTAGTACCAATCTTTGGAGCTTGAATATCATCCATCTTTAATAGTTCTACACGACATCCAGCAGGGTAATTCTCACGAAGGTTTAGCAGTTGTTCTTTACTGATTATCCTCATTTTTTACTCCTCCTTTGAATGCCGCAGAACCGGTTAGATTTCTGAGCAATATTTTTCGTTCTTCTTTATACTCTTTGCCAATAAAGCCAAGGCGGAGCAAAAAGCATCTAAATGCGTATTTTTCATTTGGGGTTTCCTTTTCTTTTGCAGTAATGCGTTTCTGATTTCTTGCCATCTCGCAAAGAGCGGAAACAAAATGGTTGTAAGCCTTAACCTCTTCTGGTGCTGGTATTTCTTTAAACCATGGAAATGAAACTTCATCTTCAGAAATTTCAATCGGTAAGTCTTCTGCCTCAAGTGCATGACGGATAAGATCGCCCTTTGCCTCAACAATCGCTTTTAGGTTTTCAAGTGCCTTTTCTGTAAAGCTACTCCTTGGCATTGATACACAAAGGCTTAAAGCCTCACTGTCTTCGGTTTGTTTGCCCTCAGTGGCGTCAATTTGCTCCTCTGCGATAAAACCCTCCCTTGCCAAACACTGGGCCACCTTTTCGATTTCTTCGCTGTCTGCCTTATCACTAAATTCAAGGCTCCCATTTTTGTCGATGATAAAGGCATCCACCTCGTAAGCCATGCTGGGCATTCCAAGGTACTTTGCTTTAACACCTGTGATGTCGCTAAGTGCTGTGACTAACCTCTTTCGCTCTGACCCTGTTACGTTATAATTAATGATCATGTACAAAACCTCCTTTGTTTTGGTATGTACATATATCACTCTAAAACACTTATTTATCAAGCTTTTTATCGCTAATTTAGAATAGAAATATGGATTAAGTATTTCCTTCTAATTGTGTATACCAGACAATGCCAGACAGCACAAAACATACATTTGTAAGGGCTACTCCATTACCCCACATCTTATATTCAGCAGAATCAGAATGCGGATTCTTTAGCCACTTAGATATTTGCTTTAGTGTCTTGGCTTTTGAATAACTGCCGGTCACTTTACGGTGTGTTTCAAATATGTCATACCAGGTGCGAAGATCATCCATCGTAGGGTTTTCTATCCCTAAATCACTACACCACCAATCGGGGAAACCCTGTAGCCTTGCACACTCTGTTGGTGTCAGTCTTCTGACTGTGTATTCTATACCGTCATTACCATTAATAAGTGGAGGGTCTTTGTAATCTGTGGCAACTAAAGTATTAGCAAGTTCTTTCTCGGCATTTGTAAAAAATGATGCCTTACTTGATGAGTAGGTAGGGGTTGCCACCGCACTAGGACCCTGTGCATTTAGTGTTGAACTTATCCCATCTTCTGTAATTCCAAGATTTCTAGCATAATTTTGACCACAGTTGAAAGACTCCCTATCAATCGCATAAACGACAGCGTGCTTATCTACCGTATTTAAAGTAAAGCTGACTTCCTCATTAACACCATCACCTCGTGGACCATTCTTGTCATCTCTGCCTATCATAGAGCCTTGCAAGGCATAACTTTCTACCACAGCAATACCACCTTGATTGCTATCCGGAGCATTGCCGGACGTATCAATGGTTCTTGCCGTATCACTTTCATAGACATTTGAACGTGCATTGATTGTTCCTTCTGAGGTAAATCGCACATCGTAGGTCTTAGGATTTTCCACAACAAATGGCTGATTGTTGCCGCCTGTTCCATAAGTAGCAGAAATAGTTGGTGCAACATCAATCGGTCCACTAAAACGAGTATCCTTTCCGTGATTATCAAAAACAGCCGAGTCCATAACACAAGGTGGATGATTTGACTTAGCACGTAGGGTACAAGTGATATCCTTTGTCACATCCATACGATTACCACCCTGGTCATTTAAGCAGATTGTGCCTGTCTCTCTAATGCTGTCTGCAATATAGCTGGAAGCACCTTGCCACGAGCGGATGCTCTCCTTAGAATACCCAGACAAGCCTTCTGACTTAAATAGTATTTTTCCGGCACCCCCACCTGCAAAATCTGCGACAAGGAAGATTCGTTTTCTTCGTTGGGGAACTCCCCAGTATTGAGCATCAAGCACTCGCCAGGCAAGGGAGAAATGATCTCCCACGATACTTCCTGCTTGTTTCCATTTATCAGTTTTAGGAATTGATATGGTTTCATCTTCGATGTGGCAGATGCCTTCAAGGACACATCTGAAATCTTCTCCTTTGTTTGATGAGAACGCTCCAGGCACGTTTTCCCAGACAATATATCTTGGCTTTTTGCCATCTGTAGCACACCTCATTTCTTTTACGATTCGGATGGCTTCATAAAAAAGACTTGAACGTTTCCCAGCCAAGCCATCACGCTTACCTGCTATGGATAAATCTTGGCAAGGGGAGCCAAAGGTAATAATATCTACTGGTTCTATCTTGCTGCCATCCATGCAAGAAATATCTCCATAATGTTTGATAAAAGGCAGCCTTTTGGTTGTCACCCTAATAGGAAACGGTTCAATCTCCGATGCCCATACTGGGGTAATACCGGAAATTAAACCGCCTAAAGGAAAACCGCCCGAGCCGTCAAAAAGACTGCCTAGGGTCAGTTTATTCATTGGCTACCTCCAATTCATCATATTTATTAGTGAGTCCGTCCCTTTGAACACTTACTTCTTTTGAAGTGCCGACTTGCTCAATATAGCGTTTTACAATAACATCACAGAATTTCTCATCTAGTTCCACTGTGTAGCAAATACGCTCTGACTGCTCACAAGCAATTAATGTACTTCCACTTCCACCAAAGGGATCGAGTACAATTGTGTTACTCATAGAGGAATTCAAAATAGGATAGGCAAGAAGAGGAATTGGCTTCATCGTAGGATGATCACCATTTCTCTTTGGTTTATCAAATTCCCATATGGTAGTTTCTTTTCTTCCCGTATACCACTGATGTCTTCCTTTCTTCTTCCAACCATAAAGCACTGGTTCGTGTTGCCATTGATATGGTGAACGTCCAAGTACAAGGGAGTCCTTTTTCCATATACAGCAACCGGATAAATAAAAACCGGCATCCGAGAAGGCTTTTCTAAAATTAAACCCTTCGGTGTCGGCATGAAATACATAGATGGAGGCATCGTCTGCTAATGCTTCTTCAATATTGATAAAGGCATCTAAGAGGAATTGATAAAAGGCATCATTTGTCATATGATCATTTTTGATTTTCCCTGCAGAGCCCTCATAATTTACGTTGTAGGGAGGGTCTGTCACACACAAGTTAGCCTTGTTTTTATTCATCAACAAATCATAGGTTTCTTTCTTCGTGGAGTCACCACATACGAGCCGGTGCCTACCTAATGTCCATACGTCACCAAACTTGCTGATTGCAGGCTTTTTTAATTCTTCATCCACATCAAAGTCATCATCGTGAATTCCATCTTTAATGGTATCTTTAAATAAGTCATCCAGTTCTTTAGGATCAAATCCAGTAAGAGAAACATCAAAATCTGCACCTTGTAAATCAGCAATCAAGAGGGCAAGTTTATCCTTATCCCAATCACCGCTAATTTTATTGAGAGCGATATTAAGTGCTTTTTCTTTATCCTCATCCATCTCAATGATGACGCATTCGACTTCTGAAATTCCCATATCAATGAGAACCTTGAGTCTTTGATGACCACCTACAACATTGCCGGTCACCTTATTCCAGATAACAGGCTCCACATACCCGAATTGCTCGATAGAGCGTTTCAGCTTTTCATACTCTGCATCACCTGGCTTTAAATCTTTACGAGGATTGTATTTAGCAGGAAGCAGGTCTTTTGTATTCTTTTTTTCAATCAACATACCTTTTTACCGCCTCCCTTAGTTCTTTATAGCAATCTAAAAACTCCCAAGAATGCAATCCATATCTGAAATGACCGTAGGTAGCAGTATCCGCATAAATGACATCGGTCAGCCTTAACTTTTGGATAATTGCCGCAGGTCTAAGATTAAATACTTCTTGAACCGCACTACAAAGGATACTTTCAGCAACTTTGCCTGTTCCAAATGTATCAATCTCCACAGCAACTGGATCTGCTTTTCCAATCGCATAAGAAATGGCAACCTGGCATCGTTCTGCATACCCACACCAAATAATGTTCTTAGCGATGGCTCTTGCCATATAAGCACCACTGCGATCCACTTTTGTCGGGTCTTTACCAGAAAAAGCACCACCCCCGTGGGATGCAATGCCGCCGTATGTGTCCACCATTATTTTTCTTCCTGTTAATCCTGTATCAGCGGCAGGTCCACCTTCCACAAAGCGCCCGCTTGGATTAATGAGTATCTCCGTTTCATCGTCAAATGGATATTTTTCAAAGACAGGCCAAAGCACCTGAGAGATGATTTCATTTCTTAAATCATTTAAGTCTTTATCAGCACCGTGCTGAACGGAAACAACAATGGTCTTGATTCGCTTTGGCTTATCATCTTTATACTCTACTGTAACTTGTGCCTTACCATCTGGACCGATGTTTTTAATAACACCATTCTTCATAACTTTATCCAGCTTTTCACAGATAGCATGAGAAAGAACAAGAGGTAACGGCAACTTCTCACTTGTTTCATTGGTGGCATAACCATAAACTGTGCCTTGATCTCCTGCACCTAGCATGGAATACCAGGAAGTATCGCCTTCACGGAATTCCAAGGCTCTATCAACACCACCTGCGATATCTTTACTTTGCTGATGTACATGGACAAACACGAGAAACTTTCTTGGATTGTAGCCTACGTCAGTCAGTACATTACGAACTACTCGTTTGATATCAATTTTCTTTGAACAGGTAATCTCACCGGCAACAATGATACGTCCTTTGGTTGCCAACACCTCGCAGGCCACACGAGAGGATTTATCTTTTCTCAAACACGCATCTAAGATGCTGTCAGAGATTAGGTCACACAATTTATCGGGATGACCTTTACATACACTTTCACAAGTTCTATATTTTTTCATTATCATTTTCCTTTCCTAGCAGATAGTAACCGCTCCATTAGATCATCTTGTGGACTTCTGCCACCAAACTCTACAGAGCAGTTTTCTTTTACAATCTGGTATATCTGATACCAACACTGATTTACTTGTTTCATGTATTCACGGCTCATAGCAACATACGGTGATGCTATGGCTGCCGATGTAGTAGGATGCTTTGCAAGAAATCCATATTCTGAAATACACTCCTCGCACTGAATCCAACGAGAAACGCTCATGGCATATTGCTCGATCAGCTGGTTGTTTACTAACATTTCGCAGCTACGATCTTTTAACCATTTATAGGTTTCTATATAAATATCTTCTGCACAGAGGACTTTACCGTTTTTCTGAGCCGCCTTTAGATAATCTTTTACTGGAGGAACATCCGTGCCTTCCATTTCTGCTGGCTCCGGCAGTACTTGAGACCCGTTTAATCTGCCATCAGCAATTTTATCTGTTAGAGCTTTTGATTTTCTTCCTGCGCCAACACGCTGGCCACCTCTTGCTGTACCGTCCTTTGCCATTTTTCCACCTCACTTTTCTAAAAGTCTTTAATACCCCCTTTGATTTCTGATTTTTACACGCAAGACCCCAGGCCGTTGTCCGCTATAAAAGGTGTAGAGATTTGAACCGCCCCTGGCTCACTTACGAATCTGTCTATCACCAAGGTCTAAATGTATCTTGTTGTGGCAGGACTTACATAAAGACATCAAATTACTTTTGTCATGCGTACCGCCTAAAGAAATGGGGAGGATGTGATGTACTTCCTCAGCAGAGGTAAGCCGTCCGTTTTTCTCGCACATCTCACACAAAGGATGTTCCCTGGCATATCTGTCACGGATTCTTTTCCAGGCTCTACCGTACTTTTTATTGACATCTGGTGAACGTTCAAATTTATCATAGCGCCTACGCTCTACTACTCTATGTTCCTCACAGTACCTACCATCGGTTAGATTAGGACAACTTGGGGTACTGCACGGTCGCTTTGGTCTTTTGGGCATCATTTCACCTCGCTTTCCGGGCATAGAAAAAGCCCTGCGAGGAATTCCCACAAGGCTTGGTAAATATTCTATTTTGCTGATTATATACTAACACAAATGCAATAGTGGTATCTTGTTGCAAAGTGTTGCAAGTTGTGCAAGCTATATTTTAATAGGATCTTTAGGAAGAGTTACATGGTTAAGAGCTGCATTATGCCATCTGTAGACTGTTGTTCTATCGGCATTAAGTTCATCGCCAATTTGCTCCCAGGTTAGGTTATGAACATACCGATACCGTAATACCATGCGCTCATCAGTGTCTGCAACCTCGTTTATAACATGCCTTATCTGCTCCTTTAGTGCTACAAGATTATCTACTTCCGTGTTTATTTTTCTTTCCAAATCCATAATCCGCTCCAAACACCTTACAAACTTGGCATCGGCATTTTGTGAGGTTTGAACTTTTTCATCCCAACTTGGTGATGATACACTTGTTGCCATTTCTCTTAAGGATTCCATTTCCTCGATGTCTGATTGTATTCTTTTATCAAGCCTGTAAGCTTGGTGTAAATATTCCTTTACTTTCATATCTCTCTTACCTCCGATTTTAATTTTTTGATTAGGATGTTCCCATCAACAGAGGTAAGTTCTCTATACCAATCAGAGCGGAAGAACCTCTCCACCTCGTTTTTTATAATTTTAGCCGGCTCATAGTTTGGACGCTTTTTAAGTTTCTTTAACGCAGACCTATAATCCTTAACTGCCATTAAAATGATAGCATTGGCTAAGTTTTCATAAGGTGTGGTCATCGCATCACCTCCAGCTTTGCTTTTACAGCATCAATAAGGGAGGCTTGTGTCTCTTCTTTTCTTGTAAGAGCAGTCATGACATCTTCATCAATAGTACCTTTGGTAAGAATGTGATGGATAATAACCGTCTCGTTTTGACCTTGTCTATAAAGTCTGGCATTGGTTTGCTGATATAATTCTAAAGACCAGGTAAGTCCGAACCAAATAAGTGTCGAACCACCGCTTTGAAGATTAAGACCATGTCCTGCACTTGCTGGATGGATCACAGCGATAGGGATATTGCCATCATTCCAATCTTCAATATCCTTCGATGTTTTTATTTGCCTCACCGAAAATCTATTCTTAATTCTCTCTAAATCATGTTTGAACCAATATGCAACAAGGACAGGTTTGCCATTTGCGCCTTCAATTAAATCTTCCAGTGCATCAAGCTTTTTGTCATGAATGATATGTGTCTTGTTTTCACTATCATAGACAGCACCGTTTGCCATCTGTAGAAGTTTTCCTGAAAGCACAGCAGCATTAACTGCATCAATCTCCTCATCACCTAATTTCGTGACCATATCATCTTTAAATTTAGAGTATATGTTCCATTCCTTTTCATTCAGAGAAACAGCCACTTCATTTACAATGCATTCAGGCATTTTAAGATAGTCTATGGATTTCATGGAAATCGTAATATCAGATATTTGGCTATATATTTTATCCTCAGCACCAGGTAATGGCTTATATGAAAATATAACCTGTGCATTACGTTTATCCGGAGTGAAGTAAGTATTACGGTAGTGAGTGATATATCTGCCAAGTCTTTGACCTAAGTCTAGAATGCGAAACTCTGCCCATAAGTCCATTAAGCCATTACTCGATGGAGTTCCTGTAAGACCTACAATTCGTTTTACCGTTGGCCTTACTTTTAGTAGACTTTTAAACCGCTTTGCTCCATAGGATTTAAAGGATGACAGCTCATCAATGACCACCATATCGAAATCAAAGGGAATGCCGCTTTTGTTAACAAGCCAATCCACATTCTCCCGATTGATGATGTATATTGTTGATCTTGTCATAAGAGCATCGATTCTTTCTTTTTCTGTTCCAACCGCTACAGAATAGGATAGTCCTTTCAGATGCTCCCACTTTTTAATTTCAGAAGGCCATGTATCCCTTGCTACTCGAAGTGGCGCAATGACCAAAACCTTACATACAAGAAAACTATCCAAGCAAAGGTCAAATATTGCCGATAAGGTAATCACACTTTTACCAAGACCCATTTCAAGAAAGACTGCAGATATGGGATGGGATAAAATAAAATCTGTTGCATAGCTTTGGTATTCATGTGGATTGTATTTCACTGAGTATCCCCCCAATCTGTTCTACACTGTCCAAGCAATAAACCGAAAAACCTAATGCCTCCAGTTGTTTCTTTCTTTTTTCTTGTATAGGGCGCATCTTTTTTCCCGTTGCTTTACATTCAACAAATGCCATTCTCCCCATAGGAAATAGAACAATGCGGTCCGGCACACCATCAACTCCAGGACTTACAAACTTTAGTGCAATACCTCCCAAGTCTTTAACTGCTGCTACAAGTTTTTTTTCTATATATTTTTCAGTCATTTTTTCCTCCCATCTGACACAAGAAACACAAAATCACAACCATTCCCCTATATTTACTAACGCGCATATACGCTCACAGACATTTACTATCTACTTTTAAGAAAAAGCATTTTGAATATAAGGGAAAAAGTTGTGTTGTGTCGCATTCTTGTGTTCTCTATCCGCCATAATGATATAGTCGCTGCCTACCATAAATCGGCAAACGCTTAATACTGCTGGTTCGTTCCCAACCGGCAATCTGAGCCATAAGTGCTGCGATCTGATAACTATCGGTGGTCTTTAATTCTGGGAGATTACGATTAAAGCATTCACACCAAATTTCTGCATTGCTTACAGATGTTCGTGCAACAGTACCTGTATGCTTGGCCCCACCAAATTCGCTACCGCTTAGGTAATTCCTACGGGCAAATAAGTCCATACTGTCCCAATCATCTGGAAGTAGAGTATTTAGGTATTCTTCGACCATACCAACACGCTCATCAACCTCCATCGCACCTTTCTGTGCTTTTTCAGCCTCCTCTAAAACATCACCCTCGAGGTACAGTTTTTCACCCGATTTCCATATTTCTTTAGCTTCGGCCCAGAACTGCTGCCTATATGCTTCAGTAAAATTCCAGGTCTTCTTCTGCTTTTTCTGATGTACCTTAATAATCCAAAAGCGGCGGTTTCCTGTGATGTCACGTAAATATCCACGCTCACCATTTACCGTTGCAATGACGATGCACTGTCTAGGATGGCTTTCAACAACTCTGCCATAGGATGGTCTATATTTATCATCTGAGGTAGACAGGAACGCTTTTACTTTTTCAATGTCAGCTTTCTTCATTCCAGCAAGTTCTCCGATTTCAACCACCCAGAATCCCTGCAGTTTTTCAGCACCAGACTTATCATCCATATCCGTAAGAGATAATGTTTCAGAGTAGAATTCTGCTGTTACAAGGTCTTTAATGATGGTGCTTTTCCCAATACCCTGATCGCCATCAAGCACTGGAACGCAGTCAAACTTAATTCCAGGAACATATATCCGTGCAACAGCTGCTGCAAAGGTCTTCCTAGTCACAGTGCGTATATACTCGGTATCATCTGCCTGGAGATATTTGATAAAAATATCTTCCACACGTTTTACTCCGTCCCATGCAGGAAGGGAATCAAGGTAATCCCTTATAGGATGGAATCTCCTATCATCAGCAACCTTAGTAAATGCAACATCGTGGTTTCTGCTTGAAAACGGAAGGTAGCGAATATCCATAATGGACTTAAGCTGGGCTGTGTCGGCATCTCTCCAAAATACGTTACCTTCTGGTCTTTCCCATGGTAGTGATCCTGTGACCTGGATACGGTTCGACAGCTCGTTATATGCAAAGTTCTTGAAATCGGGGTCATGATTAAGAATAAGGTTTAAGTTGTATACGCTGTTTTCAAGTAAACTTGATCTAGGCTGATACCTAAGTCTTGATTTCCAATCATCTCCACTGTCAGTGAAATCCACTTCAGCTTCTGCAAGTTTTTCATTGGTAGCAAAGACTTTTACCTCATCAATTTTCATGGCAAAATCACACATATTCTTAAAGGACTTCTTATCATCCTCATCACCAAATTTATGGATACGAACGATGTCAAAGGCATTACATAATTTAAGGTATGCCGGGTCCTTGGCATGATGGCTGTAGACGAACTTGCCACCTTCTTTGATTTCAACACCCGCCATACTGCTTGATTCTATAAAATGGTAGCGGTCCTCATTTTCTGTAGGCTCGTAGACGTCTGATAAAAATGCATCGATTGCTTTTGTAACAGGGAAATAAACTCTATTAAAAAGGCCCACAACACCCTCCTTTTCAAGAGGGTCCTGTACCTTCTCATGCGAAACTGTATTTGCCTTGCTCTCCCTAGATGAAGTCGGAAGTCTTGTAGGATCAGTCCATTCGGGATGAGCAGTTAAAATATCATCTGGATTAAGCCAAGTTTTCTCTACTTCCTTATAGATAAATTTTCCGTTGGATGGCGTACTTGGCCAGTACATTAGCTGGTTTGGCAGATAGGAGCATTCATCGAAATAATCCATGCCAAGCATCTGTGCTAAATATCTTGAAACTGCTACAAATTCCTCTGAGGTTACATCTCTTGTTAGGGGAAAAATAAGACGCACCCGTGGATTTTCTTCTGTGCTACTATGGGTTGAATAAAGAACAGAGGTATATGCAGCATTCAACTCATAGTTTTCAAGAAATTCTTTATTAATTCTGTCACCATCTAAAGCAATCATTGATCGAAGTTCCACAGTATCGTTTTTTCTGCGACCACCTTTTAATACACCTGCAACAAAGCCACCATGGTCTTTTGCATTATCCTTTTGACCTTTACTGAACTTGGCATATTCTTCAGCTGATTCCGTAGTCCTGATTGGAGTCTTCAATCTATCTTTTAGCGCATCAAATGTAATTTCTTTATTAACCCATTTCTTTGCCTGGCGGCTGTTCCCATAGGCAATGGCTAATTTTCTCAACTTAATAACCTCCTTTCAAACGAGGTCTTTGTCCATGTTCAAATCTTGCCTGTATTTCTTTTGTTTTTTTCATAAAGAATCCACCTCTTCAAAATCTTTGTTGAAGTATCTGACCAGTTGTCTACGTTTCTTTGCCTTTTCTATTTCAATACTCATGCCTTTTGAGATAACATCACCAAGTACCCAGACTTCCTGGCACTTGCCCATAAGGATGATGTCCATGAAAATAGCAAGATCACGTTCTTTCTCGTTACTGTCATCCATGAAAGGGAATAGAAGGTACGGGGTCAGCGGGATACATCCACGTTTGAAAGCAAATTCTGCAAACTGAGTGGCTTTTAATACATTTTCCTTAACAGCTCCGTGAAAAGGGGCGCATATATAAACCAAAGGACGGAAGGCAGGTTTTGACGCTGCCTTTTCCTTTTTTACTATATTAGTTAGTGCTTCATGGGGAGTAGGGTCATAGTATCCTTCAGCATTGAATTTATTTATGTTCATCACAGCTACCTCCGGCTCTAATTTTTTTACTACATTCGCTACAATATACTGCAGTACCAAATAAATCACTTCCACCATCACCTAGGATTTCTGCAATATCCACCATTACTTCAACATCACACATCGGGCAATGGCAAAAAACATTCTCATCTGTTATTTCAATAGATATCTCCATGGAATCATTCAATCTTTCTTTCACATAAAACATAGTAAGAGCCCTCCTTAATTCTTCTCTATTTTGGTTTTGTACCATTCCAAGTAACGCTTGCGCTGCCCATAATCTGGAACAGCTACTAACAAACCAACATCTACTTTTTGTAATGTGTCTAGCATTGTAATCTGCTCATCAGATAAGTAAGGTCGAATGCTTTTTCCTTTTGCAATTCCATTTGCTAATCTAAACTGCTTTGCCGTCATTCCGATAACGATGCGATTTAACATATCGCATTCATTACTGAAGTGATATGGCTTTGGATTTTCATGAAGTAACTTAATGTTGTCTGTCAGTAAAGGGAACTCCTTACGAGCCGAAACAAGAGTTTTAATGAACTGCTCCATTTCATTAAAGCGTTTGATGTATAACTCTTTGAACTTCATTGCTTTCTGCCCTGTATATCCCATAACCAACATAGTGAATCCATCACGAGTCATGGCATAAGCCTTTTGCTTTCTGTTCCAACCATCCGTGTATGAGGTCGGCTCAAAATTGAGCTGAGCAAATTCTGTGCTTAACCCAGATTTGGGGTCAGTGATTTTAGCAATGTCACGCAGAACATTTTTATGTTCCTTCTCAAAGAACTCTGCTACAAACAAACTATCCACTCTTGCCGTATCTTTGGTGTCGGCAAACACACCATATTGGTCTTTAGGTATTAATTCTCTCATCAGAATTACCTCCTTAAATTTTTTTGGAGGTCTTGACCTCCTACCTGGTAGCCTTGGGAGAAGGTCAAATCTGACGGTTTTTATATTCTTGTTCCAATTTTTTTGTTGCTCGTTTTAACTTCTGAGTAATGTTGTTTTCATCAGCACCTATGGAGCTGGCATATTCGCGGATTGACATACCGTCTATGCGAACGGCGATAAACATATCCGCCCAATCTTCTTTTTTACCGAGTACCTTGCGTATCCATTTACAAACATCCTCGTACTCGTATTGGTAAGCACGCTCTATTTCTTGAGAGTTATCTGCAAATGTGTCCATAACATCTGTTTCATCTTCAGCCTGATCATCTTTACGATATGGAGTCTTCGGATTGCCAAGATGCCTATGATAGCGGCGCCAGTGGTTGTATTCTTTGGCATTCATTAGGTCGAACATTTCCTGTAAAGTCTTACAACGCTGTACTTCTGCTTTCTTTTCGGGCTTTGCCTCTGCAAGACGCTGCTCGTAATCAATGTCCAGCATAACGTTGTAATCTCCATCTGGAATTTCAATTGTGGTGTAGTTCTTGTGACCATTTTTGATGTTGTCTTCATATAAAACTCGAATCTTCATAAAGTATTCCTTTCCGTCCTGGCATTGGGCGGCGGAATACAAAAAGAGCCTGTGATGAAGATGACCACAGACTCCGCTTGTCCTAAAAAAGGGCACACGAAATTACGGTGGGTGCATCTTCATTCCAAACACAGTCTTTATCACTGTGTTCTGAACTCTTATGCATCCTGCCGTCCGTATGCGCACTAGGACTTTGAGATTTATTTTGGTTGAGCGATAAATGCTCTTTACTGATTACTACCTTCGAGGAAGATAGGCAGGCTGATTATTCAAATCTGTCTCTGCCTATCACTGAAACTACTTCTTTTTGCTTGGTCTCGTTTGACTTAAAGCACTGCCAGCAACTGATTTAGAATTTTTGCTGTAACGTCCATCGTTGAGAATTTTACTTGCCTTTGAAGCAACTTTCTTGGATGTTTGGCGTGTATTACGTTTTGCCATTTCTTTTCCCTCCTTCCTTTTCCTCGATATGCCTTTATTGAAATCAGGCATTCGATATCTTGCTGAAGAAATACTGAACAATTGCTCTTAAGATATTTACAATCGTGAATTTCCCCTCTGGAAAAGTGTGAATTTTCATGATATAATCTAAAAGACTTTAATAAATTACAATTCCTTCTCCAGAGCGTTTAATCACTAATAAAATTGTACAAAAAAAAGTCCAACCATTAAGGAAGGACTCGGAGGGGTTCGGAAAGATTCGGAAATATAGTTGGAGGTGGCAGATAATGCTCTTTAGTGAATTTGCGAATATATTATTTAAACATAGTGACACAACGTACAAGCCAAATGAATTTTTTCTGTCACTTTTCGACAACATTATGAGAGATCCAAAATCACCAGAAGAAATAAAACTATCAGAGGAGAATAAATATAATCCTTTTGACTCTCTTGCACCGGATTCTTTGGATCGTTTTTTTAAAGGCACTCTCCCATTAAGTAAGAGAAACGTACATAAAATTATTAGCCGAAAAGATACAGATAAATTTGCAAACTATATAAACGAATATAACGATCATAACCAAATCGCTATTGAAGAAGAAATCAAAACAATGATTCCAGATTTCAATCCTGATGATGTTTTGGGATACGCCTGCGCTGATTTATTCCTTCAGATTTTAGATGATATATATGAAGGTCGAGAATCTTCTAGTATCGTTACTCCCAATAGCTCAACTCACCCTACTAAATTAACTGCCTTACCTACTCAAACTATTTATTATGATGAATCCGATGGCAAGTTACACATAGGAGATGTTGAAATATCTATTCCAAAAGAGATTGAGCCTCCACAGGATATTGCTCCAGAAGAAGAAATTTATGTTCGTGAGCTTCTGGCTGCCTACTCAGAAGCCATAGGATCCGGTGAGATTACGAAGAATGATTTGGATTCCTTGCATATGAAGTATAAAAGGAACTTTTCTGATCAAAGAATCAACTTTTATAGTGCTGTACGTATTGATCGTTTTATACGTGAATCCTTTGATAAAGGAGAGGAACATGCGAAGAAATGGCAATCTGAAACGCATGATTATATTAAGGATACCCTATGGGATGATTACGATGACGGGTACAAAAGATTGTTAGCAGTAATGAAAAAAGTGGTGGACTGCTCTACCACGGCTGTTGTTGACAATATCCAAAATCTTGTTGGCCCAAAAGAAAAGAAAGGAACCTGTCACCTATTAGTAAATGACGGTTGCATCCGCTGGGTGGATGAAGATGAATAATAAAGTTTTTAATACAGTATTTGAAATATCCATGAGATTGTTGCTTATTTTGTCCTTATCAAAAAAGAAAAAGCTTACACTAGATAATTTAGTAACAGTAGACTTCATATCAAATTATTCAAAGGAGTTCGGACTGTCGGGTAGCAATCTTCATGGTGATAATGAATTTAGTTTTTCTGAATTCTCTATCCGGAGAGCATTAGTACAAGATGCAATAAAACAGCTTGTACTTGAAAATATGATAAAGGTTTCATATTCAAAAGAGGGCTTCATATATTCCATTACAGAACGTGGACGAACATTTAGTAACTCTCTAACTTCTGACTATGCGACTGAATATAGATTACATGCTCAAAAAGCTCTTGAATATATAGACTCAAAAAACGAAAAAGAACTTCTCAATTTAATTAGCCGAGAAGCCTCTAAATCATTAAGGAAGGAGTAATCCCAAATGGCATTTTATATAACAAAGGTTACAGCAACTGGCCCAGGGAAAGCCCCTGCCACAGTAACATTTAGAAAAGGATTAAATCTCATCTGCGGGGTTTCCGACTCCGGAAAAACCTGCGTATTAAAATGCATACAATTTGCTATGGGTGTAATCAAGAAACCTTTTGAGAAAGAGCAAACAGGGTATGATAGTGTAAGTCTAGACATTATGACTCCAGATGGTCCTATTCATCTTTCTCGAATACTTGGAAAGAATGTCGTAAACGTGGTCACTGAAATTGCTTCAATTGATGGTGGTAATTATGACATAGACTATAAAGGCCGGGGAAATAAGAACCCTGTCTTAAATGAACTATGGCTCAAGCTAATTGGTATTCATAAACTTCCAATGATAATAAGCACCCAGGATTTCACTAGGCAACGCTTAAAATGGAATACTCTTATGCGACTTTTTTGGTTAAAAGAACAAGATATTGAGAATCCAAAATCTGTACTTTTACCATCAACACCTACACAACACCCTTATTTTTTTGCATCTTTGCTCTACCTTATCACAGGAGATAATTACCCAAATGGTGAAGAGCAAGATAAAGATGAAATCAGCAAAGCTAAAAAGGATGCTGTTCGTCAATTTGTGAATAGTAGGATTTCACATATGTCGAAAAAAAGAGAAGAACTTCAAAAAGCATTATCTGCTTATAGTAACTTAGATGTCGAAGAAGAAATGCAAAAATTAATTGACAATCTGTCCGAAACTGAAGAAGCTATCGCAGCCGCCACAGAGGAAAGCAAGGATTTACTTAGTACTTTACTTAATTTAAAAGAAAAGGAAGCAGAAACCAAAGTAACTCACTCTCACTTTCAGGCACTAAAAAGCCAATATACAGCTGATATAAAGAGGCTTACCTTTATTGTAGATGGAGAAGTACATTTACACTCTGTAGGCAATAATAAAAAGTGTCCTTTTTGCGACGGAAGTATTCCACCAGTAGAAAGGAAACCTTATATTGAAGCATCAAAATCCGAACTAAATCGTATAATCACACAATTGCAGGGCTTAGCAGAAAGCGAAAATGACGTCATTTCAACTTTAAATGAAGTTAGAAATAAAATTAAAAATCTAGAAGAACGAAGAGCCGAAATTGAAAAATGGATTGAAACAGAACTCGCTCCTCAAGCTGATAAATTAAGAGAAGGCATACAGCAATACCGCTCTTATATACAATTACAACAAGAATCAACTGTTCTGCATAACGTTTCCCAAGAGTGGATTGCAGAGCTACAAAAGCAAGAAAATGGCGAGGATTTAGATAAACCCAAATTTAAACCAAAGGAACATTTTCCCGTAGATTTTAATTCACGTATAGATGAGATAGCTTATTCAATATTAACTGACTGCAAATATGAAAATCTGAATACAGCTCATTTCAACATGGGAACCTTTGATTTAGAAATAAATGGATATGCCAAAGAAGATAGTCATGGCAAGGGATATTGGGCATTTATCAATACCGTATTAGGATTAACCTTTAGGCAGTATTTGCACGAGGAGGCTGTCTACAAACCAGGAATTTTTGTAGTAGATACTCCCTTACTTGGTTTAGATCAAGGTGTTGAAGATAATGCTCCTACAAGCATGAGAACTGCCTTATTCCAATACTTTATTGATAATCAATCCGAGGGACAAATGATAGTTGTAGAAAACACAAAAGACCTGCCAGAATTAGATTATGAGGCTGGTGGTGCTAAGGTCATAGAGTTTACTCAAGACAAATACAAAAGCAAGTATAAAGAAAGTCGTTATGGTTTTTTACATGATGTATATAGTAATTAGGATGATAATCCTTATAACGGAGGTGGCAATATATGCTACGAATAAGCTATAACAAACTCTGGAAAATGTTAATTGATAAAGATATGAATAAACAAGATTTAAAGAATTCCACCGGAATAAGCTCTGCCTCAATAGCAAAGCTTGGTAGAGGCGATAACATTACAACAGATGTTCTCCTTAAAATTTGCATGACTTTAGATTGCGACATCGCTGACATCATGGAAATAACAAAAGATGAAAAAAACACATCAAAAGCAAAGGAGTAATCGAATGAAACTGTTATATTCAAATATTTTACCCCTTGGTACATCTGAGGGACAAGAAACAATTATTAACTGTTTTAACGATCAAATTGCACACTCAGACCGTGTTGAAATTGCGGTTGGATATATCTCTCGTGCCGCTTTGGAAGAGCTTGATTATTTAGTCGAGGAACACAATCTATCAAATATATGCCTTACCATTGGTATGTACTTCATTGAAGGAATGCCAGAAGGATCATATAATACTGCACTTGCAATAAACAAGAAATGGATGGAGGCCGGCATAGGCGAAATTAAAATTGTGAAAGCATTTAAATACCACGGCAAAGTATACTGCTTCTATAAAGATGGACAACCTTTTGCGGCAATTATTGGTTCAGCAAACTTAGGTGTAATTAAATTAGATGCCAATAACCGTCGACAGTATGAAATCTCATCGATTACTAATGATGCTACTGAATGCAGAGAAATATCAGATTTCATATATAGGCTAAACGCGCAGAACTGCTCGGATAATATTGCCAACGTAACAGGAATGCCAATAATAAGAGAAGTCAACACCTCTCTTAGCGGCATCGATACAGTAACACAAATCCCTCAAACCGGCGTACAGCTTTATGTACAACATAAAACAAGTGTTTCATTTGTGCTACCGTTAAAAGTTCCTGCTCACAATGAACGACATATGGATGACGGTAAACATTTCACGAAATCAAATATTAATGTTAGCTATGCCGCACCACGAAGCAAAAGAAAATCCCGTGATTGGTATGAGACTCAGTTGACTGTGAGTAAAGAAATAACTCGTTCCGAGGGATATCCTGAAAAGAACAAAACCTTCTTTGTTGTTACCGATGACGGCTATTGGTTTAAGGCTCATACTACAAGTGATGGCAATAAACAGTTCAGTGCTGTTGGCGATGAACTTATTCTTGGCCGTTGGATTAAGGGTAGACTCGCGGCTGCAGGACTTGTAACACCTGTGAATGATACCCAAGCTGACACAGACCGTAAGGGCATGATTACGAAAGAAATGTTGCAATCATATGGTTGCGATAGCCTTGTGCTTTCTAAAACCGACCAGAAAGCATTAGACGAAGACGGCTCTGAACTTGATGTATGGGTTTTATCATTTGAAACAACTACTAACGAATAAGAGGTGCGGTTATGCAGTACTTAAAGACATATCTACAAAAAATTAAAGACCGGGGCAACGAAAAATTGGCAGAGTCTATTTTGAAAACTGCTGAAGATATTGGTAATCAGCATATTCGCAATTTTTCATTCATAAGTCATGAGATTGGTCTACTGTTTGGAAATGTACAATCAGGAAAAACGGGTCAAATGTTTGGCGTAATTAGTAAAGCTGCCGATTTAGGCTTTCCTGCATTTATCTTACTCACAACGGACAATGTTGTTTTGCAACAACAAACTTTGGATCGAGTCAGAGACGATTTAGAAGGTTTCTGTATTTGTGGCGAAAACGACTCTGGATTGTTTATTGAAAATAGTCTTGTTAAACCAGCGGTTGTCGTTCTAAAGAAAAATGCAAGAATGCTTAGACTATGGGCCAACGTATTCAATTCCACAGGTTTTATGAAAGGTAATCCTCTATTTATTGTTGATGATGAGGCAGATGCTGCTTCTTTGAATACACTCGTAAACCGCAATAGTCAGTCATCTATTAATAGATATTTAGATTCTATAAAGAATGGTGCTTCAAGTAGCTTGTATCTGCAGGTTACAGGTACTCCTCAGGCGATCTTATTACAAACTCTTGCTTCAGGCTGGCATCCATATTTTACATACTACTTTCATCCTGGAGATGGCTATTTGGGTGGTGACTTTTTCTTTCCAACAAGCGGTAAACCTGAATGCATCAATTTTCTTGAGGTAATCAAACGACCGACACGAAATGTTGTTATCCGCCATCTTGCTGTTTCAGCTCAGATTTTAGCATCCAGCGGTCAAGTGTCAAATTGCCTTTTACATCCAAGTGTACGTCAAACTGTCCACCAGCGTTTTGCTGACGATGTCACAAAAGAGCTAAATTGGTGTATTGAACATATCAATGACGAATTTGCCAAAGAATTAAAGACCCACTATGATTTTTTAGTTCCGAGTAAAAGTGAAAAGCTTTCATTCGATGCTATCTATGAAACTACTAAGGATTTATTGGAAAACAAGGGTATCAAAATCCTTGTGATGAATGGCAAGACAGATGTTGAAAGTCCGGAATATGCAACAGGCTGTAATTTTATCATAGGAGGAAACACTCTAGGCCGAGGCGTTACTTTTCCTGGTCTGCAGACAATTTACTATACAAGAACAAGCAAAAAGCCTCAGGCCGACACTATGTGGCAACATAGTCGGATGTTTGGTTATGACAGAGATCCTGGCATGATGAGTATATTTATAGACGAACGGCTTTATAAATTGTTTGCCGATATTAACGCTACTAACAATGCCATCATTGCTCAAGTTGAGCAGGGATTCAATAACATAAAAATCTATTATCCAGTTGGGTTGAATCCAACTAGAAAAAATGTCCTTGATAACAAACGAGTCAGTATTCTCTCAGGGGGAACGAACTACTATCCGTTCTATCCTGATAATGACTCTATAGATGATATATCAAAGCTATTGGAGCCTTTCTCTGATGATGAACCTTATTACCAAGTAAATTTGAGACTAATTAAGAAAATCTTGTCCTACATTATTGCCAGTCCAGATTTCAATTTAGAGGCATTCCTTTCTGTCATCGACACAATTCTATCAGAGCAACCCTCGGGACAGGGTATCTTGATAGTTAGAAGAGAAAGAAATGTAGCACAAGGCACCGGTGCATTATTATCTCCGAACGACTGGAAACTTGGTGGCACTTTCCTCAACAAAGTCGTTTTAACCATGTATAAAGTAACTGGTACTAAAGGGTGGGGTGGAAAAGCTCTTTGGGTGCCGAATATTAAGCTTCCCCACGATACTATGTATTATGATGTGAGTGAAGATATTACAGGAACGTAGGAGGGCAAGAATGGATGTTTACCAATAACATAGCACAAAGAATTCTATTTGCTCCTCCGCTCCAAGGAGCAGATACTTTATTAATATTAAGCGGATATGCTACTCCTAATATGTCATCATGGCTAATTAAAAGTCTTCAGGAGCAAAACATGAACCCCGTCAATATTTCATTGCTTATAGGAATGGTTCCTTATGATGGTTTAAGTGTTCCTATACATGATGGCTTTAAGGAACTCCATGGCAAGGCGTACCCAAATGCTGTGGATAGCTTTTCATGTAGTTATGTTTGCGAAAACCCTCCCGTCCATGCAAATCTGTACATTTGGCTAAAGGACGAATCACCGATGCAGGCATATACAGGTTCTGCTGATTTTGTGCAGAATGCATTTATTCCATCTCGAAAAGAAATTATGGAGTGCTGTGATCCAGAAAAAGCATATAGGTTCTTTGAGGAAGTTGAAGCTAATTCAATCTATTGTAACCATGCGGAGGTTGAAGACCATGTTGTTCTCCGTCCAACACATCAAATTCTAGATGCCGAAAACAAACCAATAACAACTTTAGCTGGGGAGGGTATATTTTCCACAACACTATCTCTACTTACAAATAGAGGCGATGTTGGAGAAAAGTCTGGTCTAAATTGGGGGCAACGTAGGGGCCGAAATAAAAATCAAGCATATATTCATCTTCCATCAAAAATTTCAAGAAGCGGGTTCTTCCCGCTAAATAAACAGCATTTTACCGTTGTTACAGATGACGGTCACACGCTTCTTCTAAGGGTAGAGCAACAAAACGACAAGGCAATTACAACACCTCTTAGCAATGCTCAACTCGGTGAATACTTCCGAAAACGTCTAGGTCTCGGAAATGGTGCTTTTGTAACGAAACAAGATTTATTGAACTATGGAAGAACAGACGTTACCTTTTACAAAATTGACGATGAGCAGTTTTTTTTGGATTTCCATGTATAAACAAAGCAGTTACTTTGCTATTACTACAAAGTAACTGCTTTGTTATTCTTTAATACTTGGTTCTACACTCTCATACTCTATTCCAGCAAAACATTTTAAAATTGCTTCAAAAATAATTTTTGCACCTTGGCTAGGCACTGCCATGCCAATTTGCTTACGTACACTCTCTTTACTTCCCATAAATCTATAGGTATCAGGGAAAGTCTGTAGCCTAGCTCTCTCTCTATTCGTCAATGCTCGTGGCTCTTCCCAATGATAAATATGTGTTCCTCCACCGCCGCTTCCTGTAACCGTGTAGGAGGGCTTTGTTGGATCTAGCCTTTTATATATTTGGCTTATTTTCGCACCTGTAATGTTAAGGCGCAAATCTTCTGGGAGGTCTGCTGTGAATGCATTTTGCCCAGGAAGAATATGTTGCAACCTTCTAACAACAGTTTCGGATTGCCTTGTCAATTCGTTATTATATGCATTCTCTGGAATAGGGGGATTTTCTATTGCGTTTCTGCAAGTATTATCAATGTCGACATAGGGTGCTGTTGATGGAACTTTAAATTCAATGTTAATGTCATTACGTATACCAACTATAATCAAACGGTGTCTTGCCTGAGGTATCCCGTATTCCTCAAACTTATACAGATGAGGTGTAATCGTATAACCAGCTTCCCTCAGTTCCTTGAGAATCTTAGTAAAGGCCTTACCATCATTTGCATTTCTAAGTCCGCCTACATTCTCTGCTAAAAACCACTGTGGCCTAAAAGTTTTCAAAGCTTTGACACCGTATGAATACAAGGGGCCGTATACCCCCTCCATACCTTTTTGTTCACCAACAACACTAAAGTCATTGCAAGGGAAACCAAACGCCAATGCATCAATGGGAGCTAGTCTAGACATATCAAGTTTACGTATATCCTCATGATAAACAGTATTAGGTGCATCGGGACAAATATTAACTCTATAAGTTTCACAGGTATCCGCATCATAATCATTTGCCCACTGATGTATAATTCCAAAATCATCATTATCAATATGTGCATTTGTAGCTCCCCAAGCTATACCGCCCGGTCCACAAAATAATTCTCCAAGCCTAAAAATCATATCTCATCAACCTTCCTTTTTTTTGTTGAGAAAATCGATTTGTGCTTGAATATGTTGCATTTCCTCATCATCAAGAGAAGAAACACCTTTAAACACAAACTGATATTCTTTAATATCTACTTCACTCAAGTAACCTGCTAACACATAAAGCGGAATCAAATGAATGTTATATAAATGCGCGAGTTTTTTTAAATCATCAGGAGTACAATTAATCTGCCCTCTCTCCATCTTGCTAAGTCTTGAATCTGTTATACCGGTTATTTCGTATACCTTTTTTAGACTCAAGCAACTTTTTTCGCGACTCACTTTCAATAAGTCTCCCAACTCGGCCATACTATCACCTCTTGAATAGAATAACATATTCGCTGCAATAATTCAAGTTTAATTTTAGATTTCGCTGCATATATGCAGCATAGTATTTTACAGTAATCTTGTCAACTCACCACGTTTTTGCCAGCAATCTTGTCAACTCACCACATCAATATCCATATCATCTTCTTAATCATCTAACCTGCCTATCTTGGACAAGTTCCCACAAAGAAAAATTCCGTGATCATCCTGCCGGCTTGAAACCAGATCTCAAATCACGGAATCCCTTTATTTATAAACTTTTTTATCCCTAAAACAACGTATTTACCTTAACCCTTGACATCAATACTACCGTCTCAACGTGTGGGGTATTCGGGAACATATCCACAACCTTTGTCTTCACTACTTCATATCCCTGGTCCAGGAGATACTTGAGATCAATGACCAGTGTCTTCGGATTACAGGATACATAGAGAATTTCCTTGGCATTGAAATCTTTCACGTATTCCAGCGCCTTCGGATGCACACCACTTCGAGGCGGATCCAGAATGATCAGCTCAGGACTTCCTTCGAGGGAAGCAATGACATCTTTGACGTCTCCTGCGATGAAATGCACATGGCTTAGTTCATTGATCTGGGCATTTTCGTTGGCAGCAGTAACTGCTTCCTCAATGATCTCAACGCCTGTGACTTTATCCGCCATGTCTGAAACGATCTGACCAATGGTTCCGGTACCGCAGTACAGATCAAAGATCTCGTTTTTCTTCTCTCCGATGAAGTTTTTCACTTCACTGTAAAGCACTTCTGCCCCTTTTGTATTGGTCTGGAAGAAGGAAAAAGGTGAGATCTTAAAGGTCAGGCCATGGAGCTTCTCGTAGATATAATCTCTGCCATAGAGGATATTCAGCTTTTCCGGAACCACCGCATCGGAAAGACTGTCGCTTTCCGTATGAAGGATGGAGACCAGGGTATAATCCAGGTCCAGCTCCGTTAAACCATCTCTGTATTCATCCAGATTGAAATCAATCTGCGTGGTGGTCACAAGATTCACCATGATCTCTCTGGTATTGATGCCTCTTCTTAAGATGAAGTTTCTGAGATATCCTTCCTGTCTCATGACGCGATAATAAGGCAGGTCCTTTTCTCTGAAATACGCGATGGTGTAGTCATGGATCTTTCTGAAATCATCATGAATCAGAAGACACGCATTGGTGTTCACCACGGAATTTTTCATTCCTTTCAGATGCATCCCAAGGTTGAGCTCTCCTCCCTTCACTTCATCTCCGAAGGTATATTCCATCTTGTTCCGATATTCGTACTGATTCTCATCACCAGTGATGCCTAAGTACTCCCCCATGGAAAGATCATTCTGGGTAAAGAGCTTCTTCACCTCTTCTTCTTTAAACGTTCTTTGAAGCTCAAGAGGAACCTGCTGACTGATGCACCCTCCGCATTTTCCGTAATGCACACAGGCAGGTTTCACGGCATAAGGCGCATTCTCCACAATGCCTAGGTATCTTCCCTTGGCCCGATCTGCACGCACCTGGTGGGCTCTTGCAGAAACCGTTTCTCCTGGAAAAGCTCCTTTGATTTTGACCTTCTTCCCTTCCAGCATACCGATGCCTGTGGCAGGAAAACTGTGATCTTCTATCTTCACTTCTATAACTTCATTTCTCTTCAAAATTCATCAACTCCTTCTAGTATAATAACAGAAATCACCGAGGAGTTGAATGAATTCTTTCCCCTCCAGAATTTTCTCTGAGTCTTCTTTTTCACTCATCCATATGTAGGAACGAATTCTGTATGCTTCCGTTGAATTCTATACACCCTCTCTCTTCAAATCCTTCTCCCTGTGATATAATGGATTTCGTCAATCATGCTGTACGGGTTATTCGATTCGGACAGTCCTGGCACTTATTGATCATCATCATTATAACTGAAAGAGGACTATTATGGATTTTAAACTGATTTTTCTATGTATTGCCGGATTCATCGGGGCTTTTGTGGATTCCGTAGCCGGTGGTGGAGGCCTGGTGACCATTCCGGCCTATCTTCTGGCTGGTGTTCCGCCCCATTTCACATTGGGGACCAATAAATTCGCAGCCACCATGGGCTCCTTCATCTCCACGGCAGGCTATGCCAGAAGCAGCAAGGTGAACTTCAGACTCATGCGCGCAGCCGTACCCATGACGGCTCTTGGTGCGGTCCTAGGCGTCTACTCCGTCCTTCGGATTCCTCAGGATTTTCTCTACCCCTTGGTCAGTGTAGCCATCCTTGTGGTGGGGCTCTACACTTTCTTCAAGAAAGATCTGGGCAAGGTCAACGCCTTCACGGTGATTACAAAAAAGAAGGTGATCTTTGTCTCCCTGGTGGGATTCGCTCTGGGCTTCTACGACGGATTCTTCGGACCCGGGACAGGCTCCTTTCTCATCTTCATCTTCATCCGGTTCCTGAAGTTTGATTTCACCAATGCGTCTGGCAATGCCAAGCTCATCAATTTCACCTCGAACTTCACTTCCCTCATCGCCTTTGCCATCAACGGCAAGATCGACTATCTCATCGGTGTACCCATCGCCGTCTTCATGGTCCTGGGCTCCATCGTGGGCACCAGACTGGCCATTAAGAATGGTTCCAAGTTCATCAAACCGATTTTCCTCATCATGTCCTTTGTGGTGTTCTTCAAGCTCCTCTATGACATGTTTCTGAAATGACAAAAAGCAGGAAAGCCCTGTGCAGGATCCAGAGATCTGCACAGGGCTTTCAGTTTGCCGGATTTCTCAATTTTTACTCTTTATCCTTCTTCTTCACTGTCTTTTCCATTTCCTTGGAAGTCAGATACCAGGAGTAGGATGCTTCCTCGATCATGTCTTCTGTTTCGGGTGTTCTGTTGTCATAGAGTTTCACCGTAAAAGCAGCTGCAGCTCCTTTCTTGAACCCTATGCTCTGATCTGTGAGCTCATAGACCCACTCTCCGAGATAGGGTTCATGACCCACCACAAAGATGGTCTTCTCCTCTTTTTCTCTGACCACCGACATGAGAAAGTTGTCAAAGTCCCCTTCTCCGATGAAGTCGTAATAGAAGATCTTGTCTGTATGCACGGATTCAGCAAGAATCTCCGCTGTCTCCTTTGCTCGAAGAAGCGGGCTGGACCAGATTTCCACCTGGTCTTTGTAGGTGATTAGATTCTTCAGATGCGGCAGTCTTTTCTTCAGCTTATCTTTTCCTTCTCTGGTGAGCTTTCTGTTATAGTCTGTTCCGTCCTTGGCTCTATTCTCTGCAATGCCGTGTCTCAATAGTATAATCTCAAGATTCAATAGGAAAACCTCCTTCATACTTAGAGTAGGTGAAGAGGCAGTGCCTGTAACTATCAAGCCCTGCCTCCGGTGTTCTTCTATGTCCGTTATTTCTTTGCGCCTTCCCAGTCCTTCAGGAACTTCTCGATGCCCTGGTCCGTCAGTGGATGCACCAGGGAGTCCATGATGACCTTATATGGAATGGTTGCGATATCCGCACCAGCCATGGCTGCCTGGGTCAGATGATTCCTGTTTCTGATGGAAGCCACAATGACCTCTGCTCGTACACCGTAGGTCTTGAAGATGTACATGATCTCTTCGATGAGCTCCATGCCTTCTGCGCCGATGTCATCCAGTCTGCCTACAAAGGGGGAAACAAAGGCTGCTCCGGCTTTCGCCGCTGCCAGTGCCTGGGTGGTCGAGAAGATCAGCGTCACATTGACCTTGATGCCTCTCTTGGAAAGAATGGATGTGGCTTTCAGGCCTTCTGGTGTCATGGGCACCTTGATGACGATGTTCTCATGGATCTTCACAAGCTCATCCGCTTCCTTCACCATGCCTTCGGCGTCCAGTGAAATCACTTCCGCGCTGATGGGGCCATCCACGATTTCCGTGATTTCCCTGATCACTTCTTCAAAGACTCTGCCTTCTTTGGCGATGAGGGAAGGATTGGTGGTCACACCGTCGATGATTCCAAGCTCCGCCGCTTTTCTGATTTCCTCAACGTTGGCTGTGTCGATAAAATACTTCATAAAATTTCTTCCTCCTGATTTGTGTTTTATATTATAGTTGATACTATACGTATACTCTGATTATATCATATCCTTCCTGACGAAACCCGAAGAAGGACAATTTTCCCATGAAACCGCTAGAAGATGCGATGAAGATCATAGATGGCACGTAGCTTCGCCACTTCTTCCGGCCGGACTGCATTACCCACACTTCCTCCACGAACAGCTGTACCTACATGAATATCATACTCCTTCTGTGCGCTTTCTTCTCCTTCCAGCGCAAAGTCCATATGGTTTCTGATGGCCTGAAGATTCTCTTTCGTGATGCCGCTGGCAAGGATCATGGTAATGTCGTCTGTCTCATGAATGAGCTTTCTGATCATCTCCAGATGGTCTTCTGCCTTACCAGGACCGCCGGAAGTCAGAATATGGGTGATTCTCTTGTTGGTTTCAAGAAGATGGAGGGCTGCAGGAAGGTCACTGCTCTCATCAATGGCTCTATGAAATGTGGCCGTGAGATTGGTGTCTTCCAGAATATAGCTTAGCGCCTCCATGTTGGGAAGTCCTTCAAAATCAAGAATACCCAGAACCACATGCTTCACGCCCAGCTCATTGAAGACTCTCGCATCTTCTCTCATGACCTCCAGATCTTCTCTGGAATACTCAAATGAAGCGCTGTGAGGCCTGATCATCACATTCACCGGTATGGATACCTGACTGATCACCTGCTTCACGAGACCATAGCTGGGTGTAAGTCCGCCTTCTGATAAGGATGCGACGAGTTCAATGCGGTCTCCTCCGCTTTTTTCTATGATCAGAGCATCCTCCAGCGTCTCTGCTATGATTTCCAGCATGACATTCGCCTCCTTTATGGTCTAAACCTCATGTACACTACTCTATAAAGTATAGCAAAGATTTGTTAAGTGAACTCCATCTTGTGGTAAACAATCTGTGTACAAGATAAATTCCCTGAAATACACCCCTATTTACCCATGATCCTTTCTCTTACCTTCTGTAGAAAGATTAGATGACTCAGACTGTTTCACGATTCGTTTTTCTTCCAGTATCGACCTTCCTGATTTTTCCAGTTTCCTTCCAATCAGGGTACAATGAAGTTACACAGACATCAATCTGAAGGTACATCCATCTCGCTGCTGTAAAACAACATGAAAGATAGGAGGTAGTATCATGAGAAACAGATTTTCAAACAAAGGAATGGCTCCTTTTGAAGAATTCATGACGGGACTCAACTGGGATTTCCCGAATGTTCCCGAAAGGAAAGTATTCCATGTGGATGTGAAGGAAACGGACAACGGCTTTGTGCTCTATGCAGATCTTCCAGGTTACGACAAGGACGACATCAGAGTGGAATATCACAACAAGAACCTCACCATCACCGCTCATCGTGACACAATCATTGAAACGGAATCCGACAAATTCATCATGAATGAAAGAACCACCGGAGAAGTCTATCGCAGCTTCTATATCGACGATATTGACGAAGACAAGGTGGAAGTGCACTATGAAGGTGGTGTTCTCACCATCGATCTGCCAAAGAACAAAGAGGATGGAAATTCAAGAAAAAGATTTGAAGTGAAATAAATGAGATCTCCTCAATAAAGATCAGCGTATGCTTTTGCAAAGGGTTTATCCATGCTGGATAAGCTCTTCTTTTTTCTTCGGATCAGGGAGAAAGCCCATTCACCATCTACGTCCGCTGCAAGGCCTGTCAATCTGAACGTTAAGCAGATCCGATTCAGCAGAATGTGAACCGGACAGCACTGAATATTTAACGTAAATCTAACAATGTTTAACGAATATTTAACCTATAATTATAGTATCAATAGAACGGAGGAACATTTTTCATCATGAAGAAAAAACCTACATTGGATGACATCGCCGCTCTGGCAGGCGTGTCCAAAACAGCTGTGTCCATGATTCTGAATGAAAAGAAAGGCGTCACCTTTCTGGAGGAGACCATCGAGAAGGTCCATGAGGCCGCAAAAGAGCTGGGCTATGCAAAGAAGACCCCCAGACTTCAGAAACTCAGTGTTTTCAATAAGAACACCATTCTGGTGCTTGCCCCCACCATTTCCAGCCCCTTCTTCACAACCATTGTCCAGTCCATTGAACAGGAGGCGGACAAGCACGGCATCCATGTGATCATTCAGAACACATTCCGGGACAAGGAGAGAGAGCTCAAGTACCTGGAGCAGATCAAAGACAGTAATCTCTACGGCCTGATTCTCACCATGCTCCCTCACCATCCGAAGCTTCTGGAGGAAATCAACGAAAGTATTCCCGTGGTGATCATCAATGAACGTTCCTTTCATGCGGATCTGGATACTGTAGAAGTGGATAACTATTCTGCAGGCATTCTCCTCGCCGAGCATCTGATCAGCCTTGGTCACAAGCACATCGCCTACCTCACCACCGCGCTCAGCACACTGAACATTGCACGGGTGAGAAGACTGGAAGGAATCAACGATACCTTCAGAAAACTTTGCCCTGAAGGCACCGTCACCGTGAAGTCGAAAAGAGTGCGACCTGTGGATGAGATCCGCAATATCAATCTGGAACACGATACAGGCTATGAACTGGTACATGAAGTACTGCCCCATAAGGAAATCACAGGAATCGTGGCCTCCACGGATATGATTGCCTATGGCGTCCTGGATGCCCTGGAGGAGAACGGCTTCAGCATCCCGGAGGACTTTTCCGTCTGCGGATTCGATAATCTGTTCCCCTCCAAGTTCCATGGAATTTCCCTGACCACTGTGGAACATTATATCCTCAATAAGGGACAGGAGGCTGTGGAAATCATACGCAGCAGGCAGCTGAAGAATCGGGAGAAGATCAGCTCCACAAGTGTACTCTATCAGCATAAGCTGATCATCAGAAACTCCACTGGACCCGCACGAAAGTTCCAGTTAAAAGAGATGTGATACGCATCAGTAGGACAAGAACACCGAAAACACTTCGTCAGGAAAAGAGAATCCCCACAGGCTGCAGGATGATGGTTCCATCATGCACTGCCTGTGGGGATTCATTCATTCTATCGGTTTTCCTCGTTCTTCATCTGTGAAGTGCTCACATTTCTGCTCCTGTTCTAGGCTGCACTTCTCTTTCTCCATAATAGAAGTCCGCCTGTCAAGGCTAGTCCGCCCAGTAGAAGGAAGATGTTTCCGGAGGTGTCTCCTGCATCAGGCAGCGTAGCCGCTTTCTTCTCCATCTTCGTGTTCTCCACTTCCAGATCTATGATCTGTCCGTCTTCTACGATGGAGACAGCATATGTCTTCTCCGACTTCTCATAGTTTTCCGGAGCCTTCATTTCCTGAACTGTATAGTCTCCATAAGGAAGCTCTGCTGTGACCATTCCCTCATCATCCGTCTCCCCTTGGAATACTTCTGTTCCTTTTCCATCGGTAATTCGGAATTCTGCGCCGGATAGTGCCGCTCCTGTCTTGCCATCCACTTTCACGATGCTGATTCTGCCCAGGATCATGGTGTTCGTGAAGGAGATTTCCACGATTTCCTCATCCTGTGTGAGAATGATCTCTTCCGCGACCTCACTCAGCACATAACCTTCAGGTGCTTTTGTTTCCTTCAGCTTATACGTCCCCTTTGCAAGTCCTGTAAATGTGATGTTCCCGTTCTCATCCGTCGACATCGGTTCTCCGACCTCCACATCCTCTCTATAGAGCGTGAACTCCGCTCCTGAAAGAGGATTTCCCTTCTCATCGGTCTTGAAGAGATCGATGGAACCGGCAGAAGAGGTGTTGGTGATGATCACTGTCTTCTCCTCCCCAGGTGAAAGCGTCACTTTACCGTCCGTGCTGTCTCCACTGAAGCTTGCCTCATATCCTTCTACGGGTTCTTCCGTGACCACGTAGTTCCCTGCTTCCAGGGTGTAGGTTCTTCCTGGTGTTTCCATTCCCGCATCCGGGCTGCCGGAAACATCAAGACCATCTTTCAGCACATGCACACTGAAGTCTTCTGACACTGCCGTTCTTCCGTTTCTGTTCACAACCATCTTGATTACATGAAGTGTGGCTGACTGATTCTGTGTACACGGACCAGATGTGATTACATTGCTGTCCAGCACCACGGAGCCGTTTCTTGCAAGAAGTCGTCCATTCACTGTTGCTCCTGTTTCCAGGGTTATGCTGGTCAGTGCAAGAATGCTGCCGGCAAAACTGGAGTTGGAACCCAGTGTGGCGGAAGACCCGACTTTCCAGAAGACACCACAGGCTGTAGCATTTCCTGCAAACTCCACACTGCTGCCTGATCCCGTGGTGAGCGTTGTATCCGTCTGAAAAATGAAGACCGCATCTGGATCTCCTTCTCCGTCCAAGATCAGTTTGCCGGTGAGTAGAAAGTCTTTTTCATTGGACGTATAGACGCCAGGCGTCAGTGTCTGTCCTGCCAGTTCTCGGCTGATGATCTGAGGCGTTCTGCCTGCAGCATCATCGTAGGCGATGACGAGATCATTCTTTGCAGCCAGTGCCACTTCATCTGCCAGATGCATGGCGCCTGTAACCATATCCTCTGAAAGTCCGACGACCTCTATTCCCGGATGAATCCCCACATCTCCCATGACCTCCGTGGTTCCGGTGTTGGTGATGGTCTCACCCGAGAGAATGGCGAAATTCTCCGTTGTACCAGTCTTCACTTCAGCCTCCGCAGCCATGGTCAACTGCGCTGTGCCGTTGACGGCGAAGAGAGCCAGTGTCAGTAGAAGGGAGAGCATTTTCTTCCTTGATCTTTTTTTCATAATTCAGTGTCTCCTCTTTCGTTTGATTTTTAAAGCATACCTGTTTTTCATGTTCCGAGAGAAGCGGCAGCTTCTGATATGGAATCATAGCTGCCGCTTTCCTATGGGGTGGACCACTTCATCCGCTGAAAGGATTCTGCTGTTTTTTCAGTGGTGAAGTTATATTCACCATATCATCATATCGTGTACGGCAGAAAGCCAGTTCATGGACCAGAGATGAACGGATTAACATTATATTAATATATTCTTCCTCGTTTCATTAAATAGCAGCCCCTTGCATCCAGTTCTGTTCAAAAGGAGAATTCCAGAAAGACAACATCTGGATGACGCATGTCTTTCATTCGCCGGAAAAGCCTATCGGCATACGTGCGCACAATCACCGCACTTTCCCGTTTCTTGTGAAATCGCAAAAAGAAGGAAGCTTTCCTCGAAAAGCTTCCTCCTTATATCACTATTTTCATCGTTTCAGAAAGGCCAGTAGGCCTTTCTTCTTCCTCTTTCTTTTCTTCACCTTTACTGGATCTGTCCATGGCTTGTATGGAAGCACTTCCACTTTCTCTCCATGAATCAGTTTTTCTCCATTTTCCATGATGTTCTCATACAGCGCTTCATTGAGCTCCTTTACGACGTCATAGGCATGTCTGATCCGCATATCGCGCCTCACATCTTTGTGCCCATCGGAACCGATGCCGTGGATCAGATTCTTTCGGATGAGCTCCCTTGCGAAGCTTTCCGTCTTTTCCCCGAACTGCCCAAGAAGACTTCCTGCGTTCAGCTGAAAAAGAACGCCCAGGTCACGAAGATGGTACATCTTTTCCGGATCTTCCATCAGTGCCCTGTTTCGTTCCGGATGAGCTAGTATCACCTGATACCCGTTTTTCTTCAGGTTATAGAAGATGTTTTCCGAGTACAAAGGGTAGTCTATGAGATTGAACTCCACAAGCACCGTCTTGCTTCTGTTGTATCCCATGAGATATCCCTTGTCCAGATCACTGATGATCTTCTCATCTATCATGATCTCCAGAGAGGGAACCAGTTCAATCTTCCCTTCGAATCGCTTCTTAAGTAAAGCGAACTTCTCCTCATACTCCTCTTTCCTGTCCATGGCTTCGGTATAAAGATCACGGATATGATGCGGCGTCAGCGCAAGTATCTTCACACCTTCTCTGATGGACTGCTCGATCATCTTTATAGACATTTCCAGATTTTCACTTCCGTCATCCACGTCAAACAGAACGTGGGAATGCAGATCTACCATTTCATGCTCTCCTCCTGCAAAAAGGAGCTGTTCTTCCGAACAGCTCCTCGCAATCACTTCTTTGCTCTTCTATCTTTTCTTCCGGTTTTCTTTTCTTCGTAGGAATAATAGTAGTAGTAGCTGTTGTCATCCACTGGTATCTGGCTCAGTACAACGCCCAGGATGTTTCCTTTGACCTTTTCCAGCAGCCCCTTGGCCTGAAGGATCTCATCCTTCTTGGTCACTCCATGCTGCGCAACGATGATGGTACCATCTGAAATGGTCGTCAGCACCTGTGCATCGGTCACCGCCAGTAGTGGTGGTGTATCCAGGATGATCGTGTCATAGTCTTCTCTGAGTCTTGAGAGCAGCGCTCTGTTTCTCTTGCTGCCAAGCAGCTCTGAAGGATTTGGCGGAATGGCTCCACTGGTTACGATATCAAGTCCTTCTATGACATCTTCATGCACGATTTCACTCCTGCGGTCTGGCTCCAGAATCAGATTGACGATGCCCAGAGAATTCGGAAGTTTGAACTTCTTATGTACTGTAGGTCTTCTCAGATCCGCATCGATGAGCAGTACTCTGTTTCCGTTTTCCGCGAAGGTGACTGCCATGTTGCAGGCCACCGTGGATTTACCTTCCGATGGTCTTGAAGAAGTCACTGTGATGACTTTCATTTCTTCATCAAAAGATGAAAACTGAATATTGGTTCTAAGCGTTCTATATGCTTCCGCCGCTACAGACTTGCTGTCTGTCAAAGTTACTAAAAAATCTCTCATTTGTTCCTCCGAAGTTCATTTCATACAGGATATGATCCTAATTTTACTCTATTTAGTATTATAACATGAGTTTTCTATTTTTGTTCTATTTAATTGTGATTTCACTGAAATGATTCACACTGGAATTCTCAATGGATCATGGCCTTCCCTGTGGACTCCCGCACCACCAGATGGGTTTCCACTGGAATCTTCTTCTGGGTTGTATCTTCTGCATCAATTTTCTCCAGAAGCTCCTTCACAAGAATTTCTCCTACCAGATGACAGTTCTGATTGATGGTCGTGATCTTCGGAGAAGAGATGATGCTGAAAATCGTATCATCGAATCCGATGATGGAGAGATCTCCCGGTACATCGATGCACTCCTCCTTTGCCCAGTTCAGTACACCCAAGGCCATCAGATCATTTCCGCACACGATGGCTGTGGTTTCCGGTACCAGTCCGTTTGTTCTGAGGTACTCGTATGCTCCCTCCACATTAAATGCTGAGGTGGCCACCAGGTTTTCATCAAAAGGGATTCCATGTTCTTCCAGTGCATCCCTGTACCCGCCTAATCTTTCCTCTCCAAAGCTGAGATTGGTTTCTCCCTGGAGATACATGATCTTCTTATGACCGAGGCTGATGAGATGCTCCACGCCCTCATACATGCCCATATGGTCATCTACCTGCACTCTGACAGCGAAATCACTGTAATTCGTGGAATCATTGAGCACCGCAAAAGGCACATTGATTTTCAGAAGCGCTTCCATCTCGATATCTCTTTCCATGGATGCGATGATGATGATGCCATCCACCTGCTTCTCCATGAGCTTCACGAGATAACTGATCTCTTTATGGATGGAATCATCCGTATTGCAGAGAAAAAGGCTGTATCCTTTTCTGATGGCCATATCTTCTGCGCCTCTTGAGATGTCCGTGTAGTAGGCATTTTTGATGTCCGGAACGATGAGCCCCAGTGTCTTTGTGTTCTTTGTCTTCATGCTTCTGGCCAGAGTATTGATGAAGTATCCTTCTTCTTCCACTGTCTTGAGCACTCGCAGCCTGGTTTCCTCTTTGACATCCTCATATTTACCATTCACGATCTTTGAAACAGTAGCAATGGAAACGCCGCAAAGTTCAGCAATATGTTTCATTGTAACTGGCATAATTCATCCCTCTTTTTTCTAATCCAATCCATAGAATTGCACGCAACATTCTTATTATAATACAGATCCCCTTGATTTTTGTACTACTTTCATCACTTCTGTATGTTAAATTTCGTCACAGGCAGAGCGCTCACGATTCCATGCCGCCCTCAGAAACCTTCAATGTTTCAAGGTGGATGAACCCTCCGCTCAGCCACCTTGATGTACTATTATTCTGTTGCTGCTGCGCTCGCCTCTTCCATACCGCCATGGAACAACCTTCCTGATGGACTACTCCATCATGCCTTCATACAGGTAATCACGGAGGAGTCTTCTGTTCTCCTCCAGATCTATGATCACAACGCTCCTGCCGCCCTTGTCGGCGTAATGCCAGGTGTCATCAAAAGGCACCCGCGCCTGACTGAGATCGTTGCTTCCAGAGCCCAGAACCTCAAGTCCCAGTGTGAACAGCGTATCCGCTTTGATGTTCGTATCCACATATTTCAGCGATTCCGTGATGAACCTGGTCAGCTTCACAGGATTCAGGGTCTGCTTCATTTTCGCCAGAATACCTACCATCACGTCCCTTTGCCTTCTGGTCCTTCCGAAGTCCCCATCACCGGTACTTCTGTTTCTGGAATGGGTCAGAACCTGCGCCCCATTTAAGGTATAGGTTCCATCTTCCAGCGGAAGCTTCTCCCCTCCGCCTGCGCTGTTGATCGTTCTGATTTCAGCAGTTGTGAGCTTCACCTGTATGCCGTCCAGCGCATCTACAATGCTCTTAAGTCCTTCAAACTCCACGATGGCATAGTTCTGTATATCCAGTTCGAAATTCTCATTGACGGTATTCACTGCAAGGCCGATGCCTCCGAAGGCATATGCCGCATTGATCCGGTTCCATTCCCTGTTCGGAATGGCGATCCAGGTATCACGCATGAAAGAGACAATACGGATGTCATGGGTTTTTCTGTTGTAGCTGACGAGCATCATGCTGTCAGAGCGTCCATTTCCTTCCTCGTCCCCTCTCACATCACTTCCTACCATGAGGACGTTAAATACATTCTCATCGATGGGAACCTTTCTGTAGATGGCTTCACTGTCGGGATCCTTCACCTCGTAGATATAGTCTTCATCAAGGTCTTCCGGGGTTCCTTCAATGGATTCCAGGTCTTCGCCTTCCGGTAGAAGAACCTCTTCTCCATCCACGATTTCCGTCCCGGTCCTGTTCAGCGATGTCAGTGTATAATACACACCGATGAACAGGACAAAGAGGATGGATACAATTCCTGCAAGCACATAGTAGACTTTCTTTTTACTTCTGGACTTCACTTCCATACTTCTTCAATTCCCTTCATGTACGCTGTCTTCGTTTTACCGCATAACTGCATTTTTCTATCCGTCTCTTTAACGCGTTCCTTCTTTCCTTCATGCTCAGAAAAAATAGTTGCATCCGAATCTCCTGAGCTCCTGTTTCAACTCAATTTTATCATATATACGTTCAAATAAGAACGCTCAGCTTCTGGCGAAACTGAGCATTGTCTCCTGTATCGTATGGGGCAGACCCATATATGATTCCACATTATTCGAAATAGAGCCTCAGTTTCAGTGGTTCGTAGGTATAACTGTCTGAGCTGTCGTAGATCCAGGGACTCTCTTCCTCTCCCTGATACCTCATTCTTCTTCGAGATTCCTCAAAAAGTCTTGCAGCCCCACCGTTGACTTCGATTTTCAGATGGTACTGTCTTCCCTTATGCCAGACAGGCACTTCGGATATCTTGTCTTTCCATGGTTCTATGGCAATACGCTGAATTTCCACACCCTGCTGCGTCAGGACAACAAAGTTCTTTCCTCTTGTGTGATAAAAAGAGTCGATGAGTGTTACTGCACCGAATCCCAGAATAAGGACCACCAATATGGGAACCATAATTCTGCATAGAGAAGAGTGACAAGTTTTTCTGTCCCTTGTCTTCTCGTTCAGATTATACTTCTCTTCCATATTCTTCCTCCTTCCGGAAAAAATCAGTGGATGAACTGTTCCTTGTTCTTTTCATCCTGTTCCGGAAAAAATCGATCGAGATCATCTTCCGGTTTTCTTCTCATCTTTCTGATCTTGGTTGGTAAAAGTATCAAAAGTGCAATGACGACAATCACGAGAATGCCATACAAGAATTCCATAATATCACCTTCCATTTCATTATTTATCTTCCGTTCACGCATAACTTATTTTATCATGGCGCTCTTACAATAAGATTTCATAATTATTACAAATTCCTTCATACTGAAAAACCGTTCCACTGGAAATAGATTTAATTATCTGATTATACTCTCTCGTTAATTTTATGTCAATCTGAATATCTGCACCGATTTCCAGATGCAGGAGGACTGTCCCCTCCTGAAAAGGCCAAACAGTTCACGGTTTCGTAAAAGCTTATCAACATTTTAATGCTATGATAGCCATAGAAACACATTCCATTTATGGAAAATCTGATGCGAGGTGAAATATTTTGAATACAACCATTTGCGATGCCATAAGAGATGGCGAAATCATAGAATTCGAGTACGAAGGAGCCATCAGAATCGTAGAGCCCTTTATCTACGGTACTGACATAAGCGGAGTCCAGCTTCTCAGAGGGTATCAGATCGGCGGCTTCAACAAAGCCAACGACAACAGCTATACCTGGGATACCTTCAAAGTGGAGAAGATGAGCACAGTGAAATTCATCGGCAAGAAATTCGATGACAAAAGAGCCGGATATGATCCCAACGACCCATCCTTCAAAAGCATTTTCTGCAAATTCTAAACCCATACATTTCTCCTGGTAGATGTTCCCCGTCTTCCGGGAGATTTCACTGTCCTGAGGAACATGGCGCGACCTGTAAAGGAGACGCCACGGGATCCTGAAGGATGCGATTCTTTCTTCTTGGTTTTTCGCACACATAGAACACCCGCATGCTGATTAGGCCGATCATCTTGCGGGTGTTCCTTGTATCGTGAATCTTTTCTGTTTACAGATCTGCTGCACTTTCCTGACGGAAAGTGCGGTCTTCATGTTTCATGGTCAAAGACCATCATGGGAGCAGTCTTAGAGGGTCACTCCGGTCTTGAAGATGGAGATCTCTCTGAATCCTGACTTCTCATTGTTCACCAGTTCTCCGCTGGCAACGGCGATGACATAGTTTATGAATTCCTGCGTCATCTCATCGGAAGGTTTTCCATCCAGCATCTGGCCGGCATTGAAATCAATCCAGTGCGGCTTCAGTGCGGCGATTCTTGAATTGGATGAGATCTTCACGGTAGGCACAAAGCTGCCGAATGGTGTTCCTCGTCCTGTTGTGAAAAGAACCATATGACATCCTGATGCCCCCAGTGCAGTGGAAGCCACCAGGTCGTTTCCAGGTGCGCTGAGAAGGTTCAGACCCTTCTTCATGGCAATCTCTCCATACTTCAGCACATCCGTCACCAGAGAGCTTCCTCCCTTCTGCGTGCATCCGAGAGACTTGTCTTCCAGAGTGGAGATCCCACCTTCCTTGTTGCCAGGAGATGGATTCTCGTAGATGGGCTGCTTGTTGTCGATGAAGTACTGCTTGAAATCGTTGATGAGATGAACGATCTTTCCGAAGACCGCTTCATTTTCCGCACGGTCCATGAGGATGGTCTCCGCACCGAACATCTCCGGCACTTCCGTAAGAATCGTGGTTCCGCCTTTGGCCACCAGATAATCCGAAAGTCTGCCCAGAAGCGGATTGGCCGTGATGCCTGAGAATCCGTCGGATCCGCCGCACTTCAAGCCGATGGAAAGTTCTGAAACGGGCACTTCCACCCTCTCATCCTTCTTCATTTCCTCATAGAGACTGGTCAGGGCTCTGATGCCTTCCTCGATTTCATTGCCCACCTGCTGGGTCACGATGAACTTCGTTCTCTTGTCATCGTATTCTCCCACAGCGACCTTGAAGTCCTCCATGACATTATTCTCACAGCCGAGACCCAGAACCAGTACTCCACCGGCATTGGGATGCTTCACCAGATCCGCCAGGATGGTCTTTGTGTTCTCATGGTCATCCCCCAGCTGGGAACAGCCATAGTTGTGGTTGAAGACTTCAATGGCATCAATGCCTTCCGGCTGTACTCTTTCCTTGAACTTTCTGATGATCAGTTCCGCTACGCCGTTGACGCAGCCCACAGTAGGTACGATCCACAGCTCGTTTCGGATGCCGACCTTTCCGCCCGCTCTTCTGTATCCTCTGAATGTGTCCGGTCCATCAAAGACCTTATAGTCTTCCTCATGCGGATTGTAGCTGTACTCCATCAGGTCATGAAGACCGGTCTTCACATTGCTGGTATGCACATGCTGTCCTTCCACGATCTTTTCTCTGGCATTTCCAATGGAAAAGCCGTATTTCACAATGGCTTCTCCTTCCTCGATGTCTCTCAGGGCCATCTTGTGGCCTGTGGGAATGTCACTGAGAGCCTTGTAAGTCTTTCCACCTACTTCCACCTCTTCTCCCTTGCCCACATCCTTCAGCGCCACCGCCACATTGTCTTTCTCGGTGATGATATAAAGTCTGTTCTCTTTTTCCATCTTTCCTGTTTCCTTTCTTATAAGCTTTTCAGCGTCTCTTTTGTGCCCAGAGTAAGGATTCTGCGAAGGTGTTCTGTCACCGCTTCCACAAGTCCTTCCACTTCTGTCAGATCCTGATACCAGAGATCCTTGTTGGCCAGGGTTTTCTCCACCAGCACGGTGATGTCTTTTTCCTGCCAGATCTTCTCGAAGAATTCCAGATTCTTTCTGTCATCCTTCACAGGATATTTCTCTTCATTTTCTCTCACGCCGAAGAAACCTTCTTCCTCTTCCTTCACTTCATAGAACTTCAGAAGCGCAGCCAGCGCATAGGTCATTCTCACTGGAAGAACGCCTTTCTCCGCCTTGTAGTCCAGTAAGGACGGCAGACATCTGGCTGTGAACTTGGATACGGAATTCAGTGAGATATCCAGCAGTCTGTGCTTGATGAAGGGATTGCCGAATCTTTCAAACACCGCATCCGCAAAAGCCTTCAGCTCATCATCCGGAAGATCTATGGTCGGAATGATCTCATCAAAGATCAGCGCTTTCAGATAAGCGTTGTAATCCGCATCCTCTATGAACTGACCCACGAAATCGAATCCGGAGAGATAGGCGGAAAGCACGGTGGATGTGTGTGCACCGTTTAGAATTCTCACCTTTCTTTTCTTGTATGGACGTGCATCGTCTGTCCAGATGACGTTGGCACTGGTCTTCTGGATGGGGAAAATCTCAGCGTACTTCTTGTCCGCTTCGATGACCCATAGATTGAAGACTTCCGATGTGACCATGAGATTGTCTTCATAGCCAAACTTCTCGCTGTAGGCAGCCACTTCGTCCCTTGGGTATCCTGTGACGATACGGTCTACTAAAGTGTTGGCAAAGGAGCAGGCTTCATCCAGCCAGGTGGTGAACTCCGCTTCCAGGTTCCATTCGGAAGCATACTGCTTTACGATTCTTTCCAATTCTCCGCCGTTATTATCTATGAGTTCCACTGGAAGCAGGAGAATCCCTCTTTCCTTGTCACCATGAAAATGTTTGAATCTGTGATACAGGAACTTGCAGATTTTCGCAGGAAACGCCTTCGGCAGCGGATCTTCCAGCTTGTCCCCTTCCACATAGCTGATGCCAGCTTCTGTGGTATTGGAGACGATGACTGAAAGGTCTTCGCTTTCCGCCATGGCCATATAGCCTTCATAATCCTCGAAAGGATTGATTCCACGAGATACGGATGTGATGGCCTTGACCTTCTCGGTCTTTTCTCCATTTTCCAGGCCTCTCATGATCAGCGTATACATGCCGTTCTGGTCATTGATCATGTCCACCATGCCTCGCTCGATGGGCTGCACCAGTACCACGCTTCCATCGAAGTGTCCTTCGTCATTGGCTTCGTCGATCATCCAGTCCACAAAGGCTCTTAAGAAATTCCCTTCACCGAACTGAAGCACCTTTTCCTTGAGATGTCCGTTTTTCTTCTGGATGGTATCTTTGATGTTTTTCATTTTTTCCTCCTTGGGCGTAACGCCTGTTTCATTTGTATGATCATGTAACAAGTATAATGTATTTCTTTTGAATGCTCCTGTGATGGTCTAGTTAAAAGTATGAATAAATCACGAACTTTCCCTGATTTACAGGCTTTCCGCTTAAAACTTCGTCAATATGATGTATAATTTAATTGTATCAACTTCAGTTTGAAATCCATTTTCAGACCATCAATTAGGAGGCTTATTTTATGTATAAACAACTGATAAAAGATCTTAAAGGGGATTCCCTCAAACCTTACTATGAAGGCATAAAAGTCTATACCGATTCCCTTTCTGAATATCTGGCCGCGAAAGTCGTCATGATCCGTCAAGGTGCTCAGAAGTTTCTTTTGGCCACTGGTTCCGGTGCGCTTTATGATGCTCTCATAGGGTATGAGAACAACGGCTTCAAGCTGGCCTTCCCGACCCATGAGAACAGACTGGTTCTCAACAAGTACTTCCCTTATACTGCGCCTGTAGCCAATACCGAGCACAGAACCTCTGTGGGACTGGGAGACAGGCTTGGCCTTGCTACCCCAGGACACATCCGGGCCGTGAAAGACACCGATGTGTTTCCGATTTTCGCCCAGCAGAGTGTCCGGGAACTGGACATGACCCACAGAAAATATGAAGATGTCATCGATGCCGCTTCCTATGCAGTCTTCCAGGAAGGCTACAAGAAAGGGTTCGGTGCAGATGGGGATCATCTGAAGACCAAGGAAGACATTCTGAAGGAACTGGATCTGGGTGCAACCATGATCACGCTGGATTCTTCCGAGAAAATCGATAACACCATACTGGATCTCAGTGATGAAGAGCTTCTGGTGAAATATGAGGTGCTGGATCCGTCCATCCGTTCCTACTATGAAGACAAATATCTGGATAAGGATATAGCAATCGAAGGACTGAGTCTTTCCATCAATAAAAAACAGCTCATGAGAGATGTGCTCACCTATTATGCAGCCATCAACTTCATCAGAGAAGTCTATGAGGAAATCATTGTCTCCTTTAAGCTTCCACTGGATTTTGAGATCTCCATCGATGAGACAGCAACACCTACAAATCCCATCTCTCATTACATTATCGCACAGGAGCTCAAAGATAGAAACATCCTCATCTCCACCATGGCACCAAGATTCATCGGAGAATTCCAGAAAGGAATCGACTATATCGGAGACCTGGAGATGTTCACGCAGGATATCCGGGCTCATGTGGCCATTGCAGAGCATTACGGGTACAGAATCAGTGTGCACTCCGGCAGCGACAAGTTTTCCATCTTCCCCATCGTTGCAAAAGAGACCCACGGAAAGTTCCATGTGAAGACGGCTGGCACAAACTGGCTGGAAGCCATTGAAGTCATTTCAGAAAAAGAACCTGCGCTCTATCGTGAGATTCATGCTCATGCGCTGGAAAGATTCAGTGATGCAACAGCCCTTTATCATGTGACCACAAATCTGGCCAACATTCCATCTCTTCATGATGTGGAAGATTCTAAACTCCCTGACTATCTGAAAAACAATGATGCAAGGCAGCTTCTTCATATCACCTACGGCTATATCCTGAGAGATCAGGATGAACAGGGAAACTTCATCTTAAGAGAGCGTTTCTTTGATGCACTGGATGACCATATGGAAGACTACACCAAGCATCTGGATGAACACATCAGCAGGCACCTTTCTCTTCTCAATTTGAAATAGAATCAGTTTCAAAGAAAGCAGCACCTGCACGAACTGCAGAGGCTGCTTCTTTTATTCATCTGAAAATCATTAAAATTCAATAAGCACTTTCAGCATGTTGGCAGCATTTTGATCAAAATCAGAGAATGCATGAGCAGCATCATCAAACTCGTATATATTTGTAATAATCTTCTCTAAATCAACTTTACCAGATTTGACGATGTCAATCAATTCAACAAAATCAGAAGTCAGCGCGTTTCTTGAACCATATACATTGAGTTCTTTTTTCTGGATAATCGTGAAGTTGAAGTCAAGATTCTTCTTTCCTACTCCAATGAGGACTACTCTTCCGCCAAATGTTGCTGCATCAATGCAGTTCTGGAAAGTAGATGGTAGACCAACTGCTTCGATTGTGACATCAAACCCGTTGCCATCTGTGATTTCAGCTACACGCTTTTCAAAATTTTCAGGTGTATCATTAAGAACGGTTCCCTTCACGCCGAAATTCTTTGCAAACTCGAGTTTCTGCTCGGAAATATCGGAAATATAGACCTCTGCTCCAAATGATTTGGCTGCAATTGCTGCCAGCACGCCAATTGTGCCAGCTCCTACGATTAGCACCTTGTCATTTGCGTTCACAGAAGCTCTTTTCACACCATGAAAACTGATGCAGAACGGTTCTATGAGCGTCAATGTCTTTGGGGTTAACCCTTTCCCGTTAATGATTCGTTCAACAGGCATTGTAATGTATTCAGCAAATCCACCTTCACGTTGAACGCCCATGGTCTGATTTGTTGTGCATGCATTCACTAGCCCTCTCTGACAGGAATAGCACTTCCCACAATTGAAATAGGGATTTACAGTAACGTTCATGCCTGCTTCCAAGCCAAAGGAATTTTCACCGATTTCCACGATTTCAGCACTGAGTTCATGTCCTGGAGTTCTAGGATATTCGAAATATGCGAATGTTCCCCTGTAGGATCCTAAATCGCTACCGCAGATTCCTCCATACAGTACCTTTAATAAGGCCTCTCCTTCTTTTGGTACTGGTCGGTTTATCTCTTTGATTTCAACTTCACCTGGTTTGTTTATAAATATTGCTTTCATTATTTCCTCCTCGCATCTTGTATTTATGTTGTATACATCTGAAGATAAATAAGAATTATGAGAGGGAGTGTCCTCCCCTACTCATAATCAGTATATCAGATTCACTAATCCCATTGAAAAGAATGGTACATAAGTTACCAGTAACAGTACTACAAATAATAACCCGTAAAATGGTACTGCTTCTTTAATAAAGTCTTTTGTCTTACATCCTGTGATTCCACATGTGACGAACATCAGTGTACCCATAGGTGGAGACAATGCTCCGATCGCATTGTTGAAAATGTAGATCATCGCAAAATGTATCTCATTGATTCCAAATGCCGCAGCAATCGGTGCCAGCAGCGGTACAAGAATAATCATGGAAGCATTTCCTTCAATGAACATACCTACTATCAGAAGGAAGATGTTCACAACAAATAGAAATACGTACTTGTTGCTTATTGTTGTTATCAGCCATTCTGCCAGCTGTTGTGGTATTCTTTCTTTTGTCAGCACCCATGAGAAAACACTTGCAGCAGCTACGATAAGCATGATACCTGATGTGGAGCTGACAGTCTCTTTAATTGAGAGCGCAGCTTTCTTAAAGTCCAGTTCCTTATAAGCGATTCCCAAAATGATGGCTAAAAGAACAGCAAAGGATCCTGCTTCAGTCGCAGTGACTATGCCAGCTCTGATGGCGCCAATGATGGCAACTGGAATCAGCATAGGGAAAAATGCAGGTTTCGCTCCTTCAATAAATTCAGATGCAGTCAATCGATTCTCTCTAATTTTAGGATAATTTCTTCTTTTGGAAATAATTGCCACCACACTCATCAGTGCGAGACATAATAGAAGTCCGATGCCTATACCTGAGACAAATAGTTTTCCTATTGAGACATTTGCGATGCTTCCATATAAGATCATCGCTATTCCAGGCGGGATCAATGGAGTGATCATGGACGATGTTGCTGTGATAACAGTCGAGAACGGCTTTGAAAAACCTTTCTTTTCCATTTCCGGTACAAGCATCTTCGCTTGCATTGCAGCATCTGCCAGGTTAGAACCTGAAAGTCCTCCCATCAGCGTTGATAAGAGTACATTAACATGTCCTAGTCCACCTTTCATTCTACCAGTCAGCATGGATGCAAAATCAAAGATTCTTGACGTCACACCGCTGTAGTTCATAAGTGACCCTAAAAGTACAAAGAATGGAACTGCCAGTAAGGAAATACTTTCTGTTCCTCCAATGGCCTGTTGTGCAAATACAATGCTGTTCACTCCTGGAGTGAAAATGAAATACACCAGAGACGCACCCAATATGGCTATGTATACAGGAACTTTCAAAAAGAGCAATACAAGAAGTAAAACAAATATGATTGATACTAAGTCCATTATTTCTTTTCCTCCTTTACTGCTTCCACTTTCCTGTTATTGACGATAAATACACCTATGTAATTCACAAGCATAAGTACACAGGCTATTGGAACGATTCCATAAACAAGTGTATACGGAATCTGAAGTATACTTGTGGTTCTTTCACTGCTCTGGAATAAATCAAAATATCCCATACTCTGATATAAAAGATATCCTATGGTTCCGATTACAATGACTGCGATGAAATATTCAATGATCTTCTGAACTTTCTCAGGTAAATATTCCACAAGAAGTTCCACGGCAACATGTCCACCTGCTCTGAATGCATATCCAGCTCCTAAAAAAACAACCCATACCTCGAGGAGGAGTTGAATCTCCTCCATCCAGGTAAATGGATTATTAAGAAAATATCTGGATAGTGCACCGAATAATGTGAGTGTAACCAAGACCACTAATGCAATACCTGCAATGATGATATCTAGATTAATAAGCCAGTTAAAGCCTACTCTTTTATTATTCAATTTATTACACCAATCCTCTCAAATAATTAAATTATTCTGCGCCCATGGCCTCTCTTACAGTTTCGTATAAGCCGTCTGACCATCCGAATGTGTCACCAAGGTCATAGAATGACATTGCAGCTTCCTTGAATGCTTTCTGAGTAGCTTCGTCAACTTCAGTGACTGTCACACCTTCGTCTTTGAATTTCTGCAGATAATCAGCTTCAGCAGCATCTACCAGATCATTGTTGTGGAATCCTGCTTCTTCTCCAGTTTCAACGAGAAGCTTCTGCTGTTCTGGTGTCAGGCTGTCAAAGAACATTGTTCCTGTTACCCATGTTGTAAAGTTCTTAACGTGAGCATCAAGTATAAGATACTTCGCTACTTCCTGGAACTTTCTGCCATAAAGAGTCGCAAGCGGATTTTCAACACCTGTGATTGTACCAGTAGTCAGTGCTTCGTATGTATCTCCCAGCGGAAGACCAACTGCAGTTGCACCCATTGCATTAAATCCTTCTGTCTGAATCTGATTGCTAGGTACTCTTACTTTAAGGCCTTTCAGATCATCAGGTCCATTAACTGGTGTAGTTGTCATGGTATGTCTGTCACCATATTTCCAGTTGGATGTAATAAGCTTCAGTCCTTTTTCTTCAAGAAGACCAGACTGTTCCTGATACCAGTCACTTTCTGTCAGTGTCCATGCCTGATCCCATGTGTCAAACAGGAATGGTCCGAATAAGATTCCAAAGTCCTTCACACCATAATCTGCATAGAATGCACCGTCTGCCAGTGTCATAACCGGTTCACCCAGCAGCATGGAGTCAATAAGTTCATTCTTGCTTCCCAGCTGACTGTCAGGATATAGAACGATCTTCATGGTTCCGTCTCCCTGTTCATCAACCAGTTGCTGCCATTTTTCAAGAGCTTGTCCAATTGGCTCTGACATGGAATTTTCAAAACCGATCTGAACCTCGACCACATCACCGGATGGAGTTTCTGCTGGTGTTTCTGCAGGAGTCTCCCCTGGAGTCTCTTCTGGAGTTTCATTTGTTCCGCAAGCTGTAATTGATATAGCTAACATACTTGCTAAGACAATGGATAGAATTTTTTTCATGTTTGTTCCCCCTAAAATATAATTACACAAATACATTAAATCTCACGATGTGTTTACTTAAAGTATCCGTGTTGTATACATGAATGATAATACTTTAAGAAACCGTTGTCAATCGAAAACACTGTCTTTTAATTGAATTGAAACATTTCATTGAATTGACTGTAATAATTATTGAATTGAAAATATATATGTTTTGAAAAAACGAACGTATCATACATTCCTGTCAATTAAACGGTCTCAATATAATTTTATCAAGTATTGACTGTTAAATATTAAATTTACAGTTCCAGATTATATTCACTCAGCATCATCTTATAGCTGGCTTCTCTGGCTTTTTCTAAATGAATTTTCAGAGACTCCGCTGCTTCTTCATATTTACTATCCAGTAGATATGAGATGATTTCATCATGTTCTGATACAGTGGTCTCAATTCTATATTCGACTTTCTGACCAGCTAGTATTCTAAGTCTCATATTATGATCATAGATCGCTCTGACTGTATTGATCAGATAGATGTTCCCGGTCTGATTCACAAAATACATATGCAGCTCATCATCGATCTGATATGATTTTTCATTGTTCTCAAAGTTCTTCATTTTATCCCAAAGGATTTTCAAGTAGTCTTTATCGATATTCATACCGTAATTTCTTAGTGCATAAGGTTCTATGAGAAGCCTCGTTTCATAAATCAGCTTTATGTCATTTAGTGTGATATCCTTGACCATTATTCCCTTTTTATAAACGACCTTAACAAGGTTATCCTGCTCCAGCCTATTTATTGCTTCTCTTACGGGTGTTCTTGAACTATTGATTTCATCGCATATGATTTTTTCACTGATCATTTCATTTGGTGGATACTGGCCATATATTATCCTCTTTTTGATGTGTTCATATGCTTTATCGCTTAAACTGTTTCGACTCATACCATTCTCCTATTTTTGACTTTTACTTTATTCTACCATTTAAAATCTTTATTATGAACATGTTATATAAATATGTAAAAAAATGAAGCCGCTTTCTCACCATGCAAGTACACGACTTCATTTATGTCATTTTACTTTTTCAGATTGGAAATCACGTAGTCATAGAGTGCATCCCGGTTCTTTCCGAGTACCTTGTTATTCAGGATATACCCTCTTGTGGCAGATGAATAGATCACCAGAAGCGTGGGATATTTTACGACCCCTTTCATCTTCTTCCATCTTACCGTGGATTTCTCCTTGCCTGATTTCACATGGACACCCATCTCATCAAAGCCGATCTCCATGTCCTTCGGCATCCCGCTCACCTGTCTTTTTGCTCTTCTGTAGATCAGAAGCGGCTGGATCAGGGTGAAGAGTGACAATCCCAGAATCAGAAGCGCCCTCAGGTACCAGCTCACTTCTGACCAGTATTTTACAGTCAGTAGAGCCATGGCGGCAGTGAATATGACATTGATCAGTCCTGCCATGGACTTATAGATGCCATACATGGACAGCTGCCATAGGTCCGACGCCTTGGTTTCATAATTAAACAGAAACTTCATAATGCTCCTTACTTAGCAAACAGAGACGGCAGCCACAGGCTGATCGCTGGAATGAAGGTAATAAGCATCAGCGTGACCAGCATGGCGATATAGAACGGAAGCGTCGCTTTGACGATCTTCTCCATGGGCTGCTTGCTCACCGCCGAACCGATGAAGAGTACTGCTCCTACCGGTGGTGTAAGAAGACCGATACCACAGTTCAAGATGACCATTATACCGAACTGAATCGGTGTAAGTCCGATGGATACTGCGATAGGCAGAAGAATCGGCGTTGCGATCAGAATGATCGGTGCCATATCCATGATCATACCCAGAACCAGCAGAAGCAGGTTCAGAAGCAGTGCAATGATGATCGGATTATCTGTTAACCCGATGATGGCATTGGAAGCCAGGGTAGGAACATGTAGCCTTGTCAGCATGAATCCGAAGATGCTGGATGTGGAAATCAGAATCATGACGATGGATAGTGTGTTTACACAGTCTCCAAGGGCATTCCATACCCCTTTCCAGTCCAGACCCTTATAGATGAACACACTGACGATGAGGCTGTAGATAACTGCGATGGCCGCTGATTCAGTAGCCGTGAACACACCACCTACAACACCGAATACTACGATGAGTACCGCTGCCAGTGCCCAGAAGGAAGTCAGAAGCTGCTTCAAAAGACTTACGATGCTGAACTTGTCCCCCTTGGGGTAATTGCGCTTTACGGAAATGATGTAGGACATGATCATGAGGGAAACCGCCAGGATCGCTCCAGGCAGGTATCCTGCAAGGAACAGGCTTCCTACGGAAATACCACCTGCTGTGGTTGCATAGATGACCATGTTATGACTGGGCGGAACCAGCAGTCCTTCCACAGAAGATGTGATGGTTACGGCAGTGGAAAAGTCCGCGTCGTATCCTTCGTCCACCATCATGGGAATCAGAATACTTCCTAAGGAAGCTGTATCTGCTGCTGCAGAACCGGAAATCCCACCAAAGAAGTAGGATGCCACGATATTCACCATGGCCAGGCCACCGCGCATCCAGCCTACAAAGGAGTTGGCCAGAGCGATGAGTTTATCCGAAATTCCTCCCGAACCCATGAGTACACCCATGGTGATGAAGAAAGGAACCGCCATAAGACTGAAGGAGCTGATGCCCTTGACCATCTGCTGCGCTATGGTTGTTAGAGGAAGACCCTCATACAGCAGTGTAAGCATGGAGGAAATGGCAACGGCGTAAGCGATGGGGAAACGAAGGAAAATCATAACCAGAAAACTGCCTAAAAGAATCAGTATGGCCATATTCTGCTCACTCATCTATTTCCCCTCCTTTACAATAAAGAATCTTTTGGTGTGGTTGTATATGGATTCTATGAGGAACAGAATCATTGCTCCGCCTGCCAGAGGAATCGGGAAGTACATCCAGAATCTCGAAATGGACGGCATGCTGACATAGGTACCTCTTGAACCGATCTGCACGGCATACTGCCAGCCCACCACGAGCATGACGATGGCCAGTGCGAATACAAAAACATCTGATATGATATCCAGAACAATAAGTGCCTTTTCGGGTATATACTTGTCAAATGCAGTCATACGAATATGACTGTTCTTTCTGATGGCCAGCGCTGCTGCCAGCACAGCCATATAGGACATGGCGGATAATACGACTTCTTCACTCCAGGCTGGATCGGGTATAAATTCAACATAACGCCCTGTGACAGCCATGGTAGTGATCAGTATGTCTATGATTAATAAGATCTTGCAGAGAAACAGCACAACATCGTAGATTGCGTCATAAGCTGGTTTGATCTTATCGAATTTCTCAAAAAAACTTGGCATACCTTAACCTTACCTCCTTAAAAATATATGATGTGAGAGGGATTTCATTTGTGCTTCTTAAACAGATGAAAGAAGCGCACAAGGCGAATGGTTCACCTTATACTCTTCCTGATAAAAATAGTAGGACACAAAGGATGTGCTCCTTTGTGTCCTACATCATCCTACACTTACTGTTAAATTACCTTAGAGACTAAGGCTGCATGTCGAGGATCTGCTGGTACAGGTCTTCAAATCCCTCTGTTTCAGCATCCACTACATCCTTGACAGCTGCCTGCCATGGAGCTGGATCTGTAACTTCAACAATGTTGATTCCTTCGTCCTTCAGACCCTGAAGTACTTCGTTTTCAGCTTCTTCGGAAATTTCTCTGTTGAACTGTGATGCATATTCTCCAGCTTCCATCAGGATATCCTGCTGTTCTGGTGTCAGGCTGTCCCATGCTTCATTTGTGATGATAACCTGGATTGCGCCAAGGGTATGACCATCAAGAATCATGTTAGGAGCAACTTCCTGGAATGCGTTGGATTTGTAGTTTGCGATTGGCTGTTCTGCTCCATCTACAACACCTGTCTGTAGCGCTGAATACAGTTCACCAAAGGATACTACTGTAGGTGATGCGCCAAGTCCGTTGACCATACCATTCATGACTGGGTCATTGGAAACTCTCAGCTTCATGCCAGCAAGGTCTTCAATGCTGTTTACTGGGTCCACTGTGAAGAAATGACGGAAACCTTCTTCTCCATAGAATAGTCCTCTTACGCCTGTTCCATTTTCAAATGGTTCAAGAAGGAAGTCAGGAGCTAAATCGGATGTAGCAAAGTTCCAGAAATGTTCTCTGTTGACAAATGTGTAAGGGATGGATAGAAGCTTGGACTTTTCTCCACCGTATGAGGTAAGCGCGAAGGCTGAGATACGGGACATATCAATTGTTCCGCCTCCACCAAGCATGGTGTCGAGTACATCGTTTTCCGATCCCAGAACACCTGAAGCCTGAATTTCGATGGTGATCTTTCCATTGGAAAGTTCTTCAACCTTTTCTTTGAACGCTGTATCTGTCTGTCCTACGATGGTGTCCAGTGGGTTAACTTCAGCATAGACTAAAGTAACTTCAGGCATATCATCGGCAGGTTCTTCTTCTGATGGTTCTTCCTCTGATGGTTCTTCTGCTGGAGTCTCATCAGGAGTTTCTGGTGTTTCTGGTGTGGAAAGTCCACATCCTGCAAAGAAAGCTACTAGTACCAGACTGGATAATGTTGCTAGAATTTTTTTCTTGTTCATTTTGTCCCCCTATAATTTTTATATTTTTAATTGGTAACAATAATAATGTGTGTTCCCTTAAGATGATTCTTCCGGAAACCGCTTCTTCCTTTCCCACTGACTCCAGGCACCACCTCCTATATCGGCTTCTGCTATATAAAGAAAAGATTTTCCTTACATACACTTGATTGACTTTCAAACTTTCAACCGGCATTTCATTTGATGAAATAATCCGGATGCTCTCGTCTGATGAGCTCTTCATCCACCTTGTATCTGGACAGATGTTTCGTCATCAGTTCTGATGCTTCTTCTTTATCCCTTTTTCTGATGGCAGCTACGATGTCCTTGTGATCATCCAGAAGCTCTATCACTTCCTTGTCTGTATGAAGCCGCATCATTCTGACCCGATCAAAGTGAATCATCATGCTGTCCATCAGGTGATAGACCTGCATCTTGTTTGCGATGATGAATAGTTTCTCGTGAAAATCGTTGTCCATCTGGAAAAACTTTCCAGTGGTATCGGAATCCACATAGAACTGCTGAAGACTGATGTTGTGCTCCAGTTCGTTCAGATCTTCCTCCGTTGCCAGTTCACAGACCAGCTCGATGACTGCCTTTTCAAGGACCAGTCTCATGAATCTTGCTTCATCCACCAGGCTGTAGTCGATCTTTGAGATGTAACTGCCTTTCTGTGGAAATATGTCAACAATCTGGCTTTTACTCAGCTCGATGAGTGCTTCTCTTGTCGGTGTTCTCGATATCCCCATCTCCACTGCCAGTTCTTTCTCACTGACCATACTGCCAGGAGCAAGCTTCAGCATGACGATATTTTTTCTTAACGTTCGAAAGGCGTAATCTCTAGCTGTTTCTTTCGCACGCCTTGCAGTGACTTCCATGGGACATCTCCTCTCCTCTTATTTATATCTCTCTTTCATTTTAACAATGGCTTCTTCAAGACCTAAGATATAATTTGCGCCAAGGGCTCTGTCATAGAGTCCGTAGCCTGGTCTTGCCTTTTCGCCCCAGATCATTCTGCCGTGGTCCGGTCTTACATAACCTGTAAATCCGACCTCATCATAGGCTTTCATGACTTCGAACATGTCGATGTCTCCACAGGTGGATAGGTGTGCGGATTCATCAAAATCCTTCTCATTCAGATGCTTCACGTTTCGTATGTGCGCAAAATGTATTCTTCCCTGTGCACCGAACTCTCTGATCATCTCAGGAAGATCATTCTTGAGATCCGATCCCAGACTTCCTGTGCAGAAAGTCAGTCCGTTATAAGGGCTGTCATTCAGTTCCAGGAACTTTCTGATGTTCTCTCTGTTTGTGATGACCTTTGGCAGACCGTACAGCGGCCAGGGCGGATCATCCGGATGAATGGCCATCTTGATGTCATACTTCTCCGCATAAGGTACCACCTTATCCAGAAAATACTTCATGTTCTCCCAGTAGACTTCCGTGGACATATCCTGATAAAAGTCGATATCCTTTGCCATGGCATCCAGTCTTTCTGGCTCCCATCCTGGCAAGGAATACCCTCTGGCCTTCTTTGCCATGACATCCGCCATGACTTTCGGATTCATTTCCAGAACCTCATCATGACGATAGGCCATGACCTGACTTCCGTCAGGAAGTTCCAGAGATAAGTCGCTTCTTGCCCAGTCCATGACAGGCATGAAGTTATAACACAGACATTTGACGCCGACTTTGGAAAGATTCTCCAGCGTGGCGATGTAGTTTTCTATATACTTCTCTCGTGTTGGCAGTCCTTTCTTGATATCCTCGTGGATATTCACACTTTCAATGACTTCCATCTCAAGACCAGCGTCATTGATTTCCTTCTTCAGATCTTCCAGTGTTTCAAGTGGCCAGACATCTCCCACAGGAATCTTCGGCAGACATGTAGCCACTCCAGTTACGCCCGGGATCTGCTTGATTTCCTGAAGGCTTACACTGTCGTCTCCGAAGGGAAACCATCTTAAAATCATTTTCATCTTTTCACCTCTGCTTTCAACATGGAATATGAACTCGTTACTATCTAGAGCGGTTCCTATTCCGATCGTGATTTGTCACAGTTTGCGCATCACAGATCACTATAGTGTAGTATGCTCTATGGACCACCTTCATTGGATGTTATCCTTTACAAGCATCTTTAACTACAGTTTACCACTGGTATACTAGTAGGTCAATCAGGAAACATAAAAAAACAGGGCCATTTTTTACGGATTATACATTTTTCGTTTAAGGTTTCTTTCAGGATTGCATGAAGCATCTGAATCCATCTGTATTCCGCCTGTATCAATAGTTACACGAAGATATATTAATTCAGACTTAAAAATATTCATGTTTTCTCTTCAAGACCTTCTGGTTTTTTATGCCAATTGTAAAATAAATATGAAAGTTAAATCATGTGTTTTTCATTACGCCTCAATCTTCTGTAAAGGTTTACTCATCATGGTTTCAGCTGTATTGTTTTTTCCGCTTATACTATCATTCACGAAATAAGTGATATCATTTTTCTTGCGAATCTGATAATCCCAACGAAAAGAATCATATGCCCCTGATGCAGGAAGCCTTCTCTGACTCTTCAGAGAAAATAAAAGAAGTGAGCAAGAGAATTTCTTCTCTCCTCACTCCTGTCTGTATTTATTTTCTGGCAGCTTCTGATGGAAAGGTCTTACATGTTGAAGTACTTTTCCGCATTCAGGTAAGAGATTTCCTTCACCATGGATCCGAGCAGCTCATAATCCTCTGGCGCTTCTCCCTCTTCCACCCATTTTCCGATGAGATTACACAGTATTCTTCTGAAGTAATCATGCCTTGGATAGGAAATAAAGGATCTGGAGTCTGTAAGCATTCCTACAAACTTACGCAGCAGAGACAGATTCGCAAGGGAAATCATCTGTTTCTCCATTCCGTCTTTCTGATCGTTGAACCACCAGCCCGAACCGAACTGAATCTTCATGACTCCGTCTGTTTCTCCTTGGAAGTTACCGATCATGGTACCCAGCACATCGTTGTCTCTTGCATTCAGAGTATAAAGAATAGTCTTTGGCAGATTGTCTTCTTTATCCAGCGTGTTCATCAGTTTAGACAGCGGTACCGCAACCAGTTCATCGTTGATGGAGTCAAATCCGATATCAGCACCCATTTTATTGAACATCCTTGTGTTGTTGTTTCGCAGGGCTCCGATATGGTACTGCTGCGCCCAGCCTCTCTTCTTGTACATCTTTCCAAGCTCTATGAGAATGAAGGTTTTGTATTTCTCCGTGTCTTCTTTGGAGATCTCCTTGCCGGATAATGCAGAAGAAATGATGTTTTCCACTTCTTCCCTGGTCGCTTCCGCAAAGAATACCGTATCCAGGGCATGGTCAGACAGTCTTGCTCCATGTTCATGGAAGAAGTCCACTCTGTTTTCCACTGCCTTGATCAGTGCATCCGCATCCTTCACTTCGAATCCAACCAGTTCTCCAAGGGTCTTTATGTACTCTGCATACCCTTCTCTGTCTATGTTCAGAAGCTTGTCGGGTCTTAATGCCGGCAGAACCTTTGTTTCAAAGGATTCATCCTTGGCAATGGCATCATGATATTCCAGAGTGTCTATGAGATCATCTGTTGTGCAGATCACATTGACATTGGATTTTCGGATGAGATTTCTTACGTTGAAATCTTCTCCCGCGATGATCTCATTGGCTTTGTCCCAGATCTTCTTTGCATTCTCCTTGTTGATGGTGTCTTCGATGCCGAAATACATCTTCAGTTCAAGGTGGGACCAGTGGTACAGGGGATTTCCTATGGTGTAGGGAATGGTTTCACAGAAAGCTTCGAACTTCTCGAAGTCGGACTTTGAACCTGTGATGTACTCCTCACTGAGCCCCATGCTTCTCATGGCTCTCCATTTGTAGTGGTCTCCCCCCAGCCAGATATCTGTTATATTTCTGAATCTGGCATTTTCAGCTATCATCTTCGGGTTCAGATGACAGTGATAGTCATAAATAGGCATGTCTTTTGCATACTCTTCGTAAAGTTTCTTACCCACTTTATTTTTTAACATGAAATTGTCATTGATTATACTCATTTCACTCTTCCTTTCTTGTTCCAGTGATGCGCTCTATGTTTCTATCATAGTCTAAAATCCGAAAACTGAAAAGTGCTTATTTGGAACTTTCTCAAAAATGCTCCATGTTAGTATACTAGTAGACATATGCTGTAATGATTTCAGATAAGCCCTCCACTTCATGTAATATCACATCATAAGAAGCATCTGGTCCTGCCCTGTTTCTTCATTTCAATTTTCATGAAGATAAAAATGCGCACAGGATAAAGCAGACCCGGAATAGTCCAGGTCTGCTTCATCCTTCTTGTTTCTATTCATGATCCTCATCTTCATCAACGAGCATCATCTTTTCTCCATTGGGTATGAGATCAAGAACATCAAGATACTCGTCTTTCACTTTCCCTATGACATTTACTCTATCGTCTGGTTTGAAATCATATCGAGTGATCTGTATTTCCCCGGAATATCGTTTATACAGTTCATTATCCAGTGTGATGGTTCCCCGCTTACGCTCTATGGTATTTTGGGCTCTGATCACATTTCCGGGAGTAGCATATTCTCTGGATTCCTGTATTCGGATGATTTCCTTAGGAGAATCGATTCTTACAGTAAAAACCTGATTCAGAAGTGTCTTCTTCTCCTCCAGTTCCACAGGAATGCAGTACACCCCTTCTTTCAGTACATGTCTTATATACCGGGCTTCAGTTTCAGTCAGAATGCCGTCTCCGACAAATATCTCCTGAATCCCATATCTGTTCTTCATTTCCAGAAAAGCATGATATGGTATGAGATTCCTGTGTTTCTCCAGGGTCGGCAATCCTTCATGGATAGGCCCTCTCAGCTTCTCTCTTCCTTGGATGAAAGCCATGACACTGATGCCATAATCCTCGAGCATTCTATTTCTCTTCATAAACTGCTCTTCGTCGATGCCGGTTTCAGGCCTGGGATAGAAGTTGTGCATGGCATGGAACTCATATCCTGTGGAGCGCAGAAACTCCGCCTGTTCTTCCGAGATGGTGGAGGCATTAAGACAGATGGGTATCTCTTCTGCTGCTTTCAGCATTTCAGCTTCTGTGAAGCCGTAATCGATTCGCAGTATGTCGATATTGAGTCTTTTCGCAAGGTCTGTCAGACTTTGCTCGCTGAAAATCTCAAGGGTTCTTTTAGATACATCCGCAATGACCTTATATCCAGTGGATTTCAGAAATTCCATCATATCCTCTACCTGCTCTACATAGCCAACATGCATCTCTTCCATAATATGCAGAGATGTGAAAACAGCACTCCCCTCCATGAAGAGGGAGGAGAGCTGTTTTCTGTTTTCTGACCAGGTTGATGGATATACGGAATATCCGAGGCTGTTAGACTGCTTCGACATCCTTGTTCTTGATGACGAAATAGGTGATGATGAATCCTGCTATGTAGGATATCAAGAGTCCGAAGAAGAAGTTCAGCATGCTTTCAGGCTTCATGATCGGAATGGCTACAAGTCCTGAAGGACCCCAGGCATTTGCAAGAACCTTCGTAAGCATAACGAATGCTCCACCGAAACCAGCACCTAGTCCTGCAGTGATGAAAGGCTTGAACATTGGAAGCGTTACACCGTAGATCAGTGGTTCTCCTACTCCAAGGAATCCTGCAGGAAGTGCACCTGTGATGACCTTCATCATTCTTCTGTTATTTACTCTCTTGGCTATGATGTAGATTGCGATAGCCGCACCAACCTGTCCTGCACCTGCCATCGCAAGTACTGGGAACAGTGACACACCACCCATGACTTCAAGCTGGATTGCATAGATTGGAATTAGTCCATGATGCAGTCCAAGAAGTACCATAGGAAGGAACAGCGCTGCCAGCAGGTATCCGCTGATGACACTGACTACAGGATTCGGTGAATTGATGATGACGCTCAGTCCCTGAACCAGAAGATCAGAGATGAATCCTGTCACAGGCATGATGACAAATACGAATAGCACTGAGGTGATCAAAAGACTTAAGAATGGTGTGAGGATCAGATCCAGTACATCTGGAACGCTCTTTCTTATATACTTCTCAACCTTGGATAAAATCCATACACCCAGGATGACACCGATGATACCGCCCTTACCTGTTGTAAGTATGGAGTTCAGTGGTGTTTCCGTGTCATAAAGACCGAATGCAGTTGAAATGGCAACGATGTTCGCACCGATGGAAACGGCACCGATCATACCACCAAGACCTTCTGTGGCACCAAACTGCTTGGCGGCATTGATACCGGTATAGATGGCGAAGTATCCTAGGAACGCACTGCCCAGTAGTCCGAACAGAAGCTGAGTGATGTGCCAGAATCCTTCTGAAGCAAGTACTCCCTGTCCCTGTAGTGTGCCGATGAGGCTTGCAAATCCGTTAAACAGACCTGCTGCTATGATTGCTGGAATAAGTGGAATAAATATATCTGCTATGGTTTTGATGGCCGCTTTGAAAGGACTCTGCTTCTGCATGGACTTCATGCTTTCCTTATTGGCTTCCCAATCTGCTTCTGAAGCGTCCCTAGGAAGTCCAAGTTCATCTGCACAGATGTCCATGACTTTCTTGACCTTTCCAGGTCCAAGTACGATCTGATAGGTGTTCCCATCAACGACTAATCCCAGCACACCTTCAGTGGCCTTGATTTCCTCCGCTTTCACTTTTGATGGATCTTTCACTGTAAGTCTCAGTCTTGTCATGCAGTTTCCCGCTTTGATCACATTAGACTTTCCACCTACAAGTTCAACCAGCCTGATTGCAAGTTCTTTGTTATTCATGATTTACCTCCAGTTTATTGTGTTCTATTTTAAAGTTCTTCTTATATGACCGTTGGCTTTTTCAAGTTCTATCGCTGCATCCTCCACTGGAGTGTTCAGCAGTATGGAAGTGATGGCAAGTTTCACACTGCCCTTGGCTTCATCTATGGTTTTTCTTGCAGTTTCACGATCGCATTCTGTCGCTGCCATGACGATATTTTCCGCCCTGGTTTTCAGCTTCAAGTTCGACTGCATCACGTCTACCATAAGATTCTCATAAACCTTCCCTACACCCACCATGGACCCCGTTGAAATCATGTTAAGGATCAGTTTCTGCGCTGTACCGGCTTTCAGCCTCGTCGATCCTGTGAGCACTTCCGGTCCTGTTACAGGTTCAATGGCGATATCTGCTTCCTTTGACATTTCAGAATCTCTGTTGCAGGCGATGATGGCGGTTTTCACGCCAATGCTTCTGGCATAACGCAATGCATGAATCACATAAGGAGTTCTGCCGCTGGCAGCTATGCCTATGACCACGTCCTTTTCATTCAGCCCCAGATTCCTGAGGTCTTCTGTTCCTAGTGTACTGGAATCCTCTGCCCCTTCCACAGCTTTGACAAAGGCTTTTTCTCCACCTGCGATGAGGCCGACAACTACATCCGGTGAAACACCGAAAGTTGGTGGACATTCCACAGCGTCAAGAACGCCCAGTCTTCCACTGGTTCCTGCACCCATGTAGATGATTCTTCCACCTTTACTTAGGGCTTCCGTTGTCCAGCCGATGACCTCTGCCACCTGGGGCAGCACTTCATGCACCGCTTCTATGACTTTACCATCTTCTCTGTTCATGGTTTCCACAAATTCAAGGGTACTCATCTTGTCCAGGTTCATGGTATCAGGGTTTCGTTTTTCTGTGGTCAGTTTTGTTAAATCGATCATTTCATTCCCTCCCGCTCTGGGTTTTTTCTTTTGGTTCCAACTCAGCATCCTGATAAGGTTTGTCGATGTGTGTTCTCTGGAACTGTTTCAGGTTCTCTTCATATTCCTTATTCACGTATGCAGTATATAGTATATCGATGATGTTCAGCTGGGCGATTCTTGAAGACATGGCACCGGATCGGAACATGAACTCCGTTGCGGCAACGCTTAAATTATAATCTGCAAGTATGGCCAACGGGTTTTCCTCGAACCTTGTAATGGCAATTACAGGTGCACCCTTTTCCTTTGCAGCCGTAACACACCTGAGCACTTCTTCCGTCATTCCGGAATAGCTGATGGCGATGGCCACATCCTCATTTGTCATGTTTCTGGCCTGAAGCAGCTGAGCATGCCAGTCTTCACTGATGATGCTGGGCTTATTGATTCTCAAGAACTTAAGATAAGCATCTTTTGCTACCAGAAGTGATGAACCCATGCCGAAAAGGCATATGGTCTTTGCGTTCATGATGAGATCCACGCACTCACGAAGCACTTCCATATCCAGAAGTTTTCTTGTATCTTCCAGAGAGACGATATTCTTATAAGTGACCTTGTCCACCAGCACTTCCAGGGAATCTTCCCTGGAGATTTCTTTGTTTTTCTCATCATAGCTTGATTTTCTGAGAGCCAGTTCGTAGACAAGTGATTTGTTCAGATCTCGATATCCGTCAAATCCCAGTTTTCTGCATAGTCTTATAATGGTCGAAGCAGATGAATAAGTAAGTTCTGCCAGTTCATGGATGCTCAATGAAGATACCTCATCCGGATTCTTCAAGAGATAGCTGACGATCCCCTTTTCAGCTCCGCTGGCTTTACCGGTATACTCCTGAAGTCTTACCAATACACTTTTCATAGGATCCTCCTAACATGTCAGGTTTTGCGCGCTCAGAAATTTTCCTGCCAATGATGCAGTACTCCTTTCCAATTTGATATCAGTATACTGCCATGAAACTTAATTGTAAACGAATCTAAAAAGTATGAAATAAAGTTTCATATGATGACTCATTTATAATGTAAACGATGTGATTGATGGTAGTTTCATGATGAATATCAGGGATTATCACCATTTCCATTTTTATTGAATCTGCCTCTTATATGATCCACAAAATTTCGTCCATAAGAAAAGACTACACAAAGTTCATTTCTGAACTGCATAGTCTTCTGAATTCAGGCTCTTCATTATATGCATCTATGTCAGCAGAACAATTGTCCGCATCATGAAATGAAATCATTCCACTTCAGTTGCATTTATCTCTTATTCGCTCACCTCTCCGTTCTCTTCGATCTTCACGGTTTTCCCTTCATCAAAGGACTCTTCACAGGCGAAAACAGCTCTCATGGCGGAAAGAATGACTTTTCCTGAAAGAATTGTATCTTCACCGCTTCTGATTCCATCTATGAAGACATTCATGACACCAGAACTCTGCTGATTATCCTGAGACCTTTCCTCATCCACGTCAAAGGTCATGACGCTCTGATCCCTTTTCACGATTTTCAGCGGATGATTCGCATCCTCATAGACATAGAGAATTCCTTCCGTTCCGTAGATCACCGTACTGTTGTCTTCTGGTCCGTAGTAGGTCCAGGAAACGGTCATGGTACCTAATGCCCCATCACTCAGCCTGAACAGACAGACTGCGTTGTCATCCACGGAAATGAGATTGCCCTTGGATCCTTTTTTGTCCAGGGTTCCAAGCATGGCACTGACTTCCACCACTTTCTGCCCTGTGAGATACTCGATGAGATCGGTCTTATGGATCCCCAGGTCTGCCATGGCGCCCATGCCAGCCGCATCCTCATAGAAGAACCAGACATCCTTTCCGGGACTGGAACTCCATTCTTCAGGACCGCCGTGTCCGAATGTGGTTCTGAAAGTCAGAATCTTTCCGATGGCTCCCTCTTCAATCAGCTCTTTCGCCCTCTGATGGGCTCTGTTCAGCCTCTGATTATGAGCGATATTGAGCACCTTTCCTTCTTCCTCAGAAACCTTCACCATAAGCTCGCTGTCTTCCAGTGTCATGGCCATGGGTTTTTCGCAAAGCACATGTTTTCCTTTTCTTAAGGCCTCGATGGTCGCATCCGCATGAAGAATATTGGCTACACTGACCACCACTGCATCGATGTTTTCGTCATCAAGTAGCTCCTGGTAGGTATCATAGACTTTCCCTCCATATTTCTCCGCCATATCTTCCGCTTTCGCTCTTGTGCGGTTGAAATACCCGCCGATGATCACATCTTCACTTCTGTGTGCTTCGGGAATATGCCGCACCTGTGCGATCTTACCACATCCTATGAATCCCACTCTGATTTTATCCATATGATTCACCCCTTATCCTTGTTTCCATCTGAGTTCATAATAGCGAGATACCCCTTTCAGGTCTGCTGAACGCAACGGAATCTCTTACCTAGAGTATAGCATCAGCAGGATATTTTTCAAAATATTCCGTCAAGTATTTCACCGCTATATGAATGAAGCACAATAGAAGGACCCGAACCTCCTTGAAAGAGGCGCGGGTCTTTCTATTGTCTGTTTATCCGTCTTTCTTGTTCCTATAAGATGAGATGGATTCTACTCTTCGATGAGTCCCTGCTCAACGAGGAATTCTCTGGCAACCGTTCTTGGCTGTCTCTGAAGCTCATCCACCTGATAGTTCAGTTCGATCATGATTTCGTTGGTCAGCACTTCTCCCAGTTCATCCAGTGCGCCTTCGATTTCAGGGTGTTCTCCTAAAAGTCCACTTCTCAGAATCGGCACCGCATAGTATGGCGGGAAGAAGTTCAGATCATCGTCCAGCATGACAAGACCGAATTTCTTCAGCAGTCCGTCTGTGGAGAAAGCATCTGTTATGTCTGTTTCTCCGCTGTCGATGGCCAGGTATTTATTGGCTCCATTGATTCCGATTTCGTTACCGAATGTGAATCCATAGTGCTTTTCAAGCCCGATGATTCCATCTTCACGATTGAGGAATTCAAGTGTGGAACCGATGGTCAGTTCATCTGCCACATTCTTCAGGTCACTGATCTTTGCAAGATTGTATCTCTCCGCCGTTTCCGGTTTCACGGAAAGAACGTAGGTGTTGTTGTAGTTGAACTGCGTAAGCGCATCGATGTCGTAAAGTTCCTTGAGATCGTTCTTACTGGTCTCATAGACCTCCACCATATCGGAGTTCGGGGAATACCCTAAGGTATCTCCATAGATGGTTCCTGTATACTCCAGATAGAGATCGATGTCTCCGCTCTTTAAAGCATTGAAGGCCACCTGGGTTCCCCCAAGGTTGTCCTTACGGATGACCGAAAGATCTGTTCTGTCTTCGATCATGTCCGCCATGAGATGAACCACGATGAACTGCTCCGTATAATCCTTACCGCCAATGGTGATGGTCTCCTTGGAGTTTCCAGCTCCCTGGAATGCGGTGACCGCGAAGAGCACCACAAGGATTCCGGCTGTTACAGCCAGTATGCCCTTCTGGACTTTTCTCTGACTCTTCAGCTTCTCTTTGGAAGCATCTCCAGTCTGCTGAAGGGAGATTGGTGTCACCAGTTTCTCTATGGTACTGAAGAGGTTGTCCACCAGCAGGGCAAGAAGCGCTGCGGGTATGGCACCGGCTAGAATCTGCGCATTGTTGGTGGTGCTGATTCCCGAGAAAATCAGAAAACCAAGTCCGCCTGCACCGATGAAGGCCGCCATGGTCATAAGACCTACCGCCGTTACCGCTGAGATTCTGACACCGGCCATGATGACCGGCAGCGCCAGTGGAATCTGCACTTTCGTAAGCACCTGACTCTTGGTCAGTCCGATGGCCTTGGCCGCTTCCAGCGTACCCTTGTCCAGGCTTGTGATACCTGTATAGGTGTTCTTGATGATCGGAAGGAGCGAGTACAGGATGACGATGACAACCGCTGGTACTGAACCAATTCCAAGCAGTGGAATGGCAAGTCCCAGAAGAGCCATGGACGGAATCGCCTGCACGACGTTTGCTCCACCCACCACAGTCTTGCTCGCTTTTCTGAAGTAGCTGATGAGAATACCCAGCGGCACGCCGATGAGTACAGCAAGTCCCACTGCAATGGCAGTCAGTTCAATATGCTCCAGGGTCAGTCTTAAAACCTGATCGGTATTGTTTCTAATATAATCAAATACGTTCAATTAAAGCACCTCCCCGTCTTCAAAATACTGCTGGCTTAATGTGGTGATGAGGCTGTTCTGCGTCACCAGTCCCAGAATCTTTCCTGACTCATCCAGAACCGGAATTTCTGAAATATTGTTGTCGTCTGCAACCTTCAGAAGGTCTACGATGGAATCTTCCGGTTTCGCCCACTGGAAGTCCGTGATCATGATGTCCTTCACAGGGATGCTACGGTCTTTCTCCTTGGCGATCTGCTTCGGTTTCACAAGACCTACCATGCTCTTTGTCTTATCGTCCACCACCAGAATACTGTTCACCTTGGCGTCTCTCATCTTGTCCAGCGCTTTGGTCAGAGACAGTGTGGATACACAGGAAACGGCATTGTCGATCATGATGTCCTCTGCACGTATATATTCAGGAGATTCCCAGATTCGGTTCTTACCGACGAATTCTGAAACGAATTCGTTCACAGGATTCTTCAGAATGTTTTCCGGTGTGTCATACTGTATGATTTCACCCTTATCCATGATGCAGATCTTATCTGCAATCTTGATGGCTTCGGACATGTCATGGGTGACGAAGACGATGGTCTTCTTCACCTTGCTCTGAAGATTCACAAGCTCTTCCTGAAGAGAATTTCTTGTGATGGGGTCAAGGGCCGAGAACGGTTCATCCATGAGGATGACATCAGGGTCCAGGGCAAATGCTCTGGCCACACCGACTCTCTGCTGCTGCCCGCCGGAAAGCTCATTGGGATAACGGTCCAGGAATTCTTCATCCAGTCCCACCATCTCCATAAGCTCCAGGGTCTTCTTCGTGATCTTCTCATTGTCCAGTTTTTCCACTCTTGGAATGATTTCCGTGTTCTCTCTGATGGTCATGTGGGGAAAAAGTCCTGTCTGCTGGATGACATATCCTATGTTTCTTCTCAGCTCTATGGGGTCCTTCTTTGCAATATCCTCCCCATTGATGGTGATGGTGCCTGTGGTCGGCTTGATCAGTCTGTTGATCATTTTCAGTGTAGTGGTCTTACCGCAGCCGGACAGTCCGATGAGCACTACGAGATTTCCTTCTTCGATTTCAAATGTGATGTCTTTCAAGACTGTGACGTCTTTGAATTTCTTGCTGACATTCTTAAATTCAATCATCTGCCTGATTCCTCCTTTATTCTAGGTAAAGTGTATTTTTATCACGGATTCATTAACAAATCCAATAATTTCGCGTCTAAAATCACTTTATTCGCATAAGTGACAACTCTAATTTTACCATAAGGTTGCTTCAATGTAAAGATTTCATGAAACCATTTCATACTCACTCCAGATAGTAAACCTATACATGGAAACTTCTCGGGGCAGTGCACGCATTAATTTTGCCAGTTTTTGTGAAAGAATTATTGTATTTCATCAAATTCATAGTCTGGAGACCGATTGAATGTGATACTCATTATTTTGCCTAAATTATATCACTTTCCTCACTTTTGAATGATTGTCCACTGAAATTTAACCTTCTGTTTCAAAAAACTACATGAAAAAGAAGCATGCCTCCGGTATGCCCCCGGACATGCTTCTGCACATTTCAGATGATGTTTCCCTTCAGTTTCTGCCTGCTTCTACTTCCTTCTCTTCTCCACTCCTGCGCTTTCCAGATAATCATCCACTTTTCTGACGAAATGGGAAATCACATCTTCCAGTGGATGCTTCTGAGATCTGACGCAGTGCACGGCCAGATCCTCGCAGAGATAGCACTTTCTTCCTGGAATCGAAAAATCTCTTCTGGACCAGATCTTTTCCTCATCTCTTACATCCATATCGATGAGTCTTCCTAAAGGATGACTCTCCTCCAGGGAAAGCGCTTTTCGCTTCACATCCTCCGGACTTTCCTTCAGAAGGAGAAGATAAATGAGCCCCTCGGCATCCTGAAGTATTTCTTCATGGACAGGATTGTACTGTCTTCTCACTTCCTCATAGAGGATCGTTACAGCAAGATCCGCTTTCTCATGCCGCTTCTCACTTCCCGGAAAATTCGCTCTCAGGGTGAGAAGCGTCCCATGATACTTGTCAAGCAGCGCTTTCTCCCGCAGATCTCTTTTTTCTCTTGAATCCAGCAGTTCCATATTTCTCTCCCCTCCTTCATTTATCATGAGATGGACAGCTCTCCTCTCATGCCGATTCCATTATTATACCCTACTTTGACGATGATTTCTAAAGCCTTTCTGTAACTCTCTTCGCTTTCTCATTTAATGAAATACAGGAGAATGGAAAACGCCACCCCCGTAAGAAAGGACATGTAGGAGTGATCCTTCTCATGCTCACTGGCTTCCGGCAGCAGATGCGCAGCAGAGATGTAGATGAGGACTCCTGTGACAAATCCCAGAAGCAGTCCCATGACAGAACTTGTAAAATTCTGGAGCAGCGGATAGATCAGGAAAGCGCCTAAAGGCGTTGTAAGAGAGGCCACGAGAAAGGCATAGAAGATGGCCTTCTTTTCGGATAGCCCTCCTTCTGCAAGGAAGGAATAGGTGATGACCCCTTCAGCGAATTCATGGGCTACGAGTCCTGTTCCGGCAAGAATCCCAAGAAAACTGCTCTGAGTGAAAGTCACGGAATAGATCATGCCGTCCACAAAAGAATGGATCCCGATGCCGATGAGTGCAGTGTAGCCGAAGGCCAGAGCGGATTTCTTTGTGCTTTTTCTCATGATCTGGCTCGTGGCGAACATGAACAGGAATCCCAGCACCGCAGAAAAACCCGCTTCACTGTTCTTTGAAATGGCCTGGGGAAAAGCACCGATGAGCGGTGACGTGATGAGAATACCTGCCGCAAAGCACATGAAGTATTCCTTGTTCCTTTCTGCCCAGGTTCTGTTCCTGTAGATGGCGTAAATGCCCAGGGTGTTCACCAGCATGGCGGCAACGGCAAATACGGAAATAAGTTCAAATGTACGCATGGTCTGACCTCCTTATGCACTCTTCTTTACATGTAGTATACTCCTCATTTCTTCTCTTCTGAAAACCGGCAGCAAAAAAACTCTGCAGGGATCTAGGGGGTACCTACATCCGTGCAGAGAATTCATGTATGATCTTCCATTCTGTTCTGTGACATCATTCTCCCCGGTCTCTCTTTCGTTCAACAATCCGAGATAAGAAGATGCCCAGTTCAAACAGAAGAATCATGGGAAGGGCTAATAGTGTCTGTGAAATGATATCCGGCGGTGTAAGCACCGCTGCCATCACAAAGATGACGAGGATGATATATTTTCTGTTCTTTCTCAGAAAGCGGACTTTCACAATGCCGAGTCTCGTCATGATCACCATGATGCTTGGCAGTTCAAAGATCAGTCCGAAGGAAAGAACGGTATTGACGATAAGTGACAGATAGCTGCTGAAGCTGATCATCTCTTCTATGCCTTCCACCTGAAATCCCATGAAAAACTCAAGGATGAGGGGTAGAACGATCCTATAGGCAAACACGGCTCCCAGGACAAAAAACACCCCACCAAAGAGCAGTGAAAACAATATGGTTCTTCTTTCTTTCTTCTCAAGACCTGGACTGATGAAAAGCCAGATCTGCAGGATCAGAAAGGGAGAAGAGACAGAAAGTCCGATAATGATCGCAATCTTGATATAGGACAGCAGAAGCTCTGCCGGTGATATGAACACAAAACTGATGTCCGGCACGATGCCGATCATATCTGTTACAAGAATTTCCGAGAAACTGTAGCTGAGAAGAACGGCTGCGACAAAAACTGCAGCCATATAGAGGATTCTGTTTCTCAGCTCTGTAAGATGTTCGACCAGGGTAAGATTTCTTTCCTTATCCCTACTCGCTCTTCTTTTCATCTTTCTTCTCGTCGTCTGTGCTGGTCATGATATCTTCAGAGATCTTGTTGGCGCTGTTTTTGAACTCACCGATGGCCAGTCCGATGGACTTCCCGATGGCTGGCAGCTTGGCAGGCCCGAAGATGACCAGTGCAATGGTCAGGATGAGTACCAGTTCCGTTATTCCGATTTTTCCCATTTTTCTGTTCTCCTTTACTTTTCCCTAGATGGATGAAAGAAATCCGCTTTTACAGATTATAGTATGCATTAAGAAGCTCTGCGGTCTTTCCGGCACAGTCTGCCGCAACACCGGCACATCTCGCTTTTCTTTCAGGGTCGCCCATGGCATAACCTGATGCTTCCATGAACTGTCCAACGGAATCCTTGCAGTTGACGGATGCGGAGACTACAGTCTCATTCTCCACTTCAGGCTGATAGGTTGGAAGCTCTGTGCTTGTATACCATTTGAAGAGGTCTGCTGTAACAGTGGCTGCATCCTCTGGTGTCACTGCAAGTCCGATGGCCGTTGCTGCTCCAGCAAGGGAGCCGCAAAGTGAAGCTGCACCATAACCGCCTGCACCATTGGCATAAGCATCTATTGGAATCTGATTCCATGGATATCCGGCATTGTCTCCCAGCTGACCGATGATCCCATCAATAACCGCTCTGCAGCATCCGCCTTTGTTGAAGAAGGAAGCATATGCTCTTTCCATGGTGGTGGCTGGATCCAGCTTCTGATATGGGAATGGATACTGAGGTGCGTCTTCACTGGCTGACAGATACTCGTATTCCAGCACTTCTTTTGTTGGAAGCTCCGGTGTCTTCTTGTCACAGCCTGTGATGAAGGATGGGAGCACTGCAACAGCCGCTACCCCAGCAGCCGCTTTTCCAGCGGTTTTCAGCATGTCTCGTCTTGAATAGACCTTTTCGCTCATTTTAACTTCTTTTTCCTTGACTTCGTTCATTTTCTCTTCCCCTTTTATACATAATTTTTTATTGTTCAGCCCGAAGACTGCAATAGATAAGGATGATTGCTGATGAGGATACAGCGCGGTTTCTGATCGCTTTCATCAAAATAAAACTTTTTGTTAATTTCTTGACTATTAATACTATACTCCTTTTAATTGACATATGTCAATTAAAAAAACAGGTGCGGTCTGATAATTAAGAGATTGAAGAAAATCCCAAGGAGTATTCATGATATTACGCATGAGACGCCGATATAGTTTCAGATTGATAATATATTCACCATCATATTCTGACAGCAGCATATATATTTCCGAGGCAGAAGCATGAAAAAAGGAATCGAAAGCATCCTTTTCGCGATGCGCTCGATTCCTCGATGATTGTGATTGAATGTGGATTTCATTCTCTGTTGTGCTTCGTACTAGATGATGATATTTTTCAGAATACCGATCTTCTCCACTTCACACTCCACCACATCCCCTTTTTTCATGAATCTTGGTGGATCAAAGCCCATGCCTACACCTGAAGGGGTTCCTGTGGCGATGATGTCTCCAGGTTCAAGGGTGATGCCTCTGGAGAAATCAGAAATGATGGTTGCGATGTCGTTTAGAAAAAGCTCGGTATTGGAGCTTTGTCTCACCTCTCCATTGACTCTGGACTCCACATGCAGTTTCAGGGGCAGCGAGAGTGCTGATCGATGAAGAATCACTGGTCCCAGAACGCTGTGCGTATCCAGGCTCTTTCCTTTATACCACTGGAGATGACCTCTCTGCAGGTTTCTCGAGGATACATCATTGAAGATACTGTATCCGAAGATATAGTCCTCCACTTGGTCCTTTGGAATGTTCATTCCCTTTTTACCGATGATCACGGCGACTTCCACTTCATAATCAAGCTGTTCATCGATTTCGAAGAAGCCTTTTACCTCCTCTTCATGACCCAGGATTCTCGTGGTCCTTTTGGAGAAATAGACGGGACTTTTCTGATGGGAGAGGTCCTCTTTCAGGGCCAGCGTGGATTCCTTGAGATGGGAATCATAATTGACGCCCACGCAGATGATGTCATGTTTGGGTCTCACAATGGGTGCCAGATAGCGGATCTCCTCCACAGGAATGCCCAGATCCTTTTCGTTGATTCTCACCTGAGCGATGATGTTCAGGTCCAGCTCCGTGGCTTCCTCTATGAACTGATTCATGTCTTCGTATCGTTCATGGCCCAGTATTTTGGTTATTTTCAGAACTTTCGACTCATCAAGGCTGAGTACGCCGATCTGTTCTTTGCCCTTGTGAACAAAGGTGATAAATTTCATCTTTTCCGTCTCCTTTTATGCATACTGTGTTTCACTGTACCGGCAGCACTCCCTTTCAGAGTTTCTCCTAATAGGAGCTGCATCAGAATGGGATGCATGAATCGCAGGATCATGTTTCTACGAAGGTCTTTCACTTCTATGCTCTTTTCTGCCTATTGAATTTCACATCCGGTCTTTTCTTGTGTCCATAGATTCTCGGCATGAGTTTCTGGTCAATATAAGGCGCCAGCGCATTCATGATGAGAATGGCGAATCCCACTCCGCCCGGGAAAGTGAAAGCGATTCTGAAAAACGCGGTGAGCACGCCTGCGCCGATGGCGAAGACCGTCTTCCCTTCCGGTGTCAGTGCACCGGAACTGTAGTCGGTGGCCATATAGGTGGCCGCAAAAAACAGGGTGCCCGAGAAGGCATGGCTTGCCATGAAGTTCAGATCGAATCCTGAATAGAATCCGGTGACAAGCATGGCGGTGAGAATATAGAAGATCGGAATCTTCGGATTGATGATTCTTCTGGCAATGAGATAGATCATGCCCAGAAGAATCAGAAGCTTACTGGTTTCTCCGGCATTACCGCCCAGATTGAATCCCATGAAGAGATCATAAAGTTCCGGTACCTCAGCAGAAACGGTCTTGATGCCGCCGCCGATGTATTCCAGCGGTGTGGCTGTGGAAACCGCATCCGGTCCGGGAAGGACCCAGTTGGTGATCCAGGGAGAGAAAAACGCCTTCAGCATGACTCTTGCCGCCAGCGCCGGGTTGAATCGGTTTCTGCCGATGCCTCCAGGCAGCTGCTTCACAATGACGATGGCAAAGACAGACCCGATGATAACGGTCCACCAGGGCGCCGTCACTGGAAGGCTTAAGCCCAGAAGTGCCCCTGTGACCAGAGCGCTCCTGTCGTTTATGGTGATCTTTCTGTAGGTGAGTTTCTGGAAAAGATACTCACTGGCTACAGAGGTTCCCATACCAAGAGCGATGAGAAGCAGCACTTTCCATCCGAAGAAGTACGTGGCTGCTGCTGCAGGAGGAATCAGTGCGATGAGCACCTGGGTCATGACCCAGGGTGTGGTTTTCGGGGTCCTTATATGCGGGGAAGGACCGGATTTCATTTTACTCAGTTTCTCCATCATGCTACGCTCCCTCCTTTTCCTGCTGCGCTTTTATGGCGGCTTTCGCATCTCTTATGTTATCCAGAAGCGGAATCCTGGACGGACAGATGTAGGAGCAGTTTCCGCATTCGATGCAGTCCATGGCCCCCAGCTTCTTCGCCGCATCCAGGTCTCCCCTGTTGTAGGCTTCACTGATGAGAATCGGCTGCAGGCTTACAGGACAGACGTTGATGCACTCGGAGCACATGATGCAGTCGGATTCATCGCCCACTCTCGCCTCTTTTTCCGTCAGCGCTGTGATGGCCGTCATGGCTTTTATGACGGGCACACTGCTGTCTGTGAGGGCGCGGCCCATCATAGGGCCTCCGCTTAAAAGCTTATATACGGATTCACTGAATCCTCCGCATTCTTCCAGAAGTGACGTCACAGGCGTACCCACTCTCACGAGAAGATTCTTCGGGTCCTGCACTGGTGTTCCTGAAACAGAGACCACTCTCTGATAAAGAGGCTCCCCCAGGCTCACTGCTCTGTAAACCGCCCTGGTGGTGGATACATTCATGAGCACACACCTGACGCCGGCAGGCAGACCTCCAGGAGGCACTTCCCTTCCGGTGAGATCCCTGATGAGATTCTTTTCAGAACCTCTCGGGTACATGGTGCGAAGAGGACGCACTTCAATGTCTTTATATTCTGCTGCCGCTTTCCTCATGGCTTCTATGGCATCAGGCTTGTTGTCTTCGATGGCCACAAAGATCTGCCTGAGCTTCGGAAACAGTTTTCGCGCGACATTGATTCCTTTGATGATCTCTTCCCCTTCTTCCACCATGACCCGATGGTCTGAAGTGGAATAGGGCTCACATTCCGCACCGTTGACGATGAGGGTATCAATGGTGCTGCCTTTGGGCGGGTCCAGCTTCACAGCTGTGGGAAAGGCAGCTCCGCCCATGCCGACAATACCGGCATTTCTGATGATCTCAAGAATCTCTTTGCTGTCAGTGATCTCTTCTCTTTCTCTGATGGACTCCTCGAAGCTGTCCTGCCCGTCATTTTTCACCACGATGCAGTCTGCGGGTCCGTTCAGTGTGGGTCTTTTTTCGATGGCTGTGACTTCTCCTGATACGGAGGAATGAACCGGTGCCGAAACGAAACCGCCCGCCTTTGCAAGAAGGGTGCCGATTTTCACCTTCTGTCCCACTTCCACCACTGGTTCTGCAGGGGCACCTATGTGCATGGACACCGGAAAGACCAGTTCCTCAGGCACTTTCGCCACCGTGATGGGCAGATGGGAGGTTCTCTCTTTATTTTCTCTGGGATGACTTCCTCCATGCTTACCCATGAAAAAAATACGCATAAAATCATTCCTTTCCTGAATTCTTTCTGGAATAAATACAATTACATAATAATCTTACTACTTGATAATCTACTACCAGTATAAATTATTTCCGCTTCAATAAAAAGGAAAAGATGCCCGGTTCCAGCAAAAATTAACAACCTTGCAGCCATTCAGAATACTTTGTTTCACGAATCTCTTTAAAGAAACAGAGCCGAAGGACAGCCCTTTTTCCTTCGGCTCTGTTTCTGGCACCGTATATTTCAGTGACACCTCTTGAGATACCTGGTTCTACCGCTTTTCAGATGAAAAACCTTCCTCACCGCTGATCTTCTTCTCGTAGGCTCTGTCGTATTCTTCCGCATCAAAATTCAGCGGAATCTTCTTTTCCTTCCAGGCGGACATGTATGTGGCATTGAGCATCCTTACACTCTTTATCCCTTCCGTCAGCGGGCAGAGCATCTCTTCCTTTTCCAGGATGGTCTGAATGAAGTTATTGAGTAGTCTGTTCTGTAGCACTTTGTTGGGCAGCTTCGGGAAGGTCAGCACTTCCACTTCATGGGGCACTTCCGGAAATGCGCCTTTCACGGTCCGCGCAAATTCCTCTTCGTCCATGGCGAGCTTCGTGATCTTCACTGCACTGTCATTTTCAATGACGATCTGACCACCGGAGAAGGACAGTTCAAAACGGTTGGTTCCGGGGCTTTCATGGGTGCTTGTCATGAACTGGCCTGATGCCCCATTCGGATAGAACATCTGGATCATCACATCATTTTCCGCACTGAGCGGTCTATGGAAACCTTCCTTGGTGAAGGCCATGACGCTCTCCGGAAGGTCTGTCATCCAGAGCAGCGTATCCAGCTGATGGATGGCCTGGTTGATGAGCACGCCTCCTCCTTCCGTCTCATAGCTGCCTCTCCAGGTGCTTCTCTCATAATAGTCATAGGTCCTGTACTGATTGGTCACCTGCCAGACCACGCGTCTCAGATCACCCATCCTGCCACCTTCCATGCGGCGTTTCACGAAACTGTAGATGTCGCTGCTTCTGTTGTTGAACATGACACCTGCTGTCAGATACGGCTTCTTCCCTGCAGCCGTGACCATTTCTTCCACCTCTCCCACTTTGATGCCAAGCGGTTTTTCAATCATGATGTGCTTTTCCTTCTCCAGGGCTTTCATGGCCATGGACGGATGAAGCGCATGGGGTGTTGTTATGAGCACCGCATCTACAGTATCCCCTTCCAGCATCTCCTCCAGCGTGGAAAAGAGACGGGTATCCTTCAGACCGTACTTTCCACGGATCCCTGCCAGTCTTTCCTGATTTCTGGAAGCCAGCGCCGAAAGCTCCGCCTCTTTGATGAGCCCTCTGGAGAACATCTCGATGTAGTCTTCTGCAATGCTTCCGATGCCTACAATCCCTACTTTAATCATTTTCATCACTTCCTTGTTCTCATCTTACCACTCCTGGCCCTTGAGGTTAAGTCACTTTCTTCATGAAGATATGTTTTTCAGCTTTTTACGAACAAGAGTGCCCGGATCCTCAGATCCGGGCACTCTTGTTCAGCCATATCAGGTTTCACTATGCCGGTTTTTCTTCCGGTGACATCATGCATCCGGTGACATGACCCTGGCCATGGAGGTTCCATCCATCTGCTGAAGCAGTTTTTCCATCTGCTCCGGCGGCATGGGCTTATAGTAGTAGAAGCCCTGGATTTCATCGCAGCCTTTTTCCCTGACATAATCCGCCTGATCTCTCGTCTCCACCCCTTCAATGATGACAACGAGGTCCAGAGATCTGGCCAGATCAAGAATCCCGTCATAGAGATTCTTCCCTCTATCCTCATGATGGAGATTCAGGATGAACTGACGGTCGATCTTCACTTTGTCGATGGGTAGTTCATGGAGTCTGCTGAGGGACGAATAGGCTGTGCCGAAATCATCCAGGGAGATTCTGATTCCTATGTCTCTTAATGAACTTAATCTGCTTTGAATCTGGTCCAGGGAAAACACCATGGTGTTTTCTGTGATTTCCGCTTCGATGTATTCCGGGTCCCATCCGTTTTCCTTGAAGACCTCTGCCAGATCTCTGCCCATATCACTCTGCATCATGCTGATGGGGGTGATGTTGATGGACATGCTGATCTTCCTGTATCCTTTCTGCTGCCATAGCATATTCTGTCTGCAGGCTTCTATGAATACCCAGGTGTCAATCTCTTCCATAAGCCCAGTTCGCTCCGCTATTGGAAGAAACACCCCAGGTGCAAGCAGTCCTCTGGTCGGATGCTTCCAGCGGATCAGAGCCTCTGCGCCGATGATCTCTTCTGTCTTTCCATGGACTTTGGGCTGATAGTACAGGACAAACTGATCCTTCTCCACCGCATGACGAAGATCCTCTTCCAGTTCCTTCTCATAGACGAACTTCTTCTTGATTTCTTCCGTACAGACGGTGAATCTGTTTTTACCGGTGCTTTTGGAATGATACATGGCAAGGTCTGCAAACTTGATGAGCTCTTCTCCCGTCCGTCCATCCTGAGGATAGATGGAGACACCCATACTGGCTCCTGTGATCACCTCGCGATCATCCAGCAGGAAGGGTTTCATGATTTCCTGAAGCACATCTTCCGCAAAGTTTTCGATCTCTTCCATGGACTTTGCATGGGGCAGCATGAGGAGGAACTCATCTCCTCCGAAACGGGAAAGAAGATCTCTTTCCTTCAGCTTCGGTTTCAGCTTCTTGGCGAATTCCTTCAGGAACCGGTCTCCGGTACTGTGTCCCAGAATATCATTGATGTTCTTGAAATCATCCAGATCCAGAAAGATCAGCGCCAGCATTTCGTTCTCCCTGGTTCCGTGAATATGCTTTCTGATGATCTTCTCATAGAGAACCCGATTGGGCAGTCCTGTCAGATGGTCATAGTAAGCCATCCTGAAAAGCTCATCTTCCTTTCCGATCTTATAGAGCATACTGGAAAGACTGCCCGCCACCAGCTGAAAGGTGTTCTGATACCCCTCATCCCAGGAGTTTCTGACAAAGGAGCTCATGCACATGACACCCAGAATCTTCCCGGATTCCACCAGGGGGGTCACCATCACCGTGATGCCTTCTTTACGCATTTCCTCACTGAATTCCTTTAGGGTTGTGAAGAACTTTTCCGTGTACAGGCTATTTTCTTCCAGCAGCGACTCGACCATTTCATCGAATCTTTCACCGAATCTGTGATTGATGCCTGGATTCACGAAATCATGAGGTCCGTAATACTCCGCTTTTCTCATCTTCTTTTTTCTTTCGGGAAAAATGTGGATGGAGCCGTAGTCCGCATCCATATAGTGAAGACTTCTCTCCAGAAACACATCCAGATTGCTTCTCAGATTCCTGTTGCGGGCTGAGGACAGAAGTCTTGCGGTTTCCGAGACGAATTTTTCGTGGTCGATCTGCTTTTCAAACTGGTACTGTCTGTTCTTATACACCCGGTTGATGAGAAAAGCGATGATAATGATAATGCCAAATACAATCATTCTTCCAAGATGATCTGCTGGTGAAAAAGAGATCACCGATTCGGGTCTCACAATCCACAGCACCTTGGAAGTGATTATGGTCATGATACTGATAGAGACAAGAAGTTTCGTGTTATTGAATATTACAGCAATGAGTATAAAGATCACGGGTACCGTCCATGCAAAGGCTTCTGAATTTTCGATCTGATAGAAGGTGATGTAGGGAATGCTCATGGCGATGATGAGAAACAGTATATTGTCTCTTATTCTGATGCTCAGTCTGCTTTTCAGAATGAGAAAGATCACGATGCCTGTGGCGAAAAGTGTAAAGGAAAGGATTCCCGCCCGCACAATGTCATCTCTTTTCAACAGCACTTCAATACCGAAGGCAGTGAACGCGCCTAAAATGTATCCCTGAGAAACATAGAAGAAAATCTTCTCATGGGTTCTTATACTCATGAGTTCTCCTCTTCTGGGCAGAGCTATGTTACTGTCCTGGCGTTTCATATCCTTCAGTTTCATCACAATGAATAGAGTGACACAAACCGGAAGAAGATGAAGTGGTCCAAGTCCCAGAAGGTTCCATCCCATGGCTTCATAAAGCTCGAAAATCTTCGGCAAGCCCAGAAGAAGGCTTAGAATCATCGTAGCTTTGATGAGTTTCATCTCCCTGATACTGAACAGATCATCTTCTTCCCTTTTCCCTCTATATAGGAGAATAAGAATCACAGCCATCACGGATAGATAGAGCACTCTTATCCATAAGAAAGCAGCCAGCTCCGTTCTCTCATAGGACCAGCCGAACTGGCTTAACAGCATGTTGTCTGACACATTACTATACAGAAGATTTCCATAGAAGAGAATCATATTCACGGGCACGGGCGCATAAATGGCCAGCCAGTGCCATGGCTTCATCCCGCGATCCATCTTCATGATAAGGAGCACCAGATGCAGCAGAAAACTGTAAGCGAAGCCCCATCCCCACACACTGACTAGCAGCGTGACAAAAGCCATGTCTCTGCTCTCCACATGACCAAGGAGGGAAGATGTCAGCGACCATATGCTTAAGGACAGACACAGATAGAAGAAAATCCGATGGATCCTGTCTCTGATATCCAGCGAAAAAAGATACATGCCCATATAAAAATAAAGGATCAGAGACCCGTAGAAAATCACCGACAAAACGCCCGACTCCATCATATCTAACTACCTACCACTTTCTTTAAAGTCCAGCTGTCCTTCTCTTTCGGCAGCTGTGCAACGCTTAACTGAATTTAAACTATCTTTACTATTATCGTACAGTTCCCCTCATTTTTAAAGACCTTGGAGAAAATTATCACTGAGATTCAAGTGAAGTTCACGTTTATCATTTCTCGGCCAGGGTAGGATCCGAGTTCGGCAGGACAGGAAAAAGCGGTATGGAAGAGGTTTCCTCATCACCTCATTTCATACCGCTTTCTTTATACAGTGCTATGGGATCATCTGCATTCCTTTTCTATTTCGGAAATACGGTCCACCTTGGCCTGGGACCCTCCCCCGGAGAATTCCGACTCCATCCATACATCCACCAGATTCTTTGCCAGTTCTGCGCCTACGACTCTAGCCCCCATGGTCATGATCTGACAGTTGTTTGACTTTCTGGATCTTTCCGTGGAGTAGGAATCATGACAGACCGCTGCCCTCACGCCAGGCACCTTATTGGCTGTGATGGCCATTCCGATTCCCGTTCCGCAGAGAAGGATTCCTCTTTCAAACTTTTCCTCTGCCACTTCCTTTGCCAGTGCATAGGCCACATTGGGGTAGAGCACTGATTCTCCTTCGCCTGAACCGAAATCCACGGCTGTGTGTCCCTTATCCTCCAGATGTCTGATGATTTCAAGCTTCAGTCCATATGCGGCTTCGTCGCATCCTATTGCTATTTTCAAATTCATTCAACTCGCTTTCCTTGTCTTCAGGCATGAAAGCCTGAGCTTGTCTATCTGCCTGTTTATTCTTTCTTCTCTGTCCCCTGCATCCATATTATAAGGATAAGATGGATTTGAAGTTGTCTTTCAGTTTGGGATACAGATCATCGAATTCCTTGTAGACTCTGTCGTATCTGGCTGCTCTTTCCGCATCCGGTGTATAGACGTCATCTCTCATCTTGATGATCTTGTCGCAGGCTTCCACCACGCTGTCGTAGGCTCCGCATCCTACTGCTGCAAGGATTGCAACACCCAGTGCCGCACTGTTTTCCGACTTCATGTCAGGAAGGGAAACAGGAAGCTGATATACATCTGCCAGAAGCTGTCTCCAGAATGGACTCTTGGAACCGCCACCGCACATGTGCACATGGTCCACTTCCACGCCTGTGTTCTGGATACCGGACATGATGTCTCTTAAAGCATAGGTCACGCCTTCCATCACCGCACGGGTCATGTCCGCTCTGGTATGAATTCCTGCCAGTCCCACGAAGGAGCCTCTGCAGGTCAGATTGAAGTGCGGTGACTGCTCTCCGTTGAGATAAGGAAGATAAACCAGTCTGTTTGCTCCGATTTTAGAGGACCTGGCATCTTCATTGATCTTCTCGTATTCCGTATCTTCCGGATAGAAATTGTTTCTCCACCATTTCAGGGAGGCTCCGGCTGAGTTCACGCTGCCCATGTAGTGCCATGCACCTGGTATGGGCATGCAGAAGGTGTATACGGATTTATGAGGATCCAGCAGCGGTTTCTCTGAATAGGCGAATACGGTTCCTGATGTGCCGATGGTGGTCATGGCACGTCCAGGAGATACGATTCCTGTTCCGACTCCCGCAGCCGCGTTGTCGCTGGCTCCGCCCACTACTGCACAGTCCGTGGTCAGTCCTGTGGCTTCCGCCACTTCTGGAAGAAGATATCCTGTGATCTCATGGGACTCGTAGACTTTCCCGAGCATTTCCTCGGTGAGCTCCATCTTCTCCAGAATCTCCGTCGCCCATTTTCTGTTTGGTATATCGAGAAGCTGCATGGCGGAGGCATCTGATACTTCCGTTGCATATTCTCCTGTCAGGCGATATCTCAGATAATCCTTCGGCAGATGGATGTGTGCCACCTTTTCGTAGAGTTCAGGCTCATTGTCCTTCACCCACTGGATCTTCGCTGCTGTAAGGCCAGGTCTTGCTGGTGTGAGTGAATACTTCATGAAGAGATCATCCCCTACGATCTCTCGCACATGTTCACAGGATTCCGAAGTTCTGCCATCGTTCCATAGAATGGCACGTCTTAGGACCTTTCCATCCTTGTCCATCATCACCGCACCCATCATCTGTCCGGATATGCCCAGTCCCTTGACGGATTCGCTTGGTACCCCACTGTCTCTGATGACGTTTCTGATGGTTTCTATGGACACCATGTACCAGTCTTCCGGATCCTGCTCGGACCAGCCGTTATGGGGCTGATACAGCGGATATTCTTTTTCTGATACCGCCACTTCCTTTCCGTTCACATCAAACAGCACCGTCTTAAGGCTTCCTGTCCCCAAATCCAAACCTAAATAATACTCCATTTTGATAAGCTCCTTTTCATTTATATTCTTTATTTTTTCATTGTCTATGCCTTCTGTTTTACAGTTTCAGTTTGTCCTTTTCTACATTTCCCTCTGGAAAGCCTTCCAGGGAATGTTCAGCTTAGCCCCTTCATTAAGCAGACTGTCCACATGCATGAGGAGTGGAAAGTCCTTGATGTCGAGTTTTCCTCTTTCCGCCATGGCCTTTACGGCTCTTGCGGTTCTTGTGGCAATGACCACCGCTTCCAGGGTTTCCCCTTTCAGTGCTTCTGTGGCTTCCTCTATGGTGTATCCTTTTCCAAGAAGAAGACCTACGGTTCTGCTTCTTCCTGCAGCCACCGTCACATTGAGGTCTCCTGCCGCAAACATGATGTTCTTTGTGCCTCCCCCGATGATTTCAAGAAGATGATACATCTCCTTTACGCTCTGCTGAAAAAGTGCGGACTGGGAATTGTTGTGACTTACGCCATCATCACCAAGTTTTTCCGCAATGCCTATGGCAAGTGCTGTACCCAGTGCATATCCGTTTTTCAGCGCCACTGCCGATTCCAGGCCCACCACATCTTCTGTGAGACTGATGAAATAGTAGTCTGTTTCAAAGTAGCTTCTGATCCTTCTCAGCTCTTGCATGTCTCTTCCGCAGAATCCCACAAAGGACTGATCGTGATCGGCCAGGTCTCTTGCGGTGCAGGGACCGCCTATGGCATAGATCTTCAGCTTGCTTTCTTCGGCAAGTTTTTTCTCCCAGTACTCCGGATAGGTTGTCAGCGTACCATCTTCTCCATCCAGCATACCCTTGGTCACGGAGAGCAGTGGAATGCTCTCTGGCAGAATGGGCAGCATATTGTCTGCAAACCAGTCCACACCGAAACTGGATACCCCGCAGACCGCAAGGTCCGCATCCTTCAGCGCCTCTTCCACCTCTGTGATCTTGTAGTATTTTATTCCGCTGTGAAGTGTTCTTCTCAGATTCTCGTGATAATCATCTTTTCGAAGTCTGTCTATGATGGCATCATCCAGGGGACTGCCCACAAGTCTCACTTCATGTCCGTTCTCATATAGTGGAAAGGTGAGTGCAGAAGCCATCTGCCCTGAACCGATCAAAGTAACAATACTCATTTCTCTACCTCCGTTTCCGTTTATGGTACCATCTTACGACTGGCTTTGGGAAAAGTAAATACTACTTTGGGAAATTTCCCATATTTAAAATTAAACGGTATCATTTTTATGAAATTGTTTTCAGGGTGGTTGGGAAAAGTTGCAACATTTCGGATTTCTCATAAGAATCCTCCTGTTCTTCTCTTTTCCTCTTCTTCTGGAGCATCTTACGGATATCACCTTTCTTGACAAGCATCCTTCTTACCCAGTATCTTTAATATAAAGAAAGTATAGAATTCATGAAGGACTGGCAGATTTCTGCTGATTCATGAGAATGGGAGATACGTAATGGATGCAAAGAAACTCAGTCAGATTCTGAGAATATCGAAAATGTATTATGAACTGAATATGAGTCAGGTCCAGATTGGTGAAAAGGAAGGAATCAGTAAATCCAATGTGAGCAGACTCCTGAAGAGTGCCATGGATATGGGGCTCATCGAGGTGCGCGTCAAGGAATCGGTGCTGTCCTACAGCGATCTGGAGAAGGAACTGCTGGAACGGTTCCCCCTTAGGCGCGCCGTCATTGTTCCCGATCTTGTGGGAAACAGACAGGTACTGCTGCAGGATGTCTGCGGCGCCTTGGCTGAGGATCTTCCACGATTCATTAAAAACGACAGCATCCTTGGCGTCCACTGGGGAAACACCCTGGCGGTGCTTGCCAAGCAGCTACCAGCCATCAAAAGACAGGGCGTTTCCGTGATTCAGCTCAGCGGCGGTTTTTCAAGAGCCGTCTATGAGTCCGGAGCCCTTGATATTCTCAAGAGCTTCGTGGACAGCGTCAATGGAAGCGGCTATCAGATTCCCGCTCCTGCCATGGTGGATCAGGCCTTCATCGCTGACGCCATCAAGCAGGATCATCAGATCGATCAGATTCTTGCCATGGCCAAGAAATGTGACACCGCCGTCTTTTCCGTGGGTAATCTGGAAAGACCTTCCGTACTCTACGAGATGGGCGTCATCAATGAAGAGAGCTACAGCGTAATCAAAGAGAAAGGCGGCATCGGAGACTGCTGTTCCCACTTCCTGAATGATGAAGGTGAGCTTCTGGATCCGGAAATGGACAAGAGAGTCATTGCAGCGCCCCTTTCAGTGATCCGGAAAATCCCAAACAAGCTCCTGGTGGCTGTGGGGAAGGAAAAGGCCATGATCATCAAAGCGGTGCTGAAGGGAAACCTAGTAGACAGTCTTTACATCGATGCGCCTACAGCAGAAGAGATTATAAGACTTACCCCCATGTAACCCACAGGAAGAATGAAATAGAGATCGTGCTTAAAGCATAGGCTTCATAAAAAACCTCACCGGCATCCTGGGCTATGGATGCCGGTGAGGTTTAACTTATGTTCTCTATTCGATTTCAATCTTCTTTGAGGTATCGACATGTTCTGTCTTGGGAATATGGATCTTCAGAACACCGTCTTCCAGTTTTGCACTGATGCCTTCACTGTCTGCTTCCTGCAGGAAGATGTTTCTTTCCATGGAGCAGTATCTTCTTTCCTTGTGGATGTAGTTTTTCTCTTTCTCTTCTTTCTTTTCGTCTCTCTGAACGCCAATGCGTAATCTTCCGTCTTCCAGAGACAGACTGATTTCTTCCTTCTTTACGCCTGGCAGTTCAGCCTGAACGATATACTCTTTGTCCTCTTCCTGAACATCCACCTTGAAGGTATCTGACTGAAGGCTTCTTCTTGTAGGCCATGCATCCGCAAAAAAGTCATCTAGCATGCTGTGGAAGTCATCAAACCCAATGTTCATCAGATCATTTTTCTTTCTGTTGAATGGTACTAAACCTGCCATTTCCAACAACTCCTTTACTGATATTTTACTATCGTTAGCACTCTCGCCCACCGAGTGCTAACTTACAATTATGTTATAACATATGACTTTCTGTTTTTCAAAACTGAAAAATCGAGAAAATCAGAAAAAGCTTCAGTCAAGTTGTGTAAAATGAAAACAATCCGATTTATTCACTGAAATTCACCAAATCCAGATATTTTTCGACTTTATCTGGCCTCTTCCGCCAGTTTAAGATAAAGCTCCATGAGCTGATTACTATGTATATAGTGTACACCATTGATTCCTAATTCTTCTGCAGTCTTAATGTTTACCAGCGTATCATCGATGAAGATGCACTCCTCTGCCTTCAGCTGGTACTTCTTCAGAAGAATCTCATAGATTCTCTTTCCTGGCTTCACTTCTCGGACATCATAGGAAATCACTTTTCCATCAAAGAGTTCGAATACAGGGAAAGTGCTTTCAGTATAGAAAAACCCTCTTTCCGGATAATTGGATAGCGCATAGATTTTATATCCCATCTTCTTGAACTTCTTCAGAAAATAAACCGAGGAGCTGATCTCATCAATGAGAAAAGTCTCCCAGGTGCGCATGATCTTCTCCACCGCATCTTTGTGCTCTGGTATTCGTTCTTCGATCCGAGCTATGGCTTCCTCTGTTGTAAGCAGTCCCTGGTCCAGGAGTTTCCACTCCTCACCGGAAAAGATATTCAGATGAAGAAGCTTTATGGTTTCAAAATCTTCTCCATAGGTCCTGATGAGATAGTCCAGAGGGTCAAATCTCACCAGCACATTTCCGATATCAAATATGATATTCCTGATTTTTTTCATACTATTCACTCCATTTCTCTAATTGATCTTTTGAAAGTGCGCCCATACTTATACTAATAATTCTGCCTAATAATAAAAAGATAGCATAGTTCAACATATACTATCCTTTTGAAATCAATAGTTTCTATTACCTTCAATAAGTGTAAATAAACACTTACTCATCCAGAAGCTTAATTAAATAGTATATTATTACCGCTGCTATCACCTTAGTCCAATTATTAAGAATGTCAATTTATGAATCAATGTGCAATTTCTAAACAGAACTTTATGAATTCTTCCAGATTTGTATCAGGATTATCTGAAAGCAATTCCATCAAATCTGCTAATTGAACTCTGTCGGATGTTGCATATTTATCAGACACCGGAAAAATATCTACGTATTCTTCTTTTCTTCTGTTTCCTTTTTTTCTAAATGGTATTTTCGCTTTTACTAGAACTTCTTCCAAATCCGGAGTATTCCATATCGGTACTATGTATCTATAAGCCCAATGTTTTATGAACATATCCTTATTTTTGAAATTCTCTAGTTCTACATCATTGCAGTCATCTGTATCCATAATTATAAATATCTTGAACTTTTTCTCATGAATTCCAGATTTTTTCCTTCCAGTTTCCGAGAAAGCGTCTGAGAAATGAGCGCGAAATTTACTCAATGTTTCAAACTTTGTATTATTCAGCGTTCTCATAATACTGGTAATCTGGATTGACTTCTCCCCATTCTTATCACCATAAATCTCCAGTTTCAATCTCAAATTGGATTTAATATAGTCACACATCTGTTTCTCAGATTTGCCATGTACAATCACAACTGCTTTTAAAAAAGATTTATCAAATTTCCTCATAAATACCCCTATTCCAGTATTTCAATAAGTTCTTCAAAATCAATATCCTGCGGAATAGGAACACCACCATACATACCTTTCAAGTATCTGTTTCTATAATTCAGGTTAGGATGTGCTCTATTTTCAAAATTCGTGATCGGTACCAGTAATTTATTAGCTTCGCTATCAACAAAAAACACATAGATGGATTGTGGATCAATATCTGAATCCAAGAGCATTGTGTTGTGGGTGGTTAAAATTAATTGGCCCTTGATCAGTTCCGACATATTACTTAACAGTCGATGAATTAAAATATCGTGGATACCCGTATCAATTTCATCGATGACTACAGTGTCGCCTTCGATACTCATCAATAGATATGGAATAATCTCTAGCAATTGTATTGTACCAGAAGATTCTTGAGAAAAGCTAATGTCAATAATTCTTCCATAGATTTTTTTCTTAATCCAAAGTTCGTACCTGATGTTGGATTTTTCATTTTTTTTCAGATAGTATACCTGTTTAATGTCGCTGTAGGCTGTCGTGAAGAATTCATTGAGCATTTTTTCAGTTCTATTCAGTTTCTCTGAATCATTTGCATCAAGTAGACCTGACCTCAGATTATGAAGCAGATTAAGCGCACCACCTCTTGTACTTCTCTTTGAAAGTGACTGTGGCTGCACCTTGACTGAAACCTTCTTTAAGGAATTTAAAATATGAAGCAACTCCGGATGGATCTTGTTCTCCACATAACTTTCCGCTTTTTCTTCAACCTCAAAGGAAAGCAAAGACAGTAAACTATGCTTGCCGATATATTGCTCAATCATTTCTTTGAAATCTCTTAAATAATCCGCATCAGTAAAGAGATTATCATTCAATTTGTATTTCTGGTTTTTCATCTGATAAAGATTCACTTTGTTCTTGACCAATGCAAAATCCAGTTTCTCTTCTACGATTTTCTGATCATCGTATGAAATCAGGTACTGTCCTCTTTTATCTCCAATGGTAAATTCAAACAGTAACTCCATATTTTCCTCAGAGTTGATAGTTTTATAATTTCTGATGATTGACTCTGTATCTTTCGCTTGTCGCTGAAGCAATTCTCTGAATAATTTATCAGGAACATGATTCTCGTCCTCTACATTACTATTTAATAATTTCTGCAACATAGATTTGATTGACATTGTTTCAATTGACTCTCTTAGTGTATAAAAAATCGAGGCGAAATTGGATTTCCCAATACCATTCTCACCATAGATAACGATCAGAGATTTCGATTCATTCTTCTTAGAGGATAGATCCACATCTAGGTCAATAAGGGACTTATAGTTTTTTACAAAAATTCTAGTGAACATAAAACCCTCTCCTTTTACTTTTATTGTTATAAATTATAACATAAACTCGAAAATATTACCACACTTAGTGCAATATTACTAAATCCTTACTAAATCCTGACTGTTCTACAATTATTGAAGAAAATTAGAACATACCTTTTGCTGCAGAGAGAATTAGAAATCACTTCATTGAACCTATTCATATTCCCATAGAAAAAAGGATAGCATCCATCACTTCACACTATCCTTCTCTGATTCTTTATTTATAAGCTAAGTCCGATCAGCAGGGAATCCTGTCAATCCAGGAAACGATCATCTCCAGATTTCCTTCAAAATGCGCCTCCTTGCATGCAGAAGTAAGAATGAAGTGGTCTCCCTTCTTCACTTCAAGGCCATTGACCAGGCCTTGTCCGCTGAGCACACTGACTAAAGTGAACTCCTTAAGCTTCTTGTCCGCTTTCCCGTTTACCGTCCATTTTTCTACCGTGAAAAATCTTGTGGAGGTGTATTTGGTTACAGTAAGATTCTCTTCTTCTATCGTTACAGGCTCCACTGTGCTGCCCTTATGTGGGACACTGAGGACCTTCTTGGCTTCTTCGATATGAAGCTGTCTCTTCTCTCCCTTCTCATCCACTCTATCATAGTCATAGACCCTGTACGTGGTGTCGGAGGACTGCTGGGTCTCCAGTACCAGCGTGCCCTTGCACAGCGCATGGATGGTTCCTGAAGGCACATAGAAGAAGTCTCCTGGCTTGATGCTGATTCTCTGAAGCAGCGCATCCCATTTTCCCTCGTCAATCATTCCCACCAGTTCTTCCCTGGTCTTTGCCTGATGTCCATAGATCATTTCCGCGTTTTCCTCGCAGTCGATGATGTACCAGCATTCCGTCTTCCCTAAGTCATCCTCGTTCTGCATGGCGTATTCGTCATCCGGATGCACCTGAACACTCAGGTCGTCACTGGCATCAAGAATCTTCGTCAGAAGCGGAAACACCGGTGATTCGGCGCTTCCGAAAAGCTCTCTGTATTTATCGTAGACTTCTGAAAGATGCATTCCTTTCAGCGCACCATTTTCAATGATGCAGTCTCCATTCCTATGGGCGGAGATGGCCCAGCATTCCCCGGTATGATCACTTGGAATGTCATAATCAAAGTGCTTTTTCAGTTTGTCCCCACCCCAGATTCTTTCCTGGAAAATGGGTTTCAGTTTCAGTATTTCCTGCATGTTATCCCTCACTTGTTCTTCTGTTGTCGTTATTTCCTAATCCCATTATAACCCAGGATGCTATGATTGAAAGCTTCTTCATGAAGCAGCTTTCCCGTCCGGAGCATATATTCTACTATTTGTCAGGTGTGGAAAAGGTGACCCTAAGGCCACCTGATGGTGATGGAATGCTATGTCTCATTTCGATTTTTTCTCACTTCTCAGCTTCTTGCAGCTGCTCTAAAGAACGCTCTCCAGTGCGCCATAGACGAGAAAGGTGTAGACTACACTGAACAACGTACCCATAAGATAGTATTCCGCAAAAATCTTGTTCTCCATCATCTTGAATCTGGCCAATGACTTCACGGCAATGATGAATCCAATGGATGAGAACTGATTGGAATAGAGAAAGATCACCATGAGGACTCTTTCCAGAATTCCGATCCACTTTCCTGCCTTCACTTCATCGATGAAGCCATGAGCAATCTCATCCTCTCCCACTTTCAGTATCTCATTAAGGATGTCTGTATAGCCCACCACTTTCTCATAGACCTTGTCCAGCATCAGTGGGATGAAGTAGGCACCGGAAAAGGAAATGTAGAGTACCAGAAAGATCCGTTTCACACTTTCATAGGTGACTTCATTATTTCTCAGAAAGGTATCCGTGAGCCACAGGCTAAGTCCATTATATTCCATGGAGCTTCCCGAAGTGACCACTAGAATGACAGCTATGTGGAGAGCCTGATCCGACAGGAATAGCAGAAGCCTTGAAATTTTAGCCGCAGCTTTTCTCTCCAGATGCTTATGAACCCCTTCCTTCAGATAATCTATGACCAGATGGGAGGCGATGATGATCAGCACTTTCGAAATAGCTTTTCTCATGCCGCTCCCATCAAGGAGCATCAGAAAAGGAAGAGAAGTAAGCAGAAGTGCTGCTCCATGAAGAAGGTATCCCTTGAGTCTCCTTTCCGATTTCGCCTTCACCATGTTGTCTGTCTGAATCACAAAGTCTGTAAGCGTGTGAGAAATGAGCATACTCAGGGTAAACATCAGTTGATCTCCCTCCTTGCCTTCATCAGGTCGAATATAGCTCTGAAAGAAAGCAGAATTTCTTCCAGGCTCGATGCACGCAGTCTTTCATAATAACTTGTTTTGCTGATGCCGATGCTTTCAAGCGTCTTCTCCAGCTCCACGCCCAGCAGTTCATACCTGATGGCTTCCCACTGCTTTTCGGTGATTCTGTCGATGGTGCTGTTTATCAGCGGCAGAAGATGATTGCACATCTGATCCGTTTCACTGTATCCGCTGATGATTCTTCCACTGTAGCCGCTTTTCTTCTTCACCGCTTCCAGCTGATCTCTCGCATTCCAGAAGATAGGCCCGTTCATCTCCCAGGAGTTCTTTTTCAGCTCTCCGTCCACTTCCCCGATGCTGATTCCATATCTGACTTCGTATGGACTCAGATGACTCAGGGTCAGCATCATGAGGCTCCCAAGTCCATCCTGAAATGGAAACAGGATCTGTATTTCATCTCCCTGAGAAATATGATACGCTCTGTGCTGTCCGTAAATCCGGACAATGGCTTCATTGATCTTCTCGATCTTCTCCTGAAGCAGCCGGTTGAACTCTTTATAGTCTGTCCTGGTGGATTTGCTGATGTCCATGGTGATGACCATGTATTCATTCCCTTCTTCTCTCTTTGCACCTCTGATCGCATACTGTCCTCTGGAAACATTTCTGATGACGCCCCGCTTTTTCAGCTGATAGATATACGAGCTTACGGTGTTTTTCTTGATGCTGCCAAAGAGCTCCGTATAAAATGCCTGAAAATCATCCACACTGATCATTTTCTGATTTCTGAACTGCTCTTTCAGTTCTTTAATATGCAGTCTGCTTTCTGTATTGCCATTGCCCATCTGTCTGACCTCCCTTTTCTTCATCATAGCAGATAAATGCAATAAATCAATATTTTTCCTATTTATAACCCGTTTTATGCTTTTTCCTAGTTTTAACCCTTTATAAGAACATTCCCGTTCAGAAAGGAATTCACAGCGATCATTCTCCCTGCTGCTATCTGTATACCGATTCGGAAAATAGAGATATAATGAACTCAAAAGATCCCCATCACAGGAACATCGGAGGTGATTCCATGTCAAAATACGAGACTGCTCCCTATAAGGTAGTCGAGAAAGAAGGTTCTTTCGAAATCCGTCAGTACGATGCTTTCTACACTGCCGCGGTGGAAGAGGATACGCTGGAGGGTTCCTATGGTTTCCGTCAGATTTTCGACTACATCAGCGGCAGCAATGAAGACCAGACAAAAATCTCCATGACCACCCCTGTATTCAATGAGATGAAAGAAGAGCATATCACCACGGAATTTGTCATGCCATCGAAATATTCAGACGATGCTCCACCGAATCCTTCCAGTCCCAGGGTGAAGATCAGAAGAAACGAGCCCAGACTTACTGCATCCGTCACTTTTTCAGGTTCTGCAACGGAGAAGAAAATTAAAGACCATGAAAAGGAGCTCCTTGTCTGGATCCGAAAAAAAGGACTGAACCCTTCCGGAAACTTCAGACTTGCCCGCTACAATCCGCCATTCATTCCTCCCATATTCAGAAGAAACGAGATTCTCATCGATGTCCAGACACAGAGGTGAGATTCTACTTGGAAAGAGCAATGATCCTGAATCAGTTTTCTGGTTCAGGATCATTGCTCTTTCATTTCTGAACTGCCGATTCCCATTCATATTCATACTATAGTGACACGAAATACCGTATCAACTAAAAGAGACTGATCTTCATCAGCCCCTTCAACATTTGATGTATTTTAATCAGACGATCATGGTTTTTCCGAACCCTTTGCAATGCCCAAGGGTGTCACTAGAAACGGATTTTTCGGTTTACTCACGGGAATACCCAGAGCATCCTCAAACACTTTTTCGATTCCGTATAAGCAGCAGGTTCCCCCAACCAGATAGATATCGTGGACATCATATCCTTCGATATGCTTCTTTACGATACTTGCCATCTTTTCCACCACGGGTCTCACAAGACCGATGATTTCATTCTGCTTCTTCGGGTCTTTCTTCATATTCTCCGCTTCACCGAAAGGAATCCTGAAATGTCCTGCCAGAACCAGGCTGAGATGGGTTCCTCCTGTGGCTTCGTCTGCCACATAGACCACCTTCCCATTCTGCAGTATGGAGATTCCGGTGGTTCCACCACCGATATCCACAATGGCTCCATCTGTGATGCCCAGTACCCCGTTGGCAGCTGTAGGTTCATCGAGGATTTCAGTCACTTCTAGACCGGCACCCTCCACCACATATTTATGGGTTTTCTGATCTCCAGGCTGGGTTCCGGGCGGAACGGCAATGGATGCCTCTGTAAGCTCGATATTCAGTCTCTCCTCCAGTTTTTTCTTCAGTCTGGATACAATGGTCCTTGCACCCATGAAATCCACCACAAGCCCGTCTCGAACAACTTCTGCATACTCAAGCTCCAGCGCCAGCGGCCGATCGTCTTCTCCAAGAGCAACCAGAACGATATAGGCTGTTCCCAAATCCACACCCAGTCTGACTTTTTCGTTTTTCTCCGGGAGATTCGTTTCCTTCAGAACCTTTTCCAGTTCCCTGATTCGTTCATTGGCTGCGCTCAGTTTCTTACTCATGTCCTTCCTCCTGCATCGTTGCTGTTATACTCACATTTTTTGATTTATAAAGGTATGTCGTCTGAACCGTAATACGCACTGATGTATATCTTCACGACATCTTCAGGCGTTGCCTTTCTGGGATTGCTGCCCGTGGTGAAATCATTCAAAGCCTTTTTCACCATGTCCGGCAATGCGGCCATGAATTCATTTTCGTCTATGCCGCATGCGCTGATGGAATCTGGAAGTTCCAGATGCTTCATCAGGTTTTTAAGCTCACTTATGAGACTGTCTTCCCATCCTTTGGCCATGCCCTCGGATGTTCTCATGGATTCCGCCATCTTTCCGTATCTTTTTTCCGCTTCAATCCCATAGATGGGTTCATTCATGTTGTATCGTATGATATGGGGCATGAGCAGTGCATTGGCCAGTCCATGGGGAAGCTTGAATTTCGCGCCCAGCGCATGGGCCATGCCATGATTGAGTCCCAGTCCGCTGTTCTCGAAAGCGACGCCTGCATAGCAGGATGCCATGTGCATCTCCATACGTGCTTCATCGTCAGATATGTCATCATACATCTTCCGGAGACTCACGGAAACTTTCCGCGCCGCCTCCAGTGCATAGAAGTCAGACATTTCATGATGTTCACGGGATACATAAGCTTCCACCGCGTGGGTCATCACATCGATGCCTGCATTGGCGATGACTTTCTTCGGCAGTGTAGAGGTGAAAACCGGATCCAGCACGGCCACATCCGGCAGCATTCTCTTGTCCTTCAGCGGTATCTTCAGGTTGTTCTTCCTATCCGTGATCACGGAATAGGATGTCACTTCCGACCCAGTTCCACTGGTAGTCGGAACTGCCACAAAGAACGGTTTTACAATCTTCTCCGGTTTAATGACTTCTTCTTTCACCCTGAGGCAGAAGAAGATGATTGCTTTGGCCGCATCTATGACAGATCCACCACCAACGGCTATTAGGAGGTCAGGCTTCGTCACCAGTATGTGCGAAAGGCCGCTTAGAATCGTCTCCAGGGAAGGATCCGGTTCCACCTCATCAAAGATTCTGTAGGATACATTAAGATCGTTCAGAATGCTTAAGACAGGTTTCAGCATGCCAAGCTCCACCATGGACTTGTCCGTGACAATACAAACCTTTCTGAAAGGAACGTTATAAAGCTTACGCAGGCTGTATTTCCCGTACCATATATTCGGTTTGATCTGAAATTCATACCTGCTCATGATTCTACTCCTGTTCTGCCCAGTCGGCAGGATATGTTACATAAAGAAATCTTGATTTTCCAGGTGATACAAAGGAAATGGAGGATCCCTTCGGAATGAAGATGATGTCTCCTGCCACTCCTCTCACCACGGAATCGTTGATCTTGATTTCAAGTACGCCGTCAATGATGTAGTCCACTTCGTCGTATTCCAGGGTCCATGGAAAACTGGATTCATCCATCTCCATGATTCCTGCCATAAGTCGTGGGCTTTCCTCCAGCGTCATGATGTCTGACAGAAAAACCTTTGTACCTGGTTTTCCAGTATCAAAGGGCTCCGGTTTCACACTTCTCCCCTTGACCACCAGAACGCCGCTTTTCTCATCCACATGCTTATCTATGGGTGGCTTTGCGCCACCCATTTCTTCCATAAGCACTTTTCGGATAATCGCTTCCAGTTTCTCCTGATTGATCTGCATATTATCCCTTCTTTCTAATTTTGCACTACTTCTTCTTCTGGTACAGGTATATCTGCAGCAGTATTCTTCGGTGTGATCAGCATGGCCAGAGCCACAGCGGTGATACCACCAACTAGTTTACCTACAACCACAGGGAAAATCATTTCACGGTTTACACCGGCTGTGAAGCCAAGGTGGTCTCCGAAAACAAAAGCCGCACTGACTGCGAAAGCTGTGTTGATGACCTTACCACGATTGTCCATGTCCTTCATCATACCGAACATCGGAATGTTGTTTGCAAGGGTAGCTACCATACCTGCTGCGGCTACATCGCCCATGCCAAGAAGTTTACCAGCTGCCATAAGCGGCTTCTTGAAAACTTTTGTGATCACATAGACCATAGGGAATGCACCAGCCAGTGTGATGGCGATGGCACCTACGATTTCGATACCGTCCCAGACTGGAGCCATTCCAGGAATGACCACAATGCCTGTAAGAGTTTCTATGATGATTGCTGCGGTGGCGATGGTGATGACGATGACGACACCTTGTCCGAAACGGTTGAATCCTCTGATCATCTTATCCGGAATCTTCCATAGTCCGAATGCGATGAGTGCTGCCACGATGATGATGGGTACGAGATTCGCTACAACCATACCGATGCTGAAACCAGCAACCAGTCCACCGACAAAAGATCCGATTGGAATGGTGATGATACCGGCAAGTACACCTTTGGCCAGGTATGGATGGTCTTCCTTCCTGATGATACCAAGGGCTACCGGAATGGTGAACACGATGGTTGGTCCCATCATGGCGCCGACGATGAGTCCTGCAAAAAGTCCAGCTTCCTGGGTTTTCGCAAGTTCCATGGCCAGCGGATATCCGCCCATGTCATTGGCAAGAAGTGTGGTCGCAAACATCGCAGGGTCAGCCCCCAGGAATGTGTAGACCGGTTCAATGACTGGTCCGAGCAGTTTTGCAAGGACCGGTGCGATGGATATAACACCGACCATAGCCACGGCCAGTGTACCCATTGCCATGATACCTTCATCAAACTTTTCGCCGAGTCCGAATTTGTTTCCGATGATTTTATCCAGTGCACCCAAAGCCATGAATATGACCATGATATAGATGATAATGTCGCTGATTTGCATTGTTATTCCCCCCTATTCACTTGTAATCAAGCTTGCAATTTTCTGTGCCAGGTTACGGTCGTCAGTGCCAAACTCCTCTTTCATCATCAGGTAGACCCTTTCCGTCAGTGGACATTCTTTCACTTCCTCTGAACACTTTCTTCCTGGTTCTTCCTTCTTCTGATCCTCATAAATGATTCTAATCTGCTGTTCTCTCAGAAAGTCTTTTGCCCCCGGTGTAAGGATCATCCCGCTACAGATGCTCACTGATTTCTCATCCGGGTTCAAAAATTCCCTGTAGTTCTGTCTGGTAATGAGGGTCCTGCTCATTTCAAAGACCTCCTTGTCTCCTACAGTAATTTATAATAAAGTTCTTTGCTTGGGGATGGAATCACCACGGATTCAAGAAGCAGTCCTTCCTTTACGGAAGCTCTTCTTCCAGCATCTATAGCTGCCTTGACGGATCCCACATCTCCGGTGAGGGTAACAAAGGCTTTGCCACCGATGGCCATGCCGAGCCTGATTTCGATAAGCTCTATAAGACCGGACTTCACGGCAGCATCCGCTGCACATACCGCACTGGTCAGTGAATAGAATTCCATGACGCCAAGGGCATCAAAGAATTTCACATCATTTACACCCTGTACGCTTCGTATGGTCTGAGGATGCGCATTGGCAAGAACCAGTCGGTCCACGATATAGTGTTTGCCCACTTCTTCCCCTGCCGCGACGGACGCTTTCACAGCGCCGACATCTCCAGTGACGATGATCATGTATTTCCCTGGACAGGCGGTCTTTGCCGTAACAAGTTCCACATCTCCAGCCTTGATCATGGTATCCGCTGCCTCGATGCCTCTGCATATACTGGTGAATTCCAGCATTCCAATGGTTTTCAAGCTTCTTCCCTCCTTTCGGATTCTATGGTCACCGCATCGTCCACATGGGTTACTCTACCTGTGATGGACGCATGGACACGTGCCCCCATGTCTTTCATTTCGATTTCTCCTATGACCTGCCCCTTTGAAACGAGGTCTCCCACCTTCACGCAGGCAGTGGCGGGTTTCCCGATGTGCTGCCCGAGAGGGATGGTCACCTTATCTGTGGTCACTTCCATAAAGGAAGGTTTTCCCCTGTCATAGTATTTCCTGATATCGAGTCTGGATAAAAGCCTGTCGATGGGCACGTATCTGTTCTCTCTTTCAGGGAGTGCCGGTCCCGTCTCAAACTCCACCTTGATGCCGTTTTTTCTCAGTTCCTTTTTCAGGAAACTGTTGACGATTCTTGGTGAGATGTTCATGGGACAGGCGAAAAGCTCGCATATACCGCATTCGCAGCACAAGGCCGCTTCAGCGAAGCGTTCATCATAGACATCGTTCACACCAAAAGCCCTCATGATCTTATGAGGATGGAGCGGATGTCCGATGAGATATCTGGGACAGTACTGGGTGCAGAAATTGCACTGGATGCAGGCGGCTCTCGTTTCATTCTTGATGGCCTGAAGAGACTTGGTCCCTCTTTCCACCAGTGTGTGATTCCTGGGTATCAGTATGATTCCCCCCGAGGTCTTTCGAACCACGGCGATTTCCGCCTCTTCCTGGGTAAGGAATCTTCCCATCATGGGTCCTCCTGTGAGCACCATGTATTCATCTAGCGTACTGCCACCTACCGCTTTTATGCATTCTCCGATGGTGATGCCGATAGGCACCTTGATGACTTTCGGCTCCTTCACTTCTCCTGTGACGGTGATGTACTTCTCCGTCACGGAAATCCCTTTCTGCGCATCGTAGATACTTTTCATGGTGGCGATGTTGGATACCACGATGTCCACCTGAAGGGGAATCCCTCCTGCCGGAACCGCTCTCTCAAAAGCCTCATAAATCGTGATCTGCTCATCTCCTGCGGGGTAAAAGTTGTCCATGGAGAAAAGTTCAATGTCATAGTTCTTCTCTCTGATCTCTTTTTCAAATAGTACGATGAGATCCTGATATTTCTTCTTCGTCGCCAGAACCGCACGCTCTGCCTTCAGAAAGTTCTTCGCTTCCTGAATGGCTTCCAGCATTTCCTTATAGAACAGTTCCATCTGATACTTGTCTGTATGAAGCAGCGGTTCACATTCCGCCCCGTTGATCAGGAGATACCTGGGACTGGCCGCATATTTGATATGGGTCGGAAACCCTGCTCCACCTTCTCCGATGACGCCTGCTTCATAGATGTTCTCAAGAAAATTCAACGTCCCTCACCTTCTTCCACTTCCACTTCATCGATGATGCCTACAATGGTCGCATCCACGGCGATGTCGTCTCGCTTCAGTGCCTTTCTTGCAGTGCTTCCGCTGACCACAATGACCAGCTCTCCTATGCCTGCACCGACTGCATCCGCAGCCACAATGGCTTTGGATTTCTCTCCGGTATTGGGATCGTATGGTTCAACAATGAGGAGCTTCAAACCATTCAGCGAAGGTTCCTTTCTTGTTGCCCACACGTTTCCGACAACTCTTGCTGTCTGCATGGTTATTCCCTCCTTTCTCGTTTCTCTGCTGTGATGCCATGATTTCTCATAAGATCTCTGGCCAGTGGTGTGATCAGAGGGGCACCCTCTGTATAGAGAATCTTCTCCCCATTCTGCACCATCTGGAGAATCTCTTTCTCTCCGATGAGTCCTTTTTTCTTTCTTCCCTGTTCCTTCACCGTACCAGATCTTTTTCTGGCCCAGCCATCTTCCCGACAGATGCCGAAGGAGCCGATCTTTTTCACCGAGTCCTCATAGAGTCTGTATAGAGGTTTCGGGCAGGTTTTTTCCATTTTTCGGTGGAGAAGTCCTTCTTCAGAATAGAGCACTTCCTTTCCGCCCATGAGGGCTTCCATCACCGGTCCTACTCTTGGATTCATCCCCATGGCCAGCTTCTGCAGGGTATTCGGAGAGATTTCAGCAAGAAGCAGCACATCAAACTCTGCATTTTCGTCAAAGCATGCTGCAAATTCCATTTCGTACTTGCCTTCGTATCTGCTTCTGAGTTCCTTCTCACAGGACTGTGCTTCCCCGATGACCAGCATTTTCTTCAGGTCACTTCGCACAAGCTCCAGTTTTCTGATTTCTTCCAGCACTTTCTTCACGATTTCTTCGATCTGCATCTTCTCCCTCCTTTCCATGAGATTTCTTCTTTACTGACCCTTTCCATAGTGGGCGATCATCATCAGATAATAAAGTGCACTGGAAAGCCTGTTGAGACTTTCGATGATATCATTTCTTTCCACTTCGGTCCCGTTCCTGAATGCTGTTACGCCAACGATCTCCACTTCTCTGACTGCTGCTCTGAGCACATTGAGATGGATCACTGCGGGCTTTTCCTCTCCTGTCATGACCAGATGCCCTCCCGGGAAATGGTCACTGGGACTGTGTGTGATTTTTCTGATCTCTTCATAATCCTTTCCTAGTACGCTGAAACTCTTTATGGGTTCTCCCAGCACTTCCGCACGCATGATCTTTCTCAGGTGAAGATAGATGTCCTTCAGTCCCTTGAAGAGATCCGCATTCTTTTCATGCCTCATCAGAAGCATGCCTCGAAGCATTTCCGCTTCCAGAGAATCGATTCTGCCTCTGAAGATGATCCTGGGATCATCCTTGAAGACAAGAAGGTCGGCTCTGATCTGCGTCATGAACTCGGGCTTTCTGCTGTAGTACTCCTCTGTATAGTAGTTCTTGTAGCGTTTCGGATCATCGGACACATTGGAAGTGGCTTCTCTCTCACGAACAGGATGGGGTACTCTGTGGACGTGTTTTCTGTCCTCATCTGAAGGTCCGCTTTCGCCGATCTTCAGCTGCACACCCTTTTCTTTCAGAAATTCTCGGGCAGATGGAGTGATGACTTCGTTTTTTCTGGCCACATATTCAGTAAATTTTTCATTTTTCCACTTTGATCTAAGCAGAGATTCTGTTAGTACTGCCATCTTTTCACATCCTTACTTCGTGGACTTACCGGACCGCCGAAGCGGTCCGCGCCTTTTCCCGTCTTACAGTTCAGCTTTCTTTGGCAGAATCAGTTCCACTTCCTGATGTGGTCTTGGAATCACGTGAACGGAAATCAGTTCTCCGACTCTTTCTGCTGCTGCTGCACCTGCATCTGTAGCTGCTTTGACTGCGCCTACATCTCCACGTACAAGAACTGTTACAAGTCCGCCACCGACATGTTCTTTACCGATAAGTGTCACATTTGCTGCCTTGACCATTGCGTCTGCTGCTTCGATTGCTCCTACGAGTCCCTTAGTTTCGATCATACCTAATGCGTTTGTGTTTGCCATTTTTTATTCCTCCTAAAATTTTGTTTATTATTGTTGTTTGCTTACAATATATTATTTTGCGTTGATCATTTCGGAAAGGATCTTTCTTACAACCTGTTCCAGGTCATAGTCCTTGCTTCCCTCTGATCCGTTCTTTCCGACGAGCGTTTTGCTCATGTCCACCACATCTTCCACTTCTCTCACGCCATAGGCCATACGCCTGATGTCGATGAGATGCATGGGATTGATGTTGTCTGAGGTTGCACTTCCTCCGATTGCTCCGCAGCCCAGAGTCAGAGCCGGCATAAGGTTTGTGGTGGCACCGACGGCACCGTGGGTGGTGGATGTGTTCACAAGAATTCTTGAAGCAGGTTTTCTTAATGCGAATTCACGGATGATCTTTTCGTTGTTGGAATGGATCCCCAGTGAATGTCCTTCTCCGCCGTACTCCAGAATCTCGATGCATTTTTCGCAGGCTCTCTGCCAGTCCGGTTCCACATAGAGGGCAAGAAGCGGTGAAAGTTTTTCTCTAGAGAAGGGATACTCTCTTCCCACACCTTTTTCCTCTGCCAGAATCACCTTGGTGTCATCAGGCACCTTGATGCCTGCCATGGCTGCGATTTCGATGGCTGATTTACCTACGATTCTCGTATTCAGTGTTCCATGGGGCTTCTGGACCAGTTTGTCCATAAGCGCCTTTTCCTCCGCATTCAGGAAGTAACATCCCTGTTTCTTCAGTTCCTTCAGCATGGGCTCAAAGACAGCGCCTTCCACTACAAGTGCCTGTTCCGATGCGCAGATGGTTCCGTTGTCGAACGATTTTCCCTGCACGATACGCTTTGCTGCCAACGGCAGATCCGCAGTTCTTTCCACAAAGACAGGTACGTTTCCGGGTCCCACGCCTAGGGCTGGTGTTCCTGAGCTGTAAGCTGCTTTCACCATGGCGGATCCACCTGTGGCCAGTATGAGATTCACGTCATCATGCTTCATGAGACCATCTGTGGCTTCCATGGTGGGTATGGAGATGCAGGAGATGAGATCTTCTGGTACTCCTTCTTCCACAAGAACCGCCCTCATGCCCTTCACCGATTCCAGTATGCAGCCCTTGGCTGCCGGGTGAGGTGAAAGTACAATGGCATTTCCTGCTTTCAAAGCGATGATGGCTTTATAGATGGCTGTGGATGTGGGATTGGTGGAAGGAACAAGTCCGGCGATGACACCGACAGGTACGCCGATCTCATAGATTTTCTTCTCCTCGTCTTCGTTTATGAATCCCACGGTCTTCATGTCCTTGATGCTTTCATAAAGAAGTTTCGAAGCCACAAGATTTTTCACGGTCTTGTCCGGTACGTTTCCGTATCCGGTTTCTTCCACCGCAAGCTTCGCCAGATTTTCAGACTCTTTCTCCATTCTGATGGCCAGCGCTTTTACGACCTGGTCGATTTTTTCCTGTGAACACTGCTTGTATTCCTTCTGAGCGGCTTTGGCTTTTCTTACCAGGTCTCTCATTTCCTGCAAGGAGGCCAGATCTCGGTCTAGTGTTGTCATGCTTTACTCCTCCTTTCCTGCGCTTCACTGATTTCTTTCATCAGTTCGGCTTTATTTGCGAATTTGATCTGATTCTTCGGTATTTTGATGCCGTCAAGTTTTCGAGCAATCCTTCGAAGCTCAACCACCTTCAGGCTTTTCATGGTTTCCTTCGAAAAGCTTTCCTCTTTCGGAAGACTCTTCTCTTTGGCTGTAGGCTCTTCCTTCCCTGGCTGTGGTGAAGGTTCATCCGGTGTTTCCTCTTCCGCTTCTTTCCCCTTCAGCGGATCGGGTTCTTCCGTATGCTCTTCTTCCTTCTCTTCCTCATCGGAAGGGTCCGGATCGTCTTCAGGGTCTTTCCCGTCAGGCTCCACAATGGACCAGACTTCTTCATCCAGTCTCGCTATGACATGTGAGGTGAGCAGCACACCCAGCCTTTCGGCTGAAGCCGCTCCGGCATCCACCGATGCCTTCACTGCCGCCACTTCCCCGATAAGGGTCAGCGTCATGATTCCTCCACGTACTTTCACAAGATCCACCAGGGATACATCAGCTGCTTTTAAGGCTGCATCAGCCGCTTCCACAGCGCCTACATATCCGTATGTCTCTATGAGCCCCAATGCGCTGTTTTTCATATCATCACCATCCTATGGCGACTAATATTTCGTAGGCTGGTCTGCCACGAAGCAGACGGCCTCAGCAAATGCATCACAGGCTGCCTTACATGCTGACTGACTTCCTGTAAGGAGTCCGCCACCGAAGTTCGTTTCCGATGGAGGTCCGTAGAAGGCTGCCATTCTGACATCTGCAGCTTTCATGGCTGCATCCAGCGCATACATGGCTTCAAGAGGTGGTGCGATGAGATACGCGATGGCCTCTCCTTCCGGAATCCCTGCCACTTCGGACAGATAGGATCCGGACCTTGAAATGGTGTGTGCATAGTAGGCGATGGTGTCGTCTTCGTTTGCGCTGTAGAAACTGGCTTCATTGTCGATGAAGTCCACAATGGCATTGAGTCCGCTTCTTACTTCCGCTGGGTTCGGTCCGGAAATGATTCCGATGACTTCACCGGCCAGCTTGGTATTGGCATTGGCTGCACCACCGTAGAACGATCTGGCATAAACCACCTTCACGTCCGCTTTTTTTGTAGCTTCATCCAGTGCTGTGTAGGAAACGTCATCACAGTCTGATGTGAAGAGCCCAAGGCTCATATGTCCTTCTGGCAGTTTGAATTCAGTGACCATATCCGGATTGACGTTAGGAATGATTTTCATACTGAGTATGCTTGGTTTTAAAGCGTCATATTTCACTTTCGTTTTCCCTCCTTTAACCTTATAGATTCAGACCTACACCGGTCATTTTCTTTTCAAGTATCACTTTGATCACGGATGCGATATGCGCACCTGCTTCTGCTGCCGGAGTACCATCCTTATGGATATTGGATACTACGGTTCTCTTTGCTTCAGGAATACCTGGATAGCCTTTATAGGTCATATAGCAGCTCATGCTTTCACCTGTGGCAAGACCAGGTCTTTCACCGATGAGAAGAATGGTAAGCTCTGCGTCCAGCGCCTGGGAGACTTCATCCATGGAACCGACTCTTCCGTATTTCACGAAGAATGGTGTACCATAATCGATGCCGTATCCTTTAAGGCCTGATGTGATGGCTGGAAGGATATCCTTTAAATTGGCTTCAATGGCTGTGGAACTTAATCCATCTGCCACAAAGATCTGAACACGAGGTTTGGCTTTGCATTTTTCCTTGATCATCTTAGTGTTCTCTTCATCAAACTGTCTGCCGAGGTCTGGTCGTGTGATGTATTCATCCTTGTCTGTCACCTTGGTCTGAACGGTGAAGAGATCCATTTCCTTCAGAAAATCCTCATCCACATAACTGAATACCGCATCCTGAGCCACTGCATGGTCTGCACGGAATCTCAGGAGTGTTTCGGTTGTGTTTCTTGGTCCGGTTCTCCATATTCCGACTCTTGCTGCCGTTTTCTTCTTCAGCTTCAGATACTGGTCACGGTTCTTTGGATTCGGTACATAGAAGACATCCTGAATGGGCTTTGCCGTGATGTCTCTTATTTCTCCATTGCTGTCATCTCTGGACTCCGCCTTCGGAGCGTCTTCCTTCTTCATTTCTTTCATGACTTTTTCGATCAGTACTTTTAATTCATTATCAGTTATCATTTATTCCCCCTCCTTTCAATCCAAGAATATGGATGCGTCACCGGCACGTTCTGTCAGCTTGCCGTCTTTCAGGATGCCCATTTTTTCCATCCACTGTTCAAATTCCCTGATTGGTGTCAGGTTCATCAGTTCTCTTAAGCTTGGTGCATCATGATAGCTTGTACACTGATAGTTCAGCATGATGTCATCACCATTTGGAATACCCATGAAGTAGTTGCATCCTGCTGAGGTCAGTAGAATGGCCAGGTTTTCGATGTCGTTCTGGTCTGCCTTCATATGGTTGGTGTAGCAGGCATCTACGCCCATTGGAATTCCTGATAGTTTACCCATGAAGTGGTCTTCAAGGCCCGCACGGATAACCTGTTTGCTGTCATAGAGATATTCTGGTCCGATGAATCCTACCACTGTATTGACCAGGAATGGTTTGTATCTCTTGGCAAGGCCGTAGCATCTGGCTTCCATGGTCACCTGGTCGGCTCCATGATGTGCATCGGATGACAGCTCTGCGCCTTGTCCTGTTTCAAAGTACATGACGTTTTCGCCATGGCTTGTGCCGTATTTCAGTACCAGTTCTCTTGCTTCATCCAGCATCTTCACATCGATACCGAAGGCTTCATTTCCCTTCTGGGATCCGGCGATACTCTGGAAAATCAGATCCGTTGGTGCACCTTGACGGATGGCTTCCATCTGTGTGGTCACATGGGCAAGAACGCAGGCCTGAGTTGGAATTTCCCATTTGTCTTTTATGGTCTTGAAGAGTTCAAGCACTCTTTTTACATTGTCTACTGTGTCATCCACCGGATTGAGACCGATGACGGCATCTCCTGCACCATAGCTCAGTCCTTCATAGACGGAAATGGCGATTCCATCCAGATTGTCTGTGGTATGGTTCGGCTGGAGTCTGATGCTTAATGTGCCATCCAGTCCGATGGTGGTGTTGCAGGTTGCAGGTACTCTGATCTTCTTTGCTGCATAGATCAGGTCCATATTGCTCATGAGCTTGCACACTGCGGCAACCATTTCACTGGTGAGCCCCTTGCTCACGTGTCTGATCTTTCTTGGTGTGGCTTCATAGCTCAGAAGCCATTCTCTCAGCTCTCCCACAGTCCAGTTCTTGATCTCATTGTAGATGGTCTCGTTGACAGCATCCTGAATCACTCTTGTGACTTCGTCTTCCTCGTAAGGAACCACAGGATTGTTTCTCAGGTCACTGAGAAGCATATGGGAAAGAACTTCTTTCGCAGCCACACGTTCTGTAGTGTTTTCAGCGGCGATGCCCGCCAGCTGATCCCCTGATTTCTCCTCGTTGGCTTTCGCAAGGACTTCTTTCACAGAATTGAACTGATAGACGGTCCCAAACAACTTGGTTTTCAAATTCATGTGTTTATTCACCTCTTTCAATAATTGAATACAATAGTTTTGATGATGACGGGTAATACAGATCCATTCCCGATGGGCTTTCCGATATCGATATAGTCACCTCCCGAAACTTTAATGCCATCGATGCAGATCACATCTCTCTTTTTCTTCAGCTGCAGCAGCATGCTCTGACCGAGTACTTTGGCCAGGTCTTCTTCTATCAGCACCAGAAAGGGTTCATTTTCCTTGAAGTGCTCTTCCAGAACTTCCGTAAGGATCACTGCCAGGTCCTGCACTTTTTTATAGGACATGCTCTTCTGACCTTTCAGAAATACTGCAATCCACTGTTTTCCGTCTTCCAGGGTGTACCAGGAGAGTTTTTCCCGTAAGATGCTTTTCAGATCTTCCGATCTTTCCTCCGCCGGCGTCACCGCCACGATGGGGATATTCTTAATGGGAAACAGATTGCCTGTGAATGTGATAGTGCTTCCGCTGATGTCCATGGTCTGGGTACCAGCCCCCACCACGGTGGCCATGATGGTTTCTTCCGGAACCATTACGGAAAGAGCGCTTTCATCGAATCTCTTTCTGATGGCTCTTCCAAGAAGCACACCGATGTCTCCGTACTTGTAGGAATCCTTCTCCTCCTCATTGAAGTAGATGTAGTCAGAAACGCCTCCGGAGAAGCTCACCTTCTCGATGGGCGTCTCTTTCTTCAGGAGTTTTCCTTTTTTACTGACCACAAGCTCCAGTGCCTTGTTCACCTTCACGGTGACGGATTCGTAAAGGACTTCCGCCATGGCTTTCACGATGTCGGAAATGGTTTTCTCATCTCTCACCATTCCTTCATAAAGGTCGATGCCTTTATGCTCTGCCAGCTTCAGGATGCTCTCTGACACATAATCCAGTCTTCCTTCCTTGTCGAAGTAGATGAGCCGTCCTCCGATGTCAAGGCAAGCTGTATCCACGGGATCTCCATCTTTGAAGACGGCGATGTTCGTGGTGCCTCCACCGATATCAAGATTGACGACGAATTTTCCTTCCTTGTCGGAAGCAGCTGCCGCTCCGCATCCTTTTCCTGCCAGTATGCCTTCCAGATCCGGTCCTGCTGTGGCTACAACAAATTCTCCGGCGTAGCCCACAAGCATGTTCATGATCTTGTTGGCGTTTTCCTTTCGGGCGGTTTCTCCCGTGATGATGACAGCACCGCTGTCCACGGTTTCAGGCAGGATGCCCGCTTTCTCATATTCCCCTTGAATGATTTCCTTGAGCTTCACTGCATCGATCTGGGTTCTGGAGGCCAAGGGTGTAAAGTAGATGGCCCCTTTGTAGATCACTTTCTTGTCCACGATCTTGAATTCGGGTACCCTTGCGCCGGATGCCATGTTCTCCACCTGGATCTCGGAAAAGATGATCTGGGTTGTGGATGTGCCCACATCGATTCCTACGCTGACCAGTGTTTCTCTCACATTTTGCTCCCCCCTTTTAAGCGAAAAAATAGCCGCAAAAAAGCATACTTTGCTCTTTCGCGGCTCCATTGCCACTCGTAAAACACCCCATTGTGTTTCATATAAGTATATATAGAAACCCTTCCTGTTACGGAAAGTTTTCAATCCTTTTAATGCATAAAATCAAACATTATGCTGGTTCCTTCATTGCCGGAAGAGATCTCGAAATCTCCTTTCAGCTTGTCTTTGATGAGCTGCTCCACAATGCTCAGCCCAAGGCTTCCCATTTTCACCTTGTCGGACTGGAATCCGATGCCGTCATCGGCAACGGTGACCGTGGAGATGTATTCTCCTTTTTCGATGTCAATGAAGATATTGCCTTCTGACCGTCCCACAAAAGCATATTCCACACAGTTCTGCACCAGCTCATTGACCACCAGTGCGATGGAAGTGGCTTTCTCGGAATTGATGTTTACACTGTCTCCCCTGACTTCCACATTGAGCTGGAAATGCATGGAGTTACTGAAGAGCATGGCTCCTTTCACGATATTCGTCAGAATATCTTTGATGTCCACATCATCTACACCGTTCTGTGCCAGAAGTTCATGGGTCACTGCGATGGAAAGCACTCTGTTGATACTTTCGGTGAAGGCTTTCTTGGCATTCTCATCTGTGATTCTTCGGGACTGAATCCGTAGAAGTGAAGCGATGGTCTGAAGATTGTTTTTCACTCTATGATGAATTTCCCGAATGGCCACTGATTTCAGGATCAGTTCCTTTTCCTTGTTCTTGACATCTGTGATGTCTCGGATATGGACCACAAGGCCCACTTCCTGATTGTTCTGCTTCATGATGGAGTACTTGATGTTCAGCGTGAGGCTTCCTATGCGCACTTCATCAATCTCAAGATATTCCTTGTCTCTGATTTCCTTCAAGGTGCTGTTGTCCAGAACCACATTGTCAAAGTGCATGCCTACGATGGATTCTCTGTATCCCAGGGAGTCGTAGAGTTTCTGCGCTCCGGGATTGCTGTAGATCACGTGCCCCGTCTGGTCTGCTATGAGTATGGCATCTGCCACGTAATTTGTGATATGATTCGCATTATTTCTGGTTGCATTCTGGACCATAAGCGCCTGAGCGAGCTGCTCGGCTGTTTCCGCCAGAATCTGCATGTTTCTTTTGTCCGCATAGTCTCTTGTGACGTCTCTTTCCATGATGAGCACTCCTATGACTTTTCCTTCCCAGCGAATGGCTACCACATTCTGCTTCACTGTGATGTCTTCCTGGGTGATGGCCTTCAGTTCGAAGGTGGGGATTCCGATATCAAGGGTTCTCAGCGCAGCCGGTTCATTTTTCCTGTAGGCCAGCTGCCCCACTACGGTATCCTGATACATGGAATGCTTTGCGTTGGCTTCGGCAACGACGATGGCCGCATCGGGATTTCTTGTGATGCAGTCGATGAAAATATCCGCATCCACCATTTCCGCAATCAGCGGAAGAAATCCTTCCAGTGTTTCCAGATAGGTGATCTCAGCGTCATTCAATTGTGTATGGGTCTTACAGAGACTTCTCAGCATGATGTTCTCCTCTATATGGTGGAGCGTATGATCATATCTGCAATCTTACCCATGTTACAACGCTTTTTCATGCTGATGTTTCGAAGGTAGGCATAGGCTTCTTCTTCAGAGAAACCGTCCTTCTTCATCAGAATTCCCTTCGCCCGTTCAATGCATTTACGCTCTTCCAGTTTCTTTTCCACTTCTATGACCTTGCTCTTATACTGGTGCATTTCCTGATTTCTTCTTAATGCGATCTTCACTGCAGGAAGCAGTGTCTTTTCCTCTATGGGCTTCACCAGGTATCCCATGACACCCAGATCGTTGGCTCTATTGACGAACTCTCCGTCATTATAGGCTGTGAGCATCAGTACGCAACCTGCAAGGTTCTCTTCCATGATGTTTTCCGTGGCCTGCAGTCCGTCCATGACCGGCATCTTCACATCCATGATCACAAGATCCGGTTTCTGTCTTTTACATATTTCTATGGCATCAAAGCCGTCTGCGGCCTGTCCCACTACCTGGTAGCCCGCTTCCGTCAGTATTTCCGCCAGATCCATTCTGGTGATGGATTCATCTTCTGCGATAACAATTCTAGGTCTCAACAGGATTCCCCCTCACATGCTAAATATGATTTCAGTTCCTTCAGTCCTTCTCCCGATACGGCACTGACGATAAAGACTTTTTCCGCGCCTGCTTTCTTCAGACTTGACACCGCATAATCCGTGCTCACGTCTTTGTCGACTTTGGTGACAATACCGATGACTTCTCTATTGAATGCGATGGCGAAGTTCGGTGGAAAGAGTGTATGATTTTCTGTGGCATCCATGACCATGGCCACCACATCCGTATCATAGGAAGTGATGAGCAGTGCTCTGTAAAGCCTTCTGTTTTCCACAAATTCCCCCGGTGTATCCACCACCGTCCCGATTCTCTCAATGGACTGGGTCTTCCTTGCATCGGAGTACCCTTTCTGAAGAACATCTGCCAGGGTTGTCTTCCCGCTGTCTGTTCTTCCAATTAGCATCATTTTCTTCACTAAGCTGCCTCCTATGTCCTCGTAATGGGAGAAGGTGTGAATCCCATGACATTGGTCAGCACATCCACAATCTGTATGATGGATGCTTCCACGCTGGACACATCTCCTGTGATAAGGAGTGCTCCACTGAACCTGTCGATGAATCCCACTTCGATGCCCGCTGCCTTGGATGCCACATCCGCTGCGATGATGGATGCTTCCGAAGGCGTGATGGTCAGAATGCCGATGGCACCCGAACTTTCTTCCACAAGGCCCATTTTACGGTAGATCTCCTGTCTGGGATTGGCTATGATATGAGCAATTGTAATCTGCTTACCAGGAACAAATTCCTGAATGATCCTTGTTTTAGACTCCACCCCGTCATCTCCTTCATTATAAAAAATGGCTCAAAAAATAAAACAAAGTTTATCTCTTGAAGCCCCATTGCTCTCTTATTCAATAACACCACTCCATTGTGGATTCATGTAACCGTTTCCTTGTTTACAATGATATCACTATTATGCTCTCAGTTCAATAATTATAAAAATTTTTGTGATATTATCAACGATAATTTTTAAATCTGATAATAGTTATGAACGAATCCGCCAAAAGAGCACCGGAAGCATTTCTCTTTTATTCATCCAGGATTTCGGAAATAACTGCTGCATCCTGTGCTTCATCATGCAGAGTGGTGAAGCTACTGGAAAGGAATCATTGAAGAGACAGCAGAAAACATCCCTGAACCAGTTGTATTCCGGTTCAGGGATGTTCTTTAAATCAGGAGAAAGGACTTAACGGTTTTCTTCATTTCATCCTTTGCTGCGGTCATAACGATTTCAAATCTCGCACTGTCTAGGCGATCCTTGATGTATCCATAAGCCGCCTGGCTGCCAGCTATGGCCAGCTCCGTATTCACATTGATTTTCCTGATGCCAAGGCTGAAAGCACCACCTAATATCTCCTTCGTGATTCCAGAGCTTCCATGAAGTACCAGAGGGGTCTGCGTTTCATGATGAATTTCCTGGATTCGCTTCAGATTGATATCCGGTTTTCTTTTATACAGACCATGCGCATTCCCTACGGCAATGGCAAGAGCATCCACTTCCGTTTCCTTGATGTAGTGGTCTGCATCTGCAACGGTTGTGCAGACAATCTCCACTTCGTCGCTTCCATCTTCCTTGTTGAGATATCCAAGTTCTCCTTCTACCGAGACGCCTCTTTCTCTTGCATAGGCCACCACTTCTCTGGTCTTTCGTATATTTTCCTCCAGAGGAAGTTTGGAGCCATCGTACAGTTCCTGTCAAAACACTTGGATGAAGGTTCATTCTCTTACTGATGAGAATGAACCTTCATCGTAAGAAATCTTTGGGTTTCTCTTTTACTTATCTAGTTTTCCATAATGCCATCGGGTGACCCTTAATTCGCTTCAGAATCTCATTATCCTCAAATAGAAGCTCTGGAATGTATTCTCCAACCTCAAACCTATTCAAGAACTCCATCTCTTCCTTCGTCAAAATCATTAACTTAGATATGTACTCTTTAACTAGTATTTTGGCTGTCTCTAATTCAAAATCATCTTTGATTTTAATTACAGGTTTCAGATCTGTCTTGATTTTCCTTTTGCTTATTGAGTCGATACCTTCTGTATCAAAGGTCTTGTTTATACTATTTTTATCTCTCGCTGATATGGCTGCATAGAATACAATACACTTCCTTAGCATAACTTCGCCCGATTTATCAAAGAGACCATAGTGAATCATATTTCTTACATCATACAAATCTCTGGCTGCAGCTCTGCTAAGTAGTGCATTTATCTTACTTGCATAGATTTCAATTGGAGCTAGAGACTTCACTTTATACACATTGGAGAAATGTTCGGTTGCAATAAGCCTTTCTTCTGTTTCAAGAACGTGGCAACGTAAAGAATAATTGACTTCAATCTTGAAATTATCCTTATTCCCGCTGGCTCCCAGATAGTCATAGACCCATGAGTCCAAGCTATGCGGATTCTTTGTTTTGGGATTTATAGAATAACCCTGGAATACCATGTAACGATCAATCGTACTGTTAATGACCTCCCTACTTTTAAGCATTTCTTCTCTACTGCAACTGATTAAATAATCCAAATCAATATCTACAGATAGACGTGGTAAGTTGAAGATTGTAAGATTAATGGCTGTTCCACCTTTTAATGCAAGACTATCTCTCAGAATCGGATTTGTATTTAAATACTCCAAAATATCTGCGAGCCTTGTAACCTTTTCTAGGGTATCTCTAACAAATCCTAGTTCTTCAGCCTTTTTCCCTAAATATATAATGTCGTAATTAGACAAGAATGTCACCTCCATGATCCCTTATTTCAAATAATTTTTCCGGTATCATCAGTTCCCATTCACTATTATAGAAACTATCATCCTTTGTATCACTTACAAGGTATCGTCTGCTTTTCCCAATTTTACCTTTGCAATATTCTATGAACTCATTTGATAACTGCATCTCATTTTTATAACGATCAAGGAGATATCCAGCACGTTGATATAAACCTTGGGTATTATATATGTCAAGATATCGTTTCAGTCTCTTTTCGTTCAGGTAATGGATGCCTTGCAGGCAGTTAAGTAATTCTTCAAACCCTCCGATTTTATTGAAATCCCTTATGCTGTCAATAACTGTCCGTTCCATATCAGTTATTCTAACACCGGTGGTGTTCTTTGCATCAGAAACTCCCTCACTCATCCTTGATGCAATATATTTATACGTGATATGATTATATTCAAAATGATTGAACTTTGTCTCAGATGAAACATATATCTCATTGAATACTTGATTCGCCAGGCCGTAATATTCAAAAGCACTGTGGTGTGAAATATATGCTGTATCGGTTATCGCACAAGCGATTTGATAACGTGTCGCTACAAGCTGTGCTGTCGCCGGATTTACAACAGAGTATATATTCTTTCTGACCTTCCTGACAAGATCTCTTTTCATCAAACTATGGATCCTGCTGTAGGATGTCTTCTCATTGCCTACAATCTTCTTAACATCATCGATTGTAAAAACCGGATATTTTGCCAGCTTAGTCAACATATTCATTTAATTCACCTCTTCTTTTTAATTTTGGCATGATAATCTTTAATTTTAATTATTATCATGCTATTTTTAAAATATGATGTCAACTCAGTAATAGGATAATAATTACTTTTTTAATTATATCACGTTATTCTTAAATAATAAAGAATACCGTGATATAATTAAAAAAATCGGACTATACATTTTTTGAAACTCCATATTTCTCACTGTGAAACAAAGATCGTCTTTATCATCCTGATTACAGGATCATAAAGACGATCTTTGTTCTTAACTATCTGATTTTAACCTTCAGGATGAACTTCTCTACATTCTGAAGTTCACCAGGTGATGCATTCACCAGGTGCGCATCTTCCGGAAAATAGATACCGAAGGAGCCTTCCCCGATGTAGCTGTCTGTATAATGCATGCCATCATAGTCTCCCAGGAGAAAATCATTCTCCCTGTCATACTGCGTAGCATGCACAAGGTTTCTCTTTTCCGTGGTTCGGATGAAGTCCGTTCCTTTTAATGTGATGTGGATATCCACATAGCGCTCATGGGCTTCGTAGCGGGCCTCAGAAAGTGGAATCTGCATCGCATCTCTGTGGTTCATGAAGATCTCTTCCCCTTTGATTTCGTGTCTTCTTCTCTCAAGGGACATCACATCGAAGGTCAGAAGAAACTTTCTGGCTTCTTCCATATTGGGGTCTTCAAAACGGTATCTTTCTAGGTTCTCCAGACGATCTGTTATCATCTATTTTTCCTCACTTTCCTTTGTTTCTCTATCATTGATCTATCCGGCTTCAGATAAGATTACGTCTGCCGTCTTCTCTTACACCAGCTTGTCTGCAACGGCTCTGGCGGTCTTCTCCTTGTTCTCCTTGGACACCTCGAAGGTCTTCTTGAAATATTCGAAGTAGAGCACATCCAGAAGATACAGCTGGGAGATCTTGGCAGACAGAGAACCCCCCTGAAGCGGCCCTTCATTGGCTCCGCACAGGAGCGTGACATCCGCGTAAGCGATCATGGGCGATTTGGAGAACCTGGTGATGGCTATGACGAAGGCTCCGGATTCCTTGGCGATTCTTGCCACTTCGATGGAATCTTTGGTCTGACCGGAGTAGGAAATGATGATGGCCACTTCTCTCTCGTTCATCTGGGCTGCTGTCATGACCTGGAAGTGACTGTCGATGATCACTTCCGCCTTGTTGGTGATACGCAGAAACTTGTTCTGCCCTTCCATGGCGGTGATGAGGGAGGAACCGATGCCGAAGAAACGGATTCTCTCCGCCTCGATGATCTTTTCCACTGCCTTGTCCAGATCCTCATAATCCAGCAGATTATAGGTCTGGTCCAGCGCACTGATATTGGTCTGCTTCACCTTGCCGGCCAGCACATCCAGACTGTCATTTAAAAGAATCTCCGTATCGATGTTTCTTGTGGTGTCATTCTCCTCTGAATTAAGGCTCTGAGCCACTGAGATCTTAAACTCCTGATATCCCTTCAGTCCCAGATTCTTGCAGAACCGGAAGATGCCCGACTCGCCCACCTTGGACTTTTCAGCCAGTTCCGTGATGGACATGAACATGATCTGGTCCCGCTGTTTCAGGATATAGTCCGCCAGTCTTTTTTCTGATTTGGTGAATGAATTGTACAAGGTACTGATACGGTCAAATACGTCTACATTATTCATGTTATTCCCCCATTAACTGTTGAGATAGAGAGATGCTGCACCCAGAAGTCCTGCCTTGTTGCCAAGGGATGCCTTCACGAGTTTCACATTTTTAAAGCTGTCCATGATCTGGCTGAAGGTATGCTCCTTAATGGCTTCGAAGGCCAGGTCCTGTTCCAGGACTCCTCCCCCCAGAACGATCAGCGCCGGATTGAAGATATGGATGATGTTCACCAGGCCATAGGACACTTCCTTGGCCCAGGCATCCAAGAGCTCCGTCATGAGGACATCTCCTGCCTGGATTCTCTGGAAGAGCTTTCTTCCATTGTCGCAGTCCGGATCCATCTTCATGGCCTCCTGTACCAGAACCCTTGCAGAAGCATAGGATTCATAGCAGCCTTTCTTTCCGCAGTTGCAGTCTCTTCCGCCTGGATGAATGACCATATGGCCGAATTCTCCGGCGATGCCGCTTTCCCCGCCATAGACCTTCCGGTTCAGGATGATGGAGCCCCCCACGCCTGTCCCGTAGGTCAGGCAGATGAGGTCTTCCGATAAAGCACCTGCACCGAACCAGGCTTCCCCAAGGGCTGCGCAGTTCACATCGTTCTCCACCTTCACAGGCAGAGAGAATTCCTTCTCCAGCATGGCTTTCACCTTCATGCCCGTATAGCCGGGAATGTTCTCATTGGCATAGATGATCTCCCCCTTCACGCTGTCCACCTGTCCTGCAGTGGAGATGCCGATGGCATCGTAGTCTTCTTCATAGGTTCTCAGAAGCTTCACCAGGTTCTTCATCACATGGCTTCCGCCAAGGACGCTTTCTGTGGGCGCTTCTTTAAATTCAATTGTCTTTCCTGTATCTTCAATCACCGCTGCCTTGATGGATGTACCACCGATATCGGCGCAAAGGATTTTCATAGGATCACCACCTGCTTTTTATTATAAGGGAATATGTAATCTATTTCACTACACTGGCGAATTTCTTTGTGATTTCCAGGGGTCTTGTGATGGCTGAGCCCACCACTGCGGCATGGACACCCAGTTCCATGACCTTCTTCAGCTCTTCCGGCGTGGAGATGCCTCCTTCTGCGATGACCGGTACGTCAAAATCACGGGCCATGCGCTCGATGAGCGTAAAGTCCGGCAGGCTTGCTTCCTTGGACTCTTCCGTATAGCCTGCCAGGGTGCTTCCGATGCAGTCAAAGCCCAGCTTCACCGCTTTCTTCGCGTCTTCATAGGTGGCGCAGTCCGCCATGAAGATCTGATCAGGATATTTGTTTCTGATTTCAGGAAACACCTCTTCAATGACCTTCCCGTCGGGTCTTACCCTTTCTGTAGCATCCAGCGCGATGATTTCCACTCCTTCTTCCGCCAGTTCATCGATTTCCGCCATGGTAGGTGTAATGAATACGGGGCAGTCCCCATAGACTTTCTTGATGATTCCTATGATGGGAAGATCCACAGTCTTTCTGATTTCCCGGATATCCACCACGGTGTTGGCACGGATGCCGATGGCTCCGCCCTGGAAGGCCGCATAGGCCATTCTGCCCATGATGTAGGAGCTGTGGAGGGGTTCTTCCGGCAGCGCCTGACAGGATACCACCAGACCTCCCTTTATGGATTCGAATATTTCTTCTTTACTTTTCATATACGTCTATGACTCTTAAAGAGTCATCCTCCTCTTTCTAGATTTCGTCGTTTTCCTTTACTCTATGGAAACACAGGACCTATGGACTACGAGTAGGAGCATAGGTTCTCGTGTGCTTCCTCTCTTCTTCAGTTTCTGTATTGTATTTCTCTTGTTCCTGCAGTTTTATCTACTCTTCCAGCTTTCTATTCCAGTAGAGATCATACTCTTCCGGATCATAATTCAAGTCCACGGTCTTTCCGGACCAGGAGGACAGGTAGGCACTATTAATCACCTGTACGCTTTTCAGTCCTTCGGAAAAGGATGCCATGACCTTTTCCTTTCCGAGTATGCTGCCGATGAAGTTGTTTATGGTTCTTGCCTGTTCCACCTTATTGGATGAGGAGGGCATCTCAAACCGCTCCACTTCACAGGGTACGTGGGTGAAATAGGTGCGCTCTTTTTTCGCAAAGTCTTCTTCACATTCTGTGAGTCTTGTGATTTTCAGGCTTCTGTCTTCTTCCACCACAATCTGGCCCTTGTCGAAGGACAGTTCCAGTCTGTTGGTTCCGGGACTTTCATGGGTGGAGGCAAGGAAGGTTGCACGTGCTCCGCTTTCGTAGAACAGGTTCAGAATCACATCGTTCTCTGTGGTCATAGGGCGATGAAAGCCTTCCTTCATGAAGGCATGGGCTTTCTCGGGCATACCGATGATCCATAGAAGAAGATCCAGCTGATGAACCGCCTGGTTCATCAGTACGCCTCCCCCTTCAGTGAGATAGGTTCCTCTCCAGGTGCTGGTGCCATAGTAGGCATAGGTCCGGTAGAGATTGGTGATCTGCCATAGGGCACGTCTCAGCTCCCCCAGTTCACCGCTTCCCGCAATGTCCTTCACTTTCTGGTAGAGGTCACTGCTGCGTCTGTTCAGCATCACTGCCGATACAAGATGCGGTTTTTCTTCTGCAAGCTTCACAAGGTCTGTGAGCTCCGATGCCTTGATGCCCAGAGGCTTGTCCACCAGCACGTTTTTCCCGCTTTCTAGGACCAGCTCTGCCATGGCGGGATGCAGGGTATGGGGCGTTGTGATGATCACCGCATCCACTACATCTTTCTTCAGCATTTCCTCAAGGCAGCTGAAGGTTCTGATGTCACCCAGTGCATAGGTATCGATGATGCCTTTCACTCTTTCCTGGTTTCTGGAAGAAAGGGCTGTGATTCTGCCTTCGCTGATTTTTCCATCAGCGAAAAGTGAAATGTAGTCTTCCGCGATCTGTCCGATGCCTGCGATTCCGATTCTCACCATACAATCTTTTCATCCCTTTCCAGTTTTTCAGCCAGCACTTCAGTGTTCTTTTCTTTCGTGTATTCCTTGTTCCGGTTCAGGAGACGCACCACCAGAGGACTTCTGAAATGCTTCTCGTCCTTCACCGGATAATCGGATCTGTAGAAGGAGCCTCTGCTTTCTCTTCTCATGAGCTGCACCGTCAGAAGGGCTGAAGCCGCTGCTTTTCCGTTCAGGAGCCTGTAGCTGTCCCGAATAGTCTTCATCTTTTCAGCCTCTGTCTTGTCCGTGGGCTCTTTCCCCATATCAAAGGCGCTTTCACTGAAATGGATGCTTTCCCAGGCGTTCTTCGCATGGAGCAGGCTTTCTTCTTCCAGTTTCAGAAACGCATGCTGATACATGATTTTTCTCATCTCTCTCAGCTTTTCCTCTGGCGCCTCCGTGGACTGTATGGACATGCCCGGATCATCCATTCCGGGTTCAGTTTCTTCTTCTTCTGTTTCTCTGCTGTAGGCTGCAGCGTTTTCTCCAGCGATTTTTCCGAAGACGATGCCATTGGCTGTGGACAGTCCGCCGATGCGGTCTGCGCCATGCATGCCGCCGGTGCATTCTCCTGCTGCAAACAGTCCGGGCGCATGGGTCTTTCCTTCTTCGCTGATGAAGATGCCTCCGTTGGACGCATGCATGAAAGGTGCAACGAGGATCTCATCCTCAAAGCTTACGTTCTTCTCTTCCTTCAGCCAGCGGAAGTAGGTCTTCACAAACTCCGCCGGTTCCTTGAGCTTTTCCAGATCGTAGGTCATGGTGACCCCGGAAAGATGCTTCTCCGTGATCTCCTCATGGACCGCAAGGTCCAGATATCTGCTGACGGTTTCGCTGGAGAAAGGTCCGTGAAGAGACCTTGCCTTCAATACTTCTTCTTCTGTGTGCTCTTCCGGCAGTCTTTCCTTCAGAAGACTTTTTCCCTCTCCGGTATGAAACTGAGAGGCAAAGAAGGTCTTCTCGTTGTGAACGGTCTTGAAGCCCGGTCTCACAAAGCCCAGCATGATCTGCATGAACTCCAGGTTGACCGCTTTTGCCCCTGCCCGTAAAGCAAGGCCCACTCCGGTGCCGTTGACATCATCTGTTGTAAGTTTGTAGCTGTAGAGACCACCAAGGCCTCCCGTGGCAAGCACCACGGCTTTGGCGTGGATGCTCATGAGCTTTCTGCCTTCTCTTATCCCCAGGGCCCCTGTAACCTTTTCCCCTTCTTTCAGAAGCTCCATGACTTCGAAGTCCGGTAAAAGGGTTATACCTAGTTCTTTCAGGACCCTGGGCATGGCTTCCAGAAGATTCTTTTTGGTGAGTCCTCTCCACCTTCTATGTTTGTGATCAAAGCAGGGAATGTATTCCTTCTGCCCTCTGGCTTCTTCTGAAGGTTTCAGAAGGGTGATGCCCAGATTCTCCAGAAGGTCCACGCTTTCATTGAGATTCTTCACAAAGGTTTCCACCAGGTGCTTCACTGCGGCGCCTTGTCCGAGCTTCAGTATGGTTTCGATAAGATCCTTTTCGTCTTTCTCGTCTTCCGGTCCCACCAGGCCAAATCCCCAGGTTCCCGGGAAGAATGTGGATCCGGAAAAGAGATTCACGGAAGAGCTTAAGACCACGCTGGCTCCGTTTTTCGCCGCATAGATGGCAGCAGATAGACCGGCGATGCCCGAGCCGATGACCAGGACATCCGTATCCGGCTGTTTCTCTACAATCATTTCTTCATCAGCTCAGTGATGAACTTCACATGCTTGAAATTCATCTTTTCATGGAGCGCCACGAAGTCCTTCTTCATGTTCTCTTCTTCTTCTTCACTGAAGTTTGTGAAAGGCTTTCTCACATAGCCTGCATCCACACCGTTCCATCTGTTGATGGCCTTCAAGACCGCCATGAGGCTTCCATAGGAAAGCAGCTGCATGATGACAGCCACGGCTTCCTTCATGATGTCCCTGGCTTCTTCCAGTCTTCCTTCTGTATAGGCGCTGTAAAGGTCCAGGAAGGTATCGGAAATGGCATTGTAGGTGGAACCGATGATGCCGTCCGCACCAGCCAGAAGTCCTGAAAGCGCCATTTCATCTGCTCCGGAGTAGATCATGAAATCAGGTCCCACGTCGCTCTTGAGTCTTGTGATTTCAAAGTGGCTTGTGGCGGTGTACTTGATGCCTTCCACGCCTGGAAGCTTCGCAAGCTTCAAGATGGTGTCATAGCCCATGAGTCCTGCCAGCGGAATGTTGTAGACGATCATGGGAAGCGCTGTGGCTGCCGCCAGTTCTCTGTAGTACTCGATGATCTCCTTTTCACTGAACTTGTAGTAGAAAGGCGGTACGGAGGAAATGGCATCCGCGCCTGCCTCACTAGCGTGATGGGTCAGCTCCAGAGAGAGTCTTGTGGAGATTGCACCTACATGAACGATGACCGGCACTCTTCCTGCCACTTCATCCATGGCGATTTCCACGGCCTTCATTCTCTCTTCCTGGTTCATGAGGAAGCCTTCCCCTGTGGAACCTGTAAGATACAGTCCGTGAACGCCTTCATCAAGAAGCTTGGCGATGAGTGCTCTAAGGCCCTTCTCGTCCAGATTCTCGTCCTTGTCAAATGGGGTCAGGAGAGCGGGGATGACCCCTGTGATTTCTTTGAAATTAAATTTCGCCATTATATTTTCCTTCTTTCTTCTGTTCTACCATGTGGCAGGCCACATAGTGATCGGTCCCGTCTATTTCGTATTTCTTAAGGGCTGGTCTTTCCACTTTGCACACATCCATGCAGTAGCTGCATCGTGGATGGAAGGAGCACCCTGAAGGTGGGTTCATAGGGCTTGGCACATCGCCTTCCAGGATGATCCTCTTGGTCTTTCGGTCCGGCTCTGCCACGAAGATGGCGGAGAGGAGTGCCTGGGTATAGGGATGCAGCTTGTTCTTGTAGAGCTCGTCCGCCTCCGCCAGTTCCACGATTCTTCCCAGATACATGACAGCGATTCTGTCGCTGATGTATTCCACGACGGAAAGGTCATGGGTGATGAAGATGTAGGTCAGGTCTCTTTCTTCCTTCAGTTTCTTCAGAAGGTTCAGCACCTGGGCCTGGATGGATACATCCAAGGCGCTTACGGCTTCATCGCAGACGATGAGTTCCGGATTCACGCTTAAGGCTCTGGCGATGCCGATTCTCTGTCTCTGTCCGCCGGAGAACTCATGAGGATACCGGTCCATGTACTCTGCTCTCATGTTGACGGCTTCCAGTAAATCTCCGATGATCTTTCTTCTGTCTTCCTTCTTGTCCACACCGAATTTCTTCAAGGGGTCTGAGAGAGACTGATAGATGGTGAAGGCCGGGTTCAGGGAGGAATGAGGATCCTGGAATACGATCTGCATTCTCTTTCTTGCATTGTCCAGGCTCTTCTTGTCAAGGGTTCTCAGGTCCTTCACATCTCCGTCGAAGCTGTAGTTCATTTCTCCGCCGGTGGATGGAATCAGCTGCAGAATGGACTTTCCGAGGGTGGTCTTTCCACATCCGGATTCTCCCACCAGGCCAAGGGTTTCCCCCTTGTACACATCGATGGTGATGTCGTCCACGGCTTTGACGTAGCCCACGGTCTTCTTCATGACTCCTTTCTTCACGGGGAAGTAGGTCTTCACATTATTCAGGCTCAGTAATACTTCTCTTTCTTTCTTAATCATTTCAGCACCTCTTTCCAATGCCAGCACCTTACCATGTGGTCTTCTGTGACCATTTCCTCCGGCGGCATTTCACCGCATTTCTCGGTCATGTAGTCGCAGCGGTCTCTGAACTGACAGCCTACGGGTCTGTTGTAGGGATCCGGTGTTGAACCTCTTATGGGTTCCAGATCCTGATTGCGTCCTTTTCCGAGAATCGGAATGGACTGGAGCAGCGCCTTGGTATAGGGATGGGCGGGATGCTTTATGACATCTCTGGTCTCTCCGCTTTCCACGATGTTTCCCATATACATGACCGCCATATCATCGGATACTTCATTCACAACGCCCATGTCATGGGTGATGAGTAGAATGGCCGTATCGAATTCTTCCTTCAGCTTCATCATGAGCTCGAAGATCTGTGCCTGGATGGTCACATCCAGCGCTGTGGTAGGCTCATCGGCGATGAGCACTTTGGGGTTGCAGCTCATGGCCATGGCGATCATGGCACGCTGCCGCATACCACCGGAGAACTGATGGGGATACTCGTTGACTCTCTGCTCCGGATTGGGAATGCCCATCTGCGCCAGCAGTTCCACGGCTCTTTTCTTCGCGTCTTTCCTACTCATGTTCATGTGCGCTCTCAGGTTCTCGACGATCTGGAAACCGATGGTGTACACAGGATTCAGCGCCGTCATGGGATCCTGGAAAATCATGGCGATGTCGGAACCACGAAGGCTTCTCATCTTCTTCCCGTTTTTCGGAAGCTTTTCTATATTCACTTCTCCGTCACTGGAGAAGTAGGTGATTTCTCCTTCTTCGATTCTGGATAATTCGGGAAGCAGCTGCATGATGGAGGAAGCAGTCACGCTTTTGCCGCATCCCGATTCTCCTACAATACTTAAAGTCTTTCCTTTTCTGATATCGAAGGAAACGCCGTTGATGGCGCGGTTGCATCGATTGTTGGTGTAAAAGAAGGTCTTCAGGTCTTTTACTCTTAAGATGACTTCATTTTCTCTTATTTCTTTTTCCATAATTTACCTCCTTCTACCCTTGCTGTGTAGGGTCTGTGGAATCTCTCAGGCCATCGCCCATGAAGTTCACGGCCATGACGAACAGGGAAATGACGACACCCACAGGAAGCCAGATCCACCAGTTGTTCAGAAGCACGGACTGGTCCTGGGCGGCATTTAAGATATTCCCCCAGGTGGCGATTTCCAGTGGTACACCCAGTCCCAGGAAGCTTAGGGCTGCCTCTTCCAGTATGAACATGGCGGTGGACAGGGTGATGTTTACAAGAATAGGTCCAATGGCATTAGGCAGCATATGCTTGTAGGCCACAAGGAAATCATTGAGTCCGAAGGCTCTTAATGCCTGCACATATTCTTCTTCTCTGATGGAGAGCATTCTGGCTCTGGTCATACGATAGACACTTCCCCATCCTGTCAGTATGAAGATGATGAGAAGGTTCGTGAGACTCTGTCCCAGAATGGTCACAAGCAGCAGTACCAGTACGATCTGCGGAAAGGACATGAAGATCTCGGAGATTCTAAGAATCAGCTTGTCGATCTTGCCCCCCTTGTAGCCTGCATAGGCGCCAAGAAGCACACCGATGAAGGCTGCGCCCAGGGCGCTTCCAAGTCCTACCAGGATGGAGATTCTTCCACCATAGAGGATTCTTGAAAAGATGTCTCTTCCGATCTTATCTGTACCTAGTATATGTTCTCTGGAAGGTGCCTGAAGCACCGTGGACATGTCGACCCCCAGCGGGTCGTAGCTTGTGAGAAGCGGTGCGAAGACAGAAGCCAGAAGGATCAGTGCAAAGAGCACCACGCCGACGATGGCCAGTCTGTTCTTCAGGAATTTTCGAAGGGAGCGGTTCATGGTTTTGCCGCTGTTTAGCCCCTTCTCTTCTCTTTCAAGGATGCGGTCGAATTTTCTATCTAATTTTCTGCTTATCATCTCATCACCTACTCTAACTTTACTCGAGGGTCCAGCGCCGCTGTCAGGATATCCACCACAAAGCTTGATATAAGCACTGCGATGACGCTGAAGAGTGCAATCATCATGACCAGGGGGTAGTTCTGACCACGCACTGCCGTGACAAAGGTGCTTCCGATGCCCTGTCTCTGGAAGATGCTTTCAATGACCACGGATCCTCCGATGAGCATGGGCAGTCTGAATCCGATGAGGACCACAACAGGTGTTAGGGCCACTCTGAATCCGTGCACCAGGTTCACTCTCCATTCGGAAAGTCCCTTGCTTCTTGCCGTCTTGATGTAGTCCTTGTTCAGGGCGTCCAGCATACTGCTTCTTGTATATCTCATGACACCTGCGGTGAGGGAGATGCCAAGCACCATGGCGGGAAGAAAGAGCACTTTCATCTCATCCACGAAGGAGGTCTGATGGGGAAGGAGCCTGATGGGGAAAATCTTCCATTTCAGCACGAAGAGCAGGATACACACCAGTCCGAAGAAGAACTGCGGAATGGATACACCGATCATACCGGCTACGGTGAGCACATTGTCTGCCAGGGTTCCTTTTTTCAGGGCACTGAGAAGACCCAGTACGCTGCCAAGGACCGTGGAGATGAGAAGTGCCGCTACGGACAGCTCGATGGTGGAGGAAAGGTTTCTCATGACGATTTCCGAAATGCTCACACCGGAGGAAATACTGAAACCGAAGTTCCCCTGGAGCATTTCTCCAAGCCATCTGAAGTAACGAACAAGAAACGGATCATTGAGGCCGAAGGATTCTCTTACTGCTTCCAGCTGCTCCGGACTCACATTGGCCAGGGCATCCGGTGGAATGAGGTGGGAGACTGCGTCCCCTGGTGTCAGTTCCAGACCAAGATAGATCAGGAATGTTATGATGAGTATCATGGGGATCAGAGACAGGATCCTTCTTATAACATATGAAAACATGGTATTCTCCTTTCAATAAATATAGCTGTGGAGAACCACAGCTATATCCTATAAGATTCTCTACTTTTCTTTAGTCTACAGCAACTTCCCAGTTCTGAATATCCCAGTTGTAGTTGAACTGCGGATTTCCGTATTTAGGAGCACCCTTTACGATTTTATCAGATTCGATGACGAATGTTGGCTGATAGTATAGTGGAAGAGTGAACAGGGTCTCATTCTCATACTTCTGAAGTTCCTGGAATGCAGCAACGATTTCATCGGTATCGAATGTGGAGTTGGTTGCTTCGATCAGTTCATCCAGCTTTGGATCACTTGGCGTGTGGGAGTTGGATGAAGAACCTGTCTGGTATCTGTCATAGTATTCATGAAGGGAAAGCGCAGCATTTGCCGCATAAGCCATATCCCATTCCACTGCGCTTGGTCCGTTTACCGGATCAGCTGGTGGAGTCCAGAGTAGTGTGCCAAGATCTCCTTCAAGCAGTCTGAAGTTCATCTTGATGCCTACATCCTTCAGATAGGACTGGATGGCTGCCATGAAGTCTACGGTCTGCTGGTCTGTGTAGTAATACACTACATCCAGTTCGTAGTTTTCATCCCAGTTTGCTTCTGCAAGAAGTTCCTTCGCCTTTTCAGGATTGTAGTCATAGTCGTTCAGGCCTGTTGCCTTGGTAGCTTCGTTTGGTGAGAGGGAGTTCGCTGGTACTGCAGCACCCTTGAAGAGGTTTTCTGCGATGGCTGCCATGTCGATGGCATAAGCGATGGCCTGTCTTACTTTTGCATCTGCTAGAGGTGATGGTGTTCCATCTGCCTTAGGGAATTTGTTAGGATAGAAGAGTCTTGTGTAACGGATGTCAACCTGTGTCACGTTAAGTCCTTCTACATCCTTCAGGCTGTTTGCGAATTCCACATTCTTTGTGAATGCGTAGTCCACCATACCTGCCTGTGCATTGGTTACAAGATTCGGATCGGAGTCCCCAGGGCTTGGTGTCAGGTAGATGCTGAAGCTTGGCGCACCTGCATGATACTTGTCGAATGGCTTCAGGGTGGTGTATTCGTTCAGTTTCACTTCATCCACCATGAATGGGCCGCTTCCTACTGGGCTCTGCCAGAATGCGGACTGCTGGAAGTTTAGAGGATCTTCTCCTTCAAAATGCTTCATTGGCAGTGGTGCAAACTGTGTGAAGGTCAGTAGTGCATCTGGAGCAAGCTTTGCGAATTCGATCTTGATGTTGTTTCCATCAAGGACGATTCCTTCGATTCCATCTGCTGTGCCAGCCACATATTCCTCAGCGCCCTTGATGGCGGAGAATGTGGAAGCGAATACCGCATTCAGACCTGAGATCTTCAGCGCATATTCGATGGAACCCTTGACGTCTTCTGCTGTGATGGCTTCGCCGTCATGCCAGAAGAGATCTTCCTTCAGGTTGAATTCAAGATTCATACCGTCTTCTGTGATGTTGTAGTCAGCTGCGAGCTGTCCCTCTGCAGGGTTCAGGTTCTCGTCTGCTACGATGAGATGATCAAACAGTGTCTTGTTGTAAAGGAAGGAACCAGGATTCAGCCATGGGTGTTCGAAAAATTCTATTGGCCCCCCATTGGAATAGATTACGCCACCTTCAGCAGGTTCGCTTGGCGTTTCCCCCGGTGTCTCTGTGCCAGGTGTTTCTGGTGTTTCTGCCGGATCTTCATTGTTTGAGCATCCTGCCAGTACACCAAGCATCATCATGGATGCCAGTAATAGACTTACTACTTTTTTCATTGTTTTCCCCCTTGATCGTTATTGTTTACCTATTCTTGTGAATATCCTGTAAACTATTACAATCAATTTAACACACGAAATCATGAACTTCAATAGAAAAACGAAAAAATTTCCAAAAAATAATATTTTTTGGAAATTTTTTCTAAAAGCGTTTTAATCGCTCTTTTATTTCATAGTTTCGTAATGGTATACATTATGGTTTTACGGAAACCGGGAAATGACACGGAGTCATCCTCCCTCTTCACCACACTTGATACGTCCACCCTGAACCAGCCAGTCATAGGTATCCTTCAAGGTCTCATTCATCTCACGGGTCTTATAACCCAGTTCATTCATAGCCTTTTCGGAGGAATAGAGATTGTTTGTTGAAAGAGTGAAGATGGAGAACCTGGTGTAGAGCGGAGGCTGCTTGAGAATCCTGTAATACAGCTCCGCCAGGGGAGCTGTAAGTCTCACAAACCAGAGGGGCAGATAGGATGTGATCTTCTTTCTACCTGTGATCTCACTGAGCATATCCAGCAGCTCTTTGACGGTATAATATCTGTTTGAGAGAAGATAGCATGCTCCAGGTTCACCCTTCTGTGCACAGGATATGATTCCCTCTGCCACATCACGGACATCCACAAAGTCAAATCCACCTGCCATGGCTGCCACCAGTTTTCCTCTGCAGTAATCTGTGATGAGCGTAGTGGTATGTCCTCTGCCGAAGTCATAGGGTCCTATGATGCCCGAAGGATGGATCACATTGACAGAAAGCCCTCTTTCTCCTGCATCCAGAACATACTGCGTTGCCTCAGCCTTTGTTTTTCCATAATGACCTGTTACAGCCTGGGGATCGAAGGTTCTGATTTCTCTTATCACCTCTCCATGGGTATTATCGGGGATGGCATGTACTGAGCTGATATACACCAGCTTATGGATTTTATATTCCAGGCACAGATCCGCCACGTTTTTCGTTCCTCCTACATTGACATCATGAAGAAGCTTGGAATATTCCGATTTGATGGATACGATGCCTGCGCAGTGGATGAAATTCACTTCATGTTCCTTCGCATCTTCAAAAACAGGCTTCATGCTCTCCTTGTTTCTGACGTCCCCATGATAGACTCGTTCCACACCTTCCACCACATTTTTCTCCCCATCAAGAAGAAAAACCCATACCAGATGGTTCTGTTCCACCAGTCTTCTCACCAGTACATTCCCCAGGTGTCCGGATGCACCAGTGACAATGTATAACTCTTTCATGATTCATCCCCTCTTTATACTTGGAATCAGGTCATAACCTGCCAGGACTTCGGATCTAATTGGATGTAGGGACTCTCCGCTGCTGTTATCTTGATTGTACACGAATTCACAAGAAAATTCAGTAATTTTTCCCGTCCGTAATGAGCTCTGATTTCAAGTACTTCCCGATCCGAAAATTCTTCCGAGAGAACTCCTTCAAAGAATCCTTTCTCCGCACACCTAGAAGAAGGATCACAGTTATTCCTGAAGAAAAACTGTGATCCTTATAATCTTACTACTGCAACATCAGTCGATCTTTCCACCCACTGCCACAATATCTTCGTCATTCTTCACAATGGCAGATACGGCAGCTTCCAGTGCTCTTGCAATGTCTTCCATGGACATGGAAGGTGCTGGAGATGGTCTTCTTGCCACCTGCTGTGGAATGAATGGCACATGGACGAATCCTGCACGGATGTCTTTCTTCATCTTGTCGATGGTATAAAGCACACCATACATGATGTGGTTGCAGACGAAGGTTCCTGCAGAGTTTGAAAGAGACGATGGCAGTCCCTCGTTACGGATGGCTTCCACCATGGCCTTTACAGGCAGTGTGGCAAAGTAAGCCGGTTCTCCGTCTTCATAGATGGGCACATCGATGGGCTGATTGTTCTCATTGTCCGGAATTCTGGCATCGTCCACATTGATGGCCACACGCTCCGGTGTGACTTCAAAACGTCCGCCTGCCTGTCCAACGCAGAGCACCACATCAGGGTTCTCTTTCAGGATGGCTTCCTTGGTCTTCTCTATGGATTTTCGAAACACTGTAGGAATCTCCAGTTTCACGATTTCTGCTCCTTCTATGGTGTCTTTCATGAGCTTCACGGCTTCCAGAGCCGGATTGATGGATTCACCGCCAAACGGATCAAAAGCAGTTACGAGTATTTTCATTTGTTCATCGACCTCCTTTGGTCAGTTAAACGGAATAGAATCTTAAAACGCCAGGAAGTACATCAGGAAGATATGAACGACCAGTAGTGTGGCCGCCATAGGTGCCTGGGACTTGATGATGGCATACTTGTCCTGGGTCTCAAGGAGCGCTGCCGGCATGATGTTGAAGTTCGCCGCCATAGGTGTAAGAAGGGTTCCACAGTATCCTGCTGTAAGGCCAAGGGCACCTACAACGATGGGGTTAGCCCCCTGCAGAATGACAAATGGAATACCGATGCCCACGGTAATGACGGAGAAAGCGGCAAATCCGTTCCCCATGATGATGGTGAACAGTGCCATACCTACACAGTAGGCTACAACACCGATGAATCTGCTTCCATCAGGAATGACCGTTGCCACTCCATTGGCGATGACGGTTCCGACACCTGCTGCGGTGAACAGTGCACCCAGTGCAGCCAGAAGCTGTGGAAGAATACCCACAGGTCCCACGTTCATCATGAGCCTTGACCCGTCCACCGGTGCATATTTCACTGGTGCCTTTGTAATGACGAAAGCGATGACCAGAGCGATGGCTGCGGAAATACCGATGGCATGGTTTGTGCTGAGTCCCAGTTCAACGAGAACATAAGCGACACCTACAGCCACGACTGCCAGCGAAACCGCTGGGATGAAGATCTTGTTCCCGATTCTATCCGCACTCTTACGTGTGAATTCTTCGGTGGGCACATCCGTCTTGGGCTGCTTCACCTGGTTCATGGACGTGAGTCCTGCGATGATGAGGATACATACTCCTGTAATCCAGCGTGGGATATGAGGCCCGATGATGAAGGTGAACGCCAGCAGAAACCAGAAGATTGCAGTAGGTATTCTGGTTTTCAGCGCTTTGTCTCGTAGTGCGTACACACCGCAGATGATGAATATGATTCCGATGATGATGTAGAAAAATTCGCCTATACCTGTATTAAGATCCATCTGCTATACCTCCTTCTTGCTGGATAGTCTGCCCGAGAGCTTCTTGTCCAGAAGATAATTCTTGATGACACCGAGAATGACTGAGATTACAGCAACCGGAATGGACCATAGGGCAATATTCAGTGCTGTGACTTCGGTATATCCCTGCTCTGCCATGGTGCTCACGATCAGAAGTGTTCCTGATGCCCCCATGAATGCGTTCTGCGCAAAGAAGTTACCATAGTTCTCCGATGCTGCGGCAGCACCTTTGATCTGATCTTCCGTCTTGGTATCAAACTTGCCGTATTTTGCGATGGCGGCAGCCTGAGCCATTGGATTGACAAGCGGTCTGATGAACTGTGGATGACCACCCAGTCTTACGGAGAAAGCGGCAGCAGCAGCACGGATGGCCTGATAGATGGACAGGACTTTACCGGTGGTGGCACCTTTGATGCTACCGATGAAATCGACTGCCTTGTCTTTGAGACCGTATCTTTCACTGATTCCGATGACAGGTAAGGTCAAAACGAACAGTGTGGCGGTTCTCTGGGTGATGAAGGAGTTTCCAAGCACCTCCAGAATTTCCATAGGCGTCATGCCTGCCACAAGACCTGTGACGACACCTGCTACGACAACAGTGGCGATGGTGTCTTTCTTGAAGGCGAATCCGAGGACCACCACAAGAACACCGATGAGTTTTAAGGCTTCCATTAACAACACTCTCCTTTCCGCTCTATTGAGCATACCTCATTATATCACCACGTTATATTTGAGACAATATTCAGAAAACATTTACAATAACATTTTATCTTCTTTTTATCATATTTTTCGCATTATTGATAAGGAATCCACGATTATGATTCCACTCTCATATTTTATCAATCTTTCGGTCCAATGTATTTTCCCTGTCTAATAATTCAATATGATTATAACTCACAATAATGATATAATATTGCAAGTTATTGAAAAATTGAAAAATAATCCATATATGCTAACTGTTAGTAGGATTTTAATTTATAATATAAATGATACGTATACTTCAAGGGGGTAATATTTTTGAACTACATGAAATTATATGATAATGAAATTATTAAACATGCAATATACTATGGTATTGTAAAAAAGCTCATAAAAGACTCTTATTGTGATATAAATAGATACATTAAATCTAAAAGGAGCAAAGAAGAGCAAAAAATAGCACTTTCAAATATTGATTCGCCATATATACAAGTTGTAAAAAATCCTAATCCTAAAAACGCTGATGAATTAATTAATAGTCTAAATTATATTGAGTACTCATCCAACACCAACAAAATAAATCCAATCCAAATGAAAGAAGAAGAAATATATACCCTTATTAGGATGTTGCTTTCTCTTAGCACTTATCAGGAAAGTGATTCTCAAACGGCCATTCTCTTAAAATTTATAGGATTATCCTTGAAGGCACATGAAATCAATGAACCTATAGAAAATGAAAACGGAATAGTATATTTCAAAAATCATATTGCTTTGAATTTTGTTGATTCGATCTGTACTTTCTCAAAACTAATTAAGAATCACGAAATGATCAACGAAACCAGTTTTTTTCGTGGGCAGACAAATGTTAACCATATTCTTCAGCCTTCGATTATGAGAAGTAATGGATATATTAAAAACGAGCGAAAAATGTATAACGAACTTCTTATCAGTTCCCCAGAGTACTTTGAAATAAATAAGTCCCACCTTGAAGTTTTAGTAGAAATGCAGCACTATGGACTACCCACTCGTTTGCTAGACATAACAAACAATCCTCTTGTTGCTCTTTACTTCTCCTGCAATGGTGACTCTAAAATGTATGGTGAAGTCATAGTATTTTCAGAGGATGAGTCCAAAATAAAATACTCTCAAAGTGATACAGTGACAATACTAGCAAGTTTACCTTTATTTACATATGATGAACAAGTTAAACTATATGAATATGCCACTGATTCAAGTATTGATAATATAGAATTTAACACTAAATGCAAGAGGCTCCTTCATGAAGTGAAATCTGAAAAACCTGCTTTTAGAGATGAAATAAAAAAAGAAGATTTATTATGTCCTCTAATCGTATTGCCTCTTAAGAAAAATAGAAGAATCATCAAACAAGATGGAGCTTTTATAATATGTGGACTTTCAAAAGGTGATCAAAATCTGAATCTTAATGAGTTAAGATATAAATCAAGAAAACAGAATAAAATGCAAATATTTATAATAACGAACAAAGAGTCTATCTTGAAGGAACTAAACTCTTTCTCCATAAATAGAGCAACATTGTTTCCTGAAATTGACGCAGTAGCAGAACATATCAAGACCCGATATCTCAAAAATATTTGAATGTTTTTTAACGATAATTCAAATACATAACTTGGTAGTCTATTCTCTGGTATTTCTTTGAAAATCTTATTTATAATAATAGATCAGCAGAATCTGCTGATCTATTACTTACTCTATATTTCTTTCAGAGCTTCCATGAATCTGTCCGCAATGACGGGATCAAAGTGTGTTCCCTTACATCTTCGTATTTCTTCAAAGGCTTCTTCAAAGGATTTTGTCTTCTGATAAGGCCTTTGATTGGTCATGGCATCGAAGGAGTCCACCACAGTAAGGATTCTTGCCAGGTAGTTGATTTCATTTCCTTTCAGTCCCTGAGGATAACCGGACCCATCATATTTCTCATGGTGCTGAAGGACGATGGGCACAATCTTCTCAAAGCCATTGATCTGACTGATGATATCCGCACTGTCCTGCGGATGCTTCTTCAGTTCCTCCCACTGTTCATTGCTCAACCTGGAATTGGTGATCAGGGTCTCTTTGGAAATATTGATTTTTCCCAGGTCATGAAGATATGCACCAAAGAGCAGGGACCTTTTCTCTTCCGCGGAGAGCTTCAGATAATCTGCTGTGATTCTGCAGTAATGGAATACTCTTTCCACATGATTGAAGGTATAGGTATCTCTGGAGTTGATGACGGTCATCAGTGTCTTCAGAGGTTTAATTTCTTCCAGCAGATTCTCATTGGGCTCTTTTTCGATGATGTGGTCAAAGATGGAGGAATAGACCTCTACCTTGTTTCTTCTCAGGAACTTTGCCCTGTAAAGCGCCATGTCGGCATTTTCAATGAGATCGATGTATCTTTCCATCTGAGAACTGTAGGTTGATACGCCTATGGAAGCCGTCATCATCCTGTTGTTCATGTTTTCCTTACCAAGATAGTCATAGCTGCAGACCGCTTCTCTTAACTGATCGGCGATCCTGCAGGCATTCTCCTTGTCTGTTTCCGGCAGGATCACACAGAACTCATCTCCGCCGTATCTGCAGAGGATATCCTTTTCTCTGAGGGTATCACTTATGACTCCTGTGATCTCTTTCAGGAAGATATCTCCTTGCGCATGGCCATAGACATCATTGTATTTCTTGAAGTAATCAAGGTCCAGTATCACCAGAGAAAGCTGTGTACCATTCTCCTTGTTTTCTTCAAAGAGCTGTTCTAGAAGTTCATAAAAATACCGGTGATTGTATACACCCGTAAGACCGTCAATATTTGCATAGTTCGTCAATTCATCTATATGTGACTGCTCCAACTTCGCATAATAACCAATTGTCCATGCTACTAAGAAAAACATAGCGAAAAGAGCCAGGTCGTTTTCAAACTGAATATTGATTACCTCATTATTTCCAAGCGTAAGATCCATGGTGGCAATCACCGTTGTAGCTATACCAGCTATCAAAAGTCCTGTCTTCATCCCATACTCAATGGTGTAAGAGATAATAATGAAAAGGAAAATATATTTGTTCTTGCTTTCATTGGCACCACTGACATAGATTGATGTAAGAAAAACAAAAATAAATATCATCATTTCAATGATTTGATATATTCTATTATTCTGGTTTCTATTGAAAATAAACATCAGAAAAAACATAATCAGACTGAATACAACCAGTGTTACCCCTATCGCATAGGTGCTATAAACATCATTGATATTATACTTCTCATAAAAATATTCTAAAATCGGGATAGCACTAAAAAAAAGAGCAAGAATTTTTACGGTGAAAAACATGATTCTGATCTGTTCTCTTTTCTTGCTATTAAGTGATGGAAGTCCTTTCCACAAATTCATCCCCTGCTTTCTCTATAAATGTTAAAAAGACTTGTCAATCAACAAGTCTCTTTAGCTTAATTACTTATCTCTCAGACATTCTGGTTCTTCAGGCTGGTAAAAGAAATAAGTGCAAGCTGATGTTGCCATAGTTGCTGCAAATGCAGTGGCTAAAGCCGCTACAAGTGTAAGTAAATTTGTCTTCTTCATCATTAATCCCCCCTTTCATCATTAATTATGTAAAAATATTTACATACAGAATAAGGTGCTAACATTATATTTTTATTATTCCAGTATTCTGTTCACATTAAGATCAATCCAACTTAAAATATGCTCACCCCTTTTTGTAAGGGTTATTGCCTGCCAGATCATAGCCATCTTAATACTGGAAGCTATGCTGTAAAACCTTTCATGAACATTCGTTAGTCTGATCAGAAGAACAGTCATTAGAAAAAAGAATAGTAATTTATAAAAACTCTGCTTTCGAAGTCTCTTGATTTTATCTGCATTAACAATAGGTTTTTTAATGTTATCCACTGGTACTCGTTGATAAAAAACTATGATGCAGATTCCGAAAACTAAAAAAGTGATGATATATTCTGATGCTGAACTAATAGGTGTACTTAAAATATATCTTGATATTGCCGCTAAAAAGGAAATGGATAATACACTGACAACATTACATCCACTCATGGTTTTTGAATGTGCCCCTCCAGTAGATTTCCTCATAAAACCCACACTAAAGAGTATTATCATCCCCTCAAAGAAAAAACCAAAAATTATGCCGATAATAGCTACTATCAAAACGAGAGCAATAAGTTGAAGAAGTCCTGTTAGCCCATATGCTATCACCGCTTTCTTCTCATCGTCAAGATCGAGCTGCTGTGTGATCTTATACGATATCTTGTGCGCTAATGCTTCTATTTTTTTCACCCTTCTTTCTCAATGCAAGATGTAATAATACAATAATTACAGCAAATATGATATTAGCAAATAAACCGATATAGTATCTCTGCGATGCATCACTGATAATGGTCTGGAATTGCTCCTGACCAACAATCTGTACAGCAATTGATGTTACTATCATCTCACTTAGAAGAATTAACACTACACATAAAGATGTTGATCGAATGGTTCTATAGGGTGGCATTTTAAGAAATATCACACATAAGAGATACATCGTAATCATATTGAGAATCGTTTGAACTCCTACAGTTATCGGTAATAGTTTCATGAGATACGAGAATATCGCAACAGTCATACTTGTCAGTATATAATCTCTTAATACCACTTTTTGCTTGTTAAAGGTGTATACTCCTAAAACTAACATGAAACTCTGAAGGCCGAAACCAAAGATGTATTTAATTAAAGCTATCTGTATGTTTTCCACGGATGGATTCCCCCTGTTGTCTATTTATATTAGCTGATTTGATCACTGAATATATGGTAATGAAGATGAATGAATGAATGAGCACATCTCCGATGCTCAGAATACTGTACCCCACATCAATGTAATCCGTCAGGATTTTGTATTTTGTGGCCTCGTTCCCGAGTACATGAATCTGATCTGCAGTACCAAGAACCATTTCATCGAAATAACCTGTATGCTTTGATAATGTCGCATATACCGGCATTTTTCCTCCATTCTGGCTCATGACAAACTTATTCATGAGAGAGCCTAGGGTGAGGATGATGGATCCGTAGATCCCAGTCTTATATAGTTTATGGACTACAATGGGAATGATCAGGGTATAGAGATAAAAGGTCTTGAAAACACCTGCGTATGGAATGAACTTGTAGTTTCCTGAGAATACGGAAATCTGAAGAAAAATGTATACCGCTTCTGCTAGAAACAAGGGGTATAAGGAATAGTCTTTTAAGACAGGTTTTATGCTGTATCCTTTTATTCTGGCAGCCAGAGCTGCCAGGAGTATATAAATAAACATCCTTCAACCTCGATTGTAAACATATATATGCTTGTCTGTATTATGGAATGTTATGCACCAATATGAAATGCCTTTTTTATCATACCACAACTTATATATAGTTATCAATCATTCCGTCATATTCTTAACAAAAGAAATGAATAATATTGAATTTATGTCAGGACCATATTTTGATAATCAACTGACTAAAAAATCATTCAATTTTGCAGTTGCTTCACTGATTATGATGTCTAGTATTAATAATAAAAGAGATCCTTCCATTAATGTATAGAAGGATCTTTTAGTATTCTAAGAATTGGTAAAATTCACGCTCTAGATTATGTGAATTATAAATCATATGTAATATCTAAATCCCGTTCAACTCTCTCTCAATTTGCTTTAAAGTTAATTTTTCTTCTTTATAATGGTCAAATTGTAGATCATAAAGTAATTTAGATAAATTTTTATTGCGCTCTTTTTGCAAACGATATTCAGATTTTAAAGTATGTGAAAAGCTATACTTGTATTTCTGTTTATATACCAGCCCTCTCAATAAGTTTAATTCTTTTTGTGGATTATTTTTGAGAACAACACTTATTTCTTTCTTTTCATTAGTATGCTTTAAAATATTATCATATAATTTTTTTTTGTTATAATTATAGGCAATACCGTCAACACTAAGATATACTGAATTAATTAAGTTATTCTCCTTGCTTTCTAACAAATTATTGCTGAATGCCCAAGTTTTTTCAATTCTCCATATGTCAAACTCAGTACTACCAATTTTCACTTTATATCCACCAAAACGGTTTTTTTTATGGTCATAAGACTCTATAATTTTCTCTAATTCCTTTATTTTTGTGCTTGAATTTATTACAATATCATAATCTCTAGGGGAAGTATGATTTTGTAAGTCAAGATATAGATCTCTAATTGATCCACCAAAAAAAATCAACTCTCCCATATTTGATAATTTTTCAATAAACATAAATACACTGTTATCTTTTTTTAGAATTGAACTAAGATTATTACTTATGATTGTTTCAATTCTCATAATATCACCTCGGATTTTTATGGCATTCTTGTACCTAGTAACTTTTGATGGAGATTAACAGCGTAAGTATCTGTCATTCCAGAAACATAATCTGTGACTAATTGCAATTTGTCATATAAATTTAATTGACTAAATTGTACTTTAGACTGTGATGTTTTGTCAAACGCTTGTACGTATCTAAAATTCTCAGAAATTAGATGAAATATTTTTTGCTCTTTACTCTTATATTTGGAACAGTCTTCTATTGATATAGTTGCATTAATAAATAAATCTAATAAATCACTAATCACCCTATCACCTATTAATTCTAGACTAAGTATTTCATGATTGCAAAAAATATATTCTTTGGCGATTTTTTTGCAAGATTTTACGATATCCTTAGCTTTAGAATTTTCCAACAAAGACCCCTTATAATTTCCATTTATAATTGAGTCATATTTCGAAATAAATTCACTTTTAACTTCTTCAATAAAAATACCTTGTAGAACGATTTTTAAGTTCTGTAATTTAATCAAATCAATATCAGGCACTTCATTTTTTTCTGCCTCTCTAATGTTTCTATTTAATGCTTCTATTTTTTTAGGATTATACTTACTCAAAGAATCCTTTATCTCATAATATATAGTCTCCCACTTAATTGCTCCTTTTTTCATGGCATCTTCTAAATCTGTGGGTAAATAAGCAATATCATCTGCAGCTTCAAGAATTAATGTTGCAGGATGTCTATGTGGTGATATTCCAACCATTTCTTTTATGCGATCAAATACTTCACTTTCAGAATAGAAACAACCTAATTTACCTTTTTCTTTGCATTTATCATCACTAGAATACCAAGGATATTTTATTAATGTTGCCAGTGTACCAAGTGTTAGATTCATTCCTTCCCTATCATTCATAATTTGTAATTTTGTAAGTATTCTTATTCCTTGAGCATTTCCTTCAAAAAACAAAAAGTCATTCATTTGTTGCTCATTTAACGGAAGTTGGTCTGCACCATTTTTCTCCATATGCTTTTTGCATATGTCTTTATACTCTTGTGATTCAAACCAATTTTCAAACCATTTCCTTATAATTTCTTCACCATAATGACCAAACGGTGGATTACCTAAATCATGCAGCAAGCATGCAGTTTCAACCATAGAAGCTATTTTTTTAATTTCCCACACATCACGTAATTAATTATTATCTAACAGCCATTTACCTATCCCCCATGACAATGATCTACCTAAGGATGCTACTTCTAAAGAATGAGTTAATCTAGTTCGTGTAAAGTCGTTTTCTTGCATTGGAAATACTTGAGCTTTATCTTGTAATCGACGGACAGATGAAGAATAGACTATTCTAGAATAATCCTTATCGAACTCGTTATGATAATCTGTTGCACTTTTTGAATTAGATTTCCTAATTCTTTCCTCACATAAAAGTCTATCCCAAGTTAATCTACTATTCATACAATACCCCCAAAAATATTTTTATTATATATTATACCACTATTCAATCAAGAATATTCATCTGATAAAAATCATTTTTTGAATACAATATATTTATAATCGCATTGGATTACATAAATACTTGAAGTATCTATTAAAAATCTAATCTTGCAAAAAAGACTTAACATTAACTATATAATCCTAATAAAATAAGGAGCTATTTTTTATAGCCCCTTATAGTTATTCTGTTCTGCTAAGCGGTTTTTCTTTTCTTCAGAAGCAGCAGTCCACCCAGTACCAGGATGAGCCCCTGCACTGTCCAGAAGCTGTAGTTCATGGATCCGGTCTTTGGAAGCTCAGGTTTTTCAGCCTCTGGTTCTTCCTCTTCCGGTTCTTCTTCCGGTTCCTCTGTTCCGCCGGTGTCTGGAAGCTCATTTGCTTCCGGTTCATTGACGAATGTGAGTTCTATGACTGCTCCATCTTCATCAAGAAGCGCCATCTGTGGCGTTTCATCAAGAATGAAGCCTTCAGGAGCATTTACTTCCATGACCTTATAGGTTCCTAGTGGAAGCATCACTTCTATCATTCCATTCTCATCTGAGATGCCTGTAAATACAAGTTCTCCTTCTTCATCGTAGATTTCAAACTCTGCCCCATCCAGTGGTTCATCAAAGTTATCCGTCTTCAGAATGGTAAGGGTTCCTCTAAGTTGTCTGTTATGAAGATCATAACTATCCACCGTAGTCTCATATCCTTCCACTGGCAGTTCCTCTACACCATAGGTGTATGCTGCGCCAGTTTCATCGAATTCAGGCTGGTTTTCGAAGCTGTAGTTCCATGCTCCGCTTTCATCCGGCGTTACAAGCACTCTCTCCACTTCTTTCCCGTTCTGAAGGAGCAGCACGGTTATTTCTTCTGGTCTTCCAGAAAGATCGTCCCATGTTTTTTCTCCAGAGATCGTTATAGTTCCCACTCTGGTGTTCGTGAGATTATATCCGTCCACTGTGGAGATATAACCTTCCACTTCCAGTTCTTCGATGCTGTATGCGTAAGGCACGCCATTTTCATCAAACTCAGGCAGGTTACTGAACGTGTATGTCCAGTTTCCTTCTGTATCAGGCAGGACATCCATGGTCTTGAATTCTTCTCCATTCTGAAGAAGCACTACTGTTATGGATTCAGGTCTCATCTCTGTCTCCGGTTCATCCATCCAGGTCTTGGTTCCTGTTACATCTACAGTTCCTACTCTGGTATTGATCAGACTGTATCCGTCAATTGTGGAGACATAGCCTTCCACTTCCAGTTCTTCGATGCTGTATGCATATGGTACGCCGTTTCCATCAAACTCTGGCAGTTCACTGAACGTATAGATCCAGTTTCCTAGTTCGTCAGCCATGACTTCCAGTGTCTTGTATTCTGCATCATTTTGAAGCAGTACTACAGTGATAGAATCAGGTCTCATCTCCGTCTCTGGTTCATCCAGCCAGCTCTTGGTTCCTATTACACTTGTGGTTCCGACTCTTGTATTGATCAGGTCGTACCCGTCTACGGTGGAGGTATAACCTTCCACTTCCAGTTCGTCGATGCTGTATGCATAAGCCACGCCATATTCATCAAACTCTGGCAGCTCATTGAATGTGTAGGTCCAGTTTCCTTCTGTGTCAGCCATGACTTCCAGTGTCTTGTATTCTGCATCATTCTGAAGCAGTATTACAGTGATGGAATCAGGCCTCATCTCTGTCTCTGGTTCATCCATCCAGGTCTTGGTTCCTGTTACATCTACAGTTCCTACTCTGGTATTGATCAGATTGTATCCGTCAATTGTGGAGACATAGCCTTCCACTTCCAGTTCTTCTATGGTGTAGTCATATGGTACGCCGTTTTCATCAAACTCTGGCAGTTCAGTGAACGTATATACCCATTCCCCTAGTTCGTCAGCCATGACTTCCACTGTATCGTACTCTACTCCATTCTGAAGCAGTACTACAGTGATAGAATCAGGTCTCATCTCCGTCTCTGGTTCATCCAGCCAGCTCTTGGTTCCTGCTACATTTGTAGTTCCCACTCTTGTATTGATCAGGTCGTACCCATCTATGGTGGAGGTATAACCTTCCACTTCCAGTTCGTCGATGCTGTATGCGTATGGCACGCCATATTCATCGAATTCTGGCAGTTCACTGAATGTGTAGGTCCAGTTACCTTCTGCATCTGCCATCACTTCCAGGGTCTTGTATTCTGCATCATTCTGAAGCAGTACCACAGTGATGGAATCAGGTCTTGCAGCTGTCTCTGGTTCGTCCATCCAGGTCTTGGTTCCAGATATGGTTCTGGTTCCAGTTCTGGTGTTTATGAGATCATATCCGTCTACTGCGGAGGTATAACCATCCACTTCCAGTTCTTCTATGCTGTAAACATAAGGCATGCCATTATCATCAAACTCTGGCAGGTTGCCAAATGCATAGGTCCAGTTGTCTTCCGTATCTGGCATAACTTCCAGTGTCTTATACGCTGCTTCATTCTGAAGAAGTACCACCGTAATGGAAGCAGGTCTCATCTCTGTTTCAGGTTCATCTACCCATGTCTTGTTTCCTGATACGGAAGTCGTTCCGACTCTTGTATTGATCAGGTCATATCCATCTGCATTAGAGGTGTATCCTGCAACTTCCAGTTCTTCTATGCTGTATGCGTATGGTACACCTTCCTCGTCAAATTCAGGCAGCTCATTGAATGCATAGATCCAGTTTTCTTCCAGGTCCGGTTCTACGGTCATGGACTTATACTCTTCTCCATTTCGCAGCAATACTACAGTAATGGAATCTGGTCTCATTTCTGTTTCTGGCTCATCCAGCCAGGTTTTGGTTCCAGCTACGTTTATGGTTCCTACTCTGGTGTTGATGAGATCGTATCCGTCTACTGCAGTCTCATATCCTGCCACTTCCAGTTCATCGATGGTGTACACATAAGGTACACCCTGCTTATCAAATTGTGGCAGTACACTGAATGCGTACATCCAGTTTCCTTCCGTATTGGGTGAAACCAGTGATGTGTCATATTCTTCTCCATTCTGAAGAAGCACTACGGTGATGGTATCCGGTCTCATGGCTGTTTCAGGTTCGTCCAGCCAGGTCTTGGTTCCAGATATATCCACGGTTCCTACTCTTGTATTGATCAGGTCATATCCGTCTACTGCTGTCTCATAACCTTCGACTTCCAGTTCATCAATGCTGTACTCGAATGGAAATCCATTCTCGTCGAATTCTGGCAGATTACTGAATATGTAGGTCCAGTTTCCTTCGGTGTCCGGCAGGACTTCCAGTGTCTTGTACTCTACTTCGTTCTGAAGAAGCACTACACGAATGGAATCTGGCCTTGCTTCTGTTTCGGGTTCATCGAGCCAGGTCTTGTCTCCGGATACACTTACAGTTCCAGTTCTTGTATTCGTAAGATCATACCCCTCTACTGTGGTGGCATAACCTTCCACTTCCAGTTCGTCGATGCTGTATTCGAATGGAACTCCATTCTCATCGAATTCCGGCAGAGTGCTGAATGTATAGGTCCAGTTTCCTTCTGTATCCGGCAGGACTTTCAGCGTCTTGTATTCTTCTCCATTCTGAAGAAGTACTACACTGATGGAATCAGGTCTTGCTGCTGTTTCTGGTTCGTCCAGCCAGGTTTTGGTTCCGGATACGCTTACTGTTCCGGTTCTGGTGTTCACCAGGTCATAACCGTCTGCAGTACTGACATAACCTTCCACATCAGCTTCATCGATGGTGTATGCATAGGAAGCACCGTTCTCATCGAACTTTGGCAGGTCACTGAAGGTATAGGTCCAGTTTCCTTCCATATCTGGCGCAACTTCCAGCGTCTTGTATTCTTCTTCGTTCTGAAGAAGCACTACAGTGATGGAATCTGGTCTTGCTTCGGTTTCGGGTTCGTCGATCCAGGTCTTGGTTCCTGTTATGTCTATGCTTTGTGTATTGATGATTTCATAGCCGTTGATGCTTGTGAAGTAGCCATCCACTTCTATTTCTTCTATTGTGAAGGAATAGGGATTTCCTGCTGCATCATACTCTTCCAGTGCATCGAATCTGAAGTTCCAGTCTCCTGATGCATCCGGCTCAACACGTATCACTTTGTAGAAACTATCATTTCGTAATAGTACTACAGTGATGGATTCCGGTCTTGTGCTTGTCAATGGATCATCTCTCCAGGTCTTTGTACCTTCAATGGAGATGAGCCTCGTGTTGGTGGCTACAAAGCTGTTTAAGGATGTTTCCACTACAGAGCTCTTATATCCTTCAACGGTTTCTTCTTCCACCATATAATCGATGATTCCATATTCGTCATCATATTTATACTGGTCTTTAAACGTATAGTTCCATGATCCGTTTTCATCCGGATAGACATCGACACTTCTCACGTCTACTCTTTGTTCCAGTTCGTTCAGATAAAAGAGATTCAGTGTAATGAACTCAGGTCTTGACGAATCGTCTCCATCATTCCATTTCTTTTCCACATGAATATCCACTACAGGTCTTGTATAGGAATTGGTGATGGTGAAGTCGTATTGATGAAGATCTGCTTCAAAGGAATAGGCCTTGTTTACTGAGACTGTGTATCCTTCCTCCACAGTGGCTTCGTCTTCCACAACTGTGTAATTATAAATACGTCCTAGACCATCTGAATAACCCAGATCCGTGATGGTGGCAGTGTTATTTACTGTATCAAAAACATAAGTTCCGATGGGATCTGTAAGATCGGATCTATACAGAGAAGCTGTGACGGGATTCATGGGTCCGCCATTCCATTCTTTTGTGATGTCGATCTGAAGCTTTGGCACTGCAAAGCTGGTCAGCTCTCCTAGCACATGTCCTCCACCGCCTAAAGTGGCCTGGATGTCATGTGTGCTTCCGCTGCTTACAGAATCCGCTGGGAATCTGGCTACGGTAAGGAATGAATTGCTTTTAACAGGACTAAACACAGTGCTTCCTACTGTGATGGACTGTCCTTTGGCATACTGTCTCACATTGTCTCCAGCTGCATCGATTCCATCCATGCTGACTGTCAGGAGTTCTTTTGTACTCTCAATGAGAAGATATGCATAATCTCCATAGGTCCAGATTGCTCGAACAGTCGTCAGACTGTTTGTGGAGTCTGCTACATCCACATTTAAAATTATTGAACTCTCTGTATCCAGAGAATAATTCGGTCCTTCTTCTGCATTCACTTTAAGGGCAGACGGAGAAACTAGCAGTACCGATAAGAAAACGCTTAGAAACCACCGCATCATTTTTCCAATTTTCATTAATAACCCACCTTCCAAATAATCATAAGTTCTATGTTCTACCTACTTATTTTTCTTTATTCGGAATAAAGACACTCTAAAATATATTGCTTATTCTTTCCATTACTATTATTCTACTTTATCCGACATTATACATCAATAGTTTTTGAGTAATACACTAATTGTTAATAATTTCTTCGACATGTTCATGATAATACTTGTCGCAGAAAGTCATTTATCCGCTTTATTATTTGAAAAGTGATATATATTTATAACATCAGTATAATCATATAATAATTTACCGTGTCCAAACGCGTAGAATGCATAAAATATGTTTGAGCTTTGAATCACTGTATTATGATGTTCTGAGCCACTCTTCCGGCGATGCATACCGCGCTTCTTATTCCATAAGCCGAGTTATAGATCTCTTCAACCTGTTCAACTTGAAGTATACTGCGCGAGAATTATACTTCAGCAGTATGCGATCTTCTATCGGATGTATATATCAGTAGAAGTGGGCATGAGATAATCTGTGAAGACAAAAAGAAAAGACGACCGTAAGGTCGCCGGAATGACTATTATATTGAACATTGTTTCTTGGCCTGAGGATTCCAAGGGAGGAGCTTTTCAATTTGCTCTTCAGCTATTGATCCAGTATTACAACTGAGCTGTTTCTTTCAACTTGAGTGATATTGGCAGAATGCTTTATCCTTATGGTCTTTAAGTCCGTATTAGTAAGTTCATCCAGTGCATTCTGATTTTGATTAATCTACTCCTTAGCCAAAATCCCTGTAAGCTCATCTGCCAGAGATTCACTATAGACACGGATCATGGAATCATTCCCCTTTTTACCGGACAATAGATCAATCCCACCATACCAGAGTAGATCATGGTCCATCATTACAAATTTGAGATAGTTTTCTTTGTCATAACGTACTGTAATCCCATTCTCTTCCAGTTCATGAAGGTCTTCATACAATACTTTTCGATGCATCTCAGCATCATCTTCCAGCGGTCTGATGTTCAACGTCACTCGGATTCCTTCTTTATACTTTTCAAGAAGCAGCGCCTTCATCTCCTTCAATCTCTTCCCTGAAACATAGGTGCTGGAAATGAGAATGCTCGACTTCGCTCTTCTAATATCTTCCATCATTGGCTCTAAATAGCTTTCCTCATCAAATATACCTTCTTCAGGATTGTATGCTTCCTGAGTTTTTAATGCATACCCGAGTCCTTTATAGGCTGATACACGCTTCTGATACATTCTTTCAAGCACTGGAATATGTACATCCACATAGTCATAGATGAGTACTTCTTTCTTGTTCTCAGAATTTCGATGCAGTCTTCCGGAATACTGTGTTATGGTTCCCTTCCATGCGATGGGCATGGCCATGAATAGCGTATCAAGTCTAGGCACATCAAATCCCTCACCAATGAGCTTTCCTGTGGCGACGATTACTGCAGTGTCACCTTCGTCCATGGAAGCGATTCTCTCCAAGGCTTCTCTTCTATCTTTCGTCTTCATTCTTCCTGTAAGAACAATAGGACAGAGCCCTTTCTCTTCCATCATTATCGAAAGTGCTTCTACGTGACTTGCACGCTCAGTCAGTACCAGTGGATGTCTTCCATGTTTCACCGCTTCCAGCAAGTCTTCTATGATAATCGTATTTCTACTCTCACTTTCACAGACTCTTTTATAGATTTCTGTGATGGACCACTCTTTCTGTTCTTTTCCCAATGGTAGTCTAATTGTTGTATATCTGGGCAGGATGAAATGATCAAAGGCTCTCTTTTCCGCTTCTTTTTTCGCATCAATTCTATAGCGTACCGGTCCCAGATGCATGAAGATCATGGGGTCATGACCATCCTTCCGGATGGGTGTCGCTGTGAGACCATACACATACTTCGCATCTGCGGCAGCCAGAATCCTGCTGAAGTTTTTTGCTGAGATGTGGTGACACTCATCTACTATAATCAGTCCGTACTCATGAAGGAGTGGCTTGACACTTTTATCCTTTTCAAACAGAGACTGCATCAACGCAATATCCACAATTCCATGCAGTGCGTTTTTTCCTCCTCCAAGCTGACCGATGACGGATTTCTTACCACTTCCTTTACCTGGAGTTCGCTCCAAGTCCACATGGATATCGAGAAAGTCTTCCAGCCTCTTCCTCCACTGATCAGCAAGTTCACGAGTATGGACAAGCACCAGGGCGGAGCATCTTTTTTCCGCTATGAGTCTTGCGCCCACTACTGTCTTACCGAATCCGGTGGTTGCAGAAAGCACTCCATTCTCATGCTGTGACAGCGCCTCATACGCTTCTTCCTGCTGCGCCCTCAGCTGCCCCTTAAAAGATAGGGAAATTTCCATTCCCTTCTTTCGTTCATCCCTTGCTTCATAGGGTATCTTTAAGGAGGTAAGCTTCTCCAGTAGGATTTCCTCTTTTCCCCGGGGAAGAGTGATAAAATCTTCATCTTCATCATAGACAATGGTCATTCTTGGTGTTCCGTATGTAGTCTGTCGCATAGCCTGCTTCTGCAGGAATTCAGGATTGGCATAGGACGCCAGTCCTCTGAGAAAATAAAGTGCTCGGGGCGAAAGTCCTTCTTTAGTGATCCTTATTCCGTTTCGTCTTTCTAGTGAAACGCATACGGGAAAATCATCCGGTTCAACCCCGATGCTCTTCTCTAGCCTTACACTCCCTTTCTCTTTTTCTTCTTTCACTGCCAAAGGAACCATTCTGCCGATCCTAATTAGGGTCTCTTTCGAAATCCTCTTCATCTGTGCCATATAAGCCCACTGGTCCGGAATCACTTCAAAATTCGCATCAAGAAACACAGCGTTCCCATTTTCTCTAGGCTCCTTCTGTAGTGGAAGTGCAATGAGATTGCCAAATCCTTCTTTCTGTAGAAAATCCTGGCTGGGAAAGAGACGGTCATAGGAGCTGAATTGAATGGTTCCACATTCTTCCATGGCCATGGATAATATGGACATACCGAGTCTTCTGGCTGCTTTCGCCTTGACTTCTTCTTCAAAGAAAAACCAGATATGACATCCATTCCCTGAACGAGAACGTTCCAGATAGGAAGGCAGATTCAATCTATGCGTGACAGCGAGCACCGCCCTCGCATCTTCTTTCCAGGTCTCCTCATCAAAATCCATTGCAAGAAAGTAGCAGGTATCTCTCTGGGTCATCGGATAAATGCCTAATACATATTTTCCTCGAAGATGACCTTCGACTCTCTCCTCATCCAATGGTGCAAATCTGCTGTGCATGCACGCTGCGCATTTCACTTTCGGCTTTCTGCAGATTCCGTCCTTGAAGTCGTTCAAGCAGTATGGAGAGTATCCGGATTGATTCTTCCACCTTTTTGCGCAGACATCCTCTCTGCCTCTGAACAGAGACTTGAAAAGATCGATTTTCTCCTTTGCGCTGCTGGTTCTGGAAATCAGTTCGCTGGAATCGGAGGAGTCCGGTTCCAGCTTAAGTACCGTCTGAATCTGAAACTCCTGGCTTTCCTTCTGCTCTTCCAAGAAACGGGCTTTCAGCGCATGATTCTCTTCTTTGAGTCTTCTATTTTCCTCCTGGAGCTGCTCTACTCTTTCTTCGAGTGCCCTTCTATCCATTCCAAACCCCCTCAAACAGATTGTACTGGTTGTGCTACAGACCCAGAGCGTTTAGTTCTTCCTTAAATGCCCTATGTCTCTTGTAACGGTTCCTATAACGCTCCGCAAGCTCTATTCTGCTGCCTGTATAGCCTCTGGACTCCAGCATTTCCCCTAGATTGGTGATGAGAAGCGCTGCTTTATGATAGCTCTGTCTGAACCCGCCACCCACAACAGCGTCCACTCTTTTATCCGTTTCATCTCTGACCCAATCCATATAGTCTTCAAGTTCTCTTATTTCTTCTACCATGACCTGTTTCCAGTTCATGAAGTCCTGAAGAAGGATTTCCTCGCTGAAGCCGTACTCAAGTTTCATTAGTGTTTCCTTCCATAGCATATCCGCAGGTTCTGTCTGAGCTTCTTCTTTGTTTAATACAAGAATTAAAAGCGGAACCACCACTCCTTTCAGAGAACTGCTCCAGCCAAGAGAAGTGGAATCTGCTTTACACTTCTCGAAAGTCTCATGGAAGCTGCCGCTGAAAAAGTATATCACATCCCGTTCATGGTCACTGATGCTGTTGGTCGTAAGTTCCCTGCTGAAGGATCTCTCTGCACTATATAGGCGTTTGGGAAGAAGTCCTATTTCTTCTGAAGCAGCTGTGATAACTTCTCTGAATGCAGGCAGCTGAAAGAGCTTCAAATAACGTGGAAGCGTCGAATCAGAAGAGAATGCAAGTTTCATGAGCCTATGGACAGCTTCGCTGTCACTCATGTTCAAAGCCAGCTGTATCATTCTGTCACAGATCTCTGCACGGATCACAAGAGAGCCTGGAATCTCCTCCAGAGCTTTCCAGCCGATGGCAAGGGCTTCATTCTCTTTCTCTTCTTCCATGTACAGTTCTACACTGCGAAGATACAGTCTGGGGTGAATGTCCTTCAGCGCTCCCGCAAGCCCGGTTACTTTTTCCACGCCTCCCAGTTCATGGGCCGCTTCGTAAAGAAGTTCTTCCGCCCGGTCTCCGGAGATTTCCGAGAGGAAATCGATCCATTCTTGGAGGAAGGTTTCCCTGCCCTTCAGTTCTTCTGAGGTGACGGACCAGAAGTCCCTGAGCTTCAGCTTATGCGCTCGAGGCTGTGAGAGCATCTCATAGAAGTCTTCCGCTCTTTCACGCTTTTCTTTACAATCATAGACGGCAAGAAGTCTGGAGAGCGTAAAGAAGGCTTCATCCACTTGAATGATTTCCTCATCCACAAGATCTGAAAAACTCATCTCCATGCATTCTCCAGACTCCTCTTCTATGGCTGTGACGGCTGTGCCTAGAGTGGCATCGTAAAGGGCAAGGGCTTCCTCATAGTACTTTCCCTGCAGAAGTTTTTCTGCCAGAAGAACCCCTTCTTTCATTCTACTGCCGATTCCTTCTTTATCCCTGTACAGAATTTCATAACCTGTATCCCAGGGATAGTCCTCATCTGTTTCATCATAGCTGCATTCCAGATAGAGAATGCCTTGATTGACTTCCCCTAGCCATTTAAGAAAGGACATCACTTCATCCTGGTTCATCAGGATGGGCAGAGGAGAGATTTCTTTCTTTCCCATCAGCTTCAGAAAAGCTTTCTCATACTTCTCCTCTTGACGTCTTGCCAGACTGAGAATCAGCGTATCTTTTTCTTTTTCCGTCAGCTTCTCCAGAAGACTTTCCACCTCAGTCATATAGGCCTTATCGCGCATGGTGCACCTCCACTTCAATTTCTGTTTTACAGATCCGTAATTGATTACTTCCTGGCAGCAGTAATTCCATGGAGCAAAGCACCTGCTCTTTCCCCATGGAAATCATGTTCTCCTTGATGTACCTGTCTCTATATAAACTATACTTCCTCAGGGCATGGTTCACAATGGATATCCTGTCTTTTTATAAGCAAACCCATCCTCTCAAGCGAATATTCATTCATAATAGAGTTCCAGTTCAGTATTGAGACCTTGTACTTTTTCTGAAGTGCTGCTGTCTTGCTTATGACCTATAATCCTCCCGAGGATTCTGGGACTTCTGCAGAAAGTGCGCTCTATACGCTCACCTTTTTCTACTCTGATCTGAAAGACCCTTGCAGCTGTTCCAAAATCATATAGAATCCGTTCTCTTTCCAGATCCCGAACCAGGAGATATCTGCTTAGAAAATCTGTAAGTTCTTCCTGGCTTCTGATGGTGCAAGCACTCTCATCACTTATAAACATATGTTCTTTTTCGGGCAAAAAAGAAGACATCGTGTTCTGCATGCCGGATGAAATGATATACTCATAGTCATCCATCCAGTATGCATCGATATCAAATCCTAGGAGTAAGCCTATGATTTCGTGCAGCTGATAGGTAGGAAACCATTCAGGGACCGCCATGATTACAGTATGATTCTCTTCCTTCCTTCTGAAGCGGATCCTGAACTCATAGGCTTTCTGATCGATTACAGGTCTTTCATATCGTTCTTCCAGGTATGTTATGAGACGCTGGGAAGGTATGATGAGATCCTTTCCTTTTTTCACCGGAATTCTGTTGATGTTCTTTTGTACCAGGTTCTTAAGATAGCGCTTATCTCCTGCATGCTCCATCATCTCTTTCAGGATTTTAGCTTTCGTCTTCATTGACCTTACGTCCATCCTGTTTATAAGATTATGATACGTGATCCCTTGATCCACACCCAGAAAATCTCGTTCGATTTCATCTGGGATTCCTTCTCTTCTTAAGGAATCGTATGCTGCATCCAGGATCTCTTTCTCCAATTCAGTTTGTGAAAGGCCGGATTTGATTTTTGCTGCAATGGAGTACTGCGTCTCTCTATGGGTAAGGAGCAGATACTCTTCTTTTTCAATCATGAACTTCTGTCCCGTGAACACATCTTCTGGTTGCCTAGAAGGCATGGGATGCGAGGCTTCCACCGAATGGATCTCCGCTATAGCATTCTTTCCCGATATGATATAGATCTTCACAATAATCTCAACTCCAATTTATAGATCAACAGAAATATTGTTTCTTTATTCTTCCATAGAGTAATACTATTTGATTAAGCAGCACTATTTTGGTATATTGGTTAACGTTGTCTTGTTTCACTTTGCAGATGAGGTTGGTTACATGAAGAAAGAGTTAAAGAATAATCCCATTCTAGGGATCTTGAACAGTTTATACGAAAACGGCATCAAGCCGAGAAAGCGTGCTCTGTTTCTCCTGGTTCGAAAATATGCGGAATACCTGCCCATCAAAACGCTGTGCAGATATTTTTCTGTTTCCCGTTCTGGGTACTATAAGTGGTATAAACGCAGTCAGGAAGAAAATCCCAATGAAGATATCATACGTATGATGAGAAATATCAGGCATGCACATAAATTTGAAAGCTATGGGTATCGCAAAATGCATAAAGTTCTTGAGAAATCATTCCCTCTTCTTGGAGAGAAGAGAGTCTACAGACTGATGAAGGAGAATGGACTTCTCAGCAGCAGTATCCATTCCAGAAAAAAGTCGATTTTCAGAAGAGCTTTGAAATCCTATCCGAATCTTGTCAACAGACATTATTTCGCTGATGCACCCAACCAGATTCTCTGCACCGATATCACAGAGATTATCACTTCGGAAGGTAAAGTCTTTCTCTGCACCGTACTGGATCTTTATGATCGCAGCATCCTTGCATTCCAGATTTATAAAGATCAGTCTGTGAGGCTTGTAAAGGCCACCATCCGAAAAGCTCTGGAGAAAACAGGAACATCCGCTTCAACAATACCAGTTATTTTTCATTCCGACCGCGGTACCCAGTTTGTTTCCAAACAGATTCGTGATCTGATCTCAAATAGCAACGGGAGAACATCCTATTCAAAACCCGGGACTCCTGGTGATAATGCAGCGATGGAATCTTTCTTCAGTTCTCTGAAGAAGGAGTTTGTCTACCTCTATGATTTCGAAAACATTGAAGAAGTTCAGCTGGGTATTGCAGCCTATATCGATTTCTATAACAATATAAGAATACACAGCTTCAATGATTACAGAAGTCCTTATGAGAAGCGGACCGAGTATTATGCCAACTTGCCTTCTATCTAGAAAATTGAAACCATAAGTTCGTTTCTTGAAGCACGAAAAGCCCTATTATTTCATAAGTAAGTTGATTTATCGAAGCACTCTCAGCAAAGGACTCCTTGGCTGGGAGTGCTTCGGTTGCATTGACTTATAATTTTGGTGCTTTTCTTAACTAAATTGCATCCCTATGGTTTAAATGATATATCCTTCTCAAATGAAGTGCAGATGAAATTCTCACTTCTTTTCTTACGCACTTTTCCGCCCTTGAAAAGTGGACACTTTACATATAGTACGTAAAGAATTAAATTTCTCTTAACTGGAAGATGCTTATTGCAAGGCTTAGCAGCGGTTTTTTACCCAAAACTTGGAGTGTCCACTTTATTAGGTTAGACCCAATTTTTCTTGGCTCTTTTAGGAGTGCCGATTTATAATCCTTCAGCAGCATCTCCGCCAGTTCATCAAGCTCCACGTCCTTGATTACAGGTGTGTTGCTCTTCTTGTCTATTTTATTCCATCGGAATTCAATCAAAACTGATCACCACTCTTTCGCATTCTTGTCGGGATAAAGCAACCGCGCCTAATACGGGCTTTATTAACAACAAATGTTTGTATTCGGTATTACGTCTTTGCTTCAAAATATATGTCTTTAATACTCTCTAATAAATAATTTGGCTATATAATCTAACTTGAAATAAGTGGTTTTAAATTATTTTAAAATATTATTCAATGGTTTTATTTTTTCTCTACTAGGCTCGTTAAGTTTTTGATTATCGTTTTGAGGGCATATTCACATTTTATATAATTGATCTTCTTTTTGATTAGCTCTTATTTTTATTATTCTTTTTTTTTGAGTGATTTTCATTTTAATTGATTTTCATTTTATAAGTATTCACATATAATCGATTTTCTTGAAATTGATTTTCTCACTTTAATTTGGGCTCAATCATAAATTTTGTGGGATGGTGGGTTCCTGACATAAGCCTTCCGACTAATATCGAATAGCTTGAGGAAGAAGTATTCATCATCAGGATAGCCATATCCCTGACGCCGTAATGTTTTGATCTTGTTGTTGATCCCCTCGATCGGACCATTCGAAATTCGGTAGGTCGCAAATGCAATGATTCCCTCGAAGTGTCTGTCCATAAGGCGACCGAACCACTGCAGGTGCTTATTCTCCGAAGCATAACAGATTTCCATGATCTCGATTATCAGGCTTGCCATCTCAGGCTCACGGGGAGCCTTGTAGGCTTCCGACAGCATCTCCTTGATGATATCCAGCGTAAACAGGAGCTTGTTTTCCCTGATGAGCTGGTCGTATTTCTCCTCGCTGCCTGGCTTGCGAATGACCTCCGGTTTTTGAAAGAGTAAGCCGCTCTTTGAAAGCACCTTACCATCTGCTGCCTCCCGGTCTTTACGCTTCAGGGTCTCCCGGGAGGACATCAGAATGTAGCGGGTCTTCTTGAGGGACTCTGCGTCTTTGGATCTACCATCCTCTTCGAGACGTCTCTGTTCGTCTTTTCGGACTTCTGAGACCACCTTGTCATTAAAGTTCTTGATGATGTGGAAGTGGTCGAAAACCGGCTGTATGTGTGGACACTTTTCCTCAAAGGCTTCCTGGAAATCCGAGTTCATGTCAGAGGCGACAGCCTCTACACCGTTCATCCATTCAAGGCCTACGTGGTCTATGAAATCAAAGACGACCTGCTTGCGCTTGCCGTGGGCGATCCAGAGGATATGCCCGGTCTGTAGGTCGATGATGTGCGTGGCGTAGCGGTGACCATTATGGAGCTTGAACTCGTCAATGCTGAGGCACCTGGCCTGCCGCTCTGGTTTGATGAGCGTTGTACCATCGATGGTATATTTATCCTTCAGACGCTTCAGATCGATCGTCTTGACGGTGTTCTTGCCAAGGCCTGTGATCTCAGCAACTTGTTTGAGCGTATAGCTTCCGGCGGCGAGAAGATCCCTTGTATACTGCAAAAGCTCTGCCGTGATCCGGTGGCCTTGAGCCTGAAACGGCACTTGCTGGATCTTTGTAGTCTTGCATGCCGGGCACAGGAACTGCTTCTTTTCGAATTCAAGGAAGCTGTAATTCTGTCCAAAGTTAAGATGCCAGAGATTACACGAGAACGTGTTGTGTATGTGCATCACCCCACCGCACTCCTGGCAGATGCGGTCCGAATCATTTACCTCGAGGACACCCCGGAGGCGAAACACTCCCCTACCAGAGGATGAATCATGCAGTATGCTATCGGTATTGGTGAAGCCAGACAGAAAAGATGGGAAACGCAGGTAACTTTGGGAACTGGTTATTGTACTGATCTGTTCTTTTTGTGTATAATTCATTTAGAGCCTCCGCTGTGATTGGATTTGTGTCTCTGGAACGATGTATTTCAATCATAGCGGAGGTTCTTAATTTATTCTATTGTTTTAACAGATATTAAAACGAAGGTTCAATGGGTCAATCCTACAGTTTTTGTGATTGACCCTTAATTTGACTTATCATTTTTTAATTTTGCTTTTACTTTTTTATTTAGCTTTCATTTCTAATTGATCTTCTCTTAAATTATCCATTGCCCATTATAAAATATGTTTTACTCTTTTCATTCGCTAGTATTATTCTTCTTTTCCATATCTCTTATAAACTGTTTCCAATCATCCTCACTTATCTTTCCTGCGTTAGATTGCCTTAAGGCGAGTCTCGCCATATCCCCTATTTCACCATACATCATGATATCTTCAATATCCGATGGCACCTCACCGCGATCCCTGGCTGCAAGGTCATACATCATTGCTTTTTCTTCATCATCGAGATCAAATAGTTCTGCGAACAGTTCCATCTTGTCCTTATCAAAGGGCTTCCTTCTGTTATTTTCAACATCGCTTAGAAATGAAAGAGATATTCCGAGCATTTTAGAAACTTCTTTTAGTGTTAGTTCATCTGGATGTTCTTGTCTCTTCTTCTTAATGAAATCTCCAAACCTAATATATTTTTCTCTCACGATTTGCACCTCCTTTCATTCTGAGGTGAACTGTTGAAAATAATATTCTCTCGTTCATCTTTTATCATTTACTCATATTTCACCTTATAGCGTAATTATACTACAAAAAAATGTTGTGGTCAATACCCATTTCACAAATTTGCGTAAAAATTATATTTCGAATACATCACTTCAGGAAGTTCATCCCAAAATTGAATAATTGCATCACAGTAAATCTCATACTCACTGTCATCAATATTAAGTACTCGTTCTCCAAGTGTTGTTTTGTACAAATCAAGCAAATCAGTTGATATAACTCCTGCATCAAAGTAGTCTGGCCTTAGTTCTTTCAACTTTGTAGCAGACCAACCTTCTCCATGTTTTATGACGTTGGCTAGCAATCTTAGTTCTTCAATCTTAGACCAGGAAATGAGTTTCTCTAAGTCTTGTCCAAATTCATTGAACTCTTCTTTTATATCATCGATTCCACGGGTGCAGAAGCCTGCAAAATCAACGTCATTACCTTTCTTATCGATAAATTTATGAGTCCTCGTCACTTCTTCAAAGACAAATTTTCTAACTTGCTGTTCCCAGAATTGATATAGGGTTGAGATCCACATTAATCTCATATTGTACTGCATGAGTGACATACTCTCATAATGTTCGAGTCCTGCTTCCCATGCCATCTCTGCATAGTCTGCAGGATCATCGCTCTCAGGATTAAAATACCTTCCAAGATCCTCATATTTCTCATCAGCAATAGCCTGTGACTCTTCCTCTAACGATGAGAATATCGGTATAACTCTTTCAACATATGTCTTAGCAAATGTCTCATATGGTTCTTTCAGCGTTTTTCGTATTCGATTATCTAAATACAACTGCGCTCTCATAGTTTCACCACCAATTAAAATGACTCATCTTTCCTCAAATAGCACTTCTTTTACTTATATTTATCAGACGCTTTGTAATAGAAATACAGATTGTTTCTTTTTATTTGTTTGTTCTTTTCAGATGTTTTATATCCGGCCTTGGTTAATTCAGATAGCCCAAAAGCTCCTGCAGCTAAGAGTTCGGGGTTGATAGTTGTATCTGTCCCATTTGTTGATATATATGTTGCAGAAGAAATGATAACTGATCCAATAAAGCTCTTCAATTTATCATCTGATAGCAAAGAACCAAAGAGATTTTTATATATCCTGTTATCATCCACCTGTTCCTTCAATTCAAGTATTGCAGGTTCTACATGTTTGATAAAAACTTGTTCGCAATTCAAATCAAATTCGCTATCCCAAGGTAGAACGGTAATTTCTTCTGAATAAGTCAAAATAGCGGCTCTAAATCTGACTAAATATCTATCTAATTCTCGCCTAAGATCAATTATTTCATCCATTGATGCTGAATCAAAAGCTGGTAGCTCTATCATTAACTTGCGAGCTAATCCTGATGTGATAATATTTTTTCTTTCGATTTTTGAAATGTCATCTTGTATTACATTTCTATAGTTGGTAATTAAATCACCCAACCTATGGTCTAACAGTGGATATGCCTGCTTCATACTGTTACTTACACTAAAGATATACTCATTAATAAAATTATCATCCACCAAGCTAGAGTTATTAAACTTTTGAACAATTAGTCTGTTTTCTCTCTTTAGTCTATTAATATCATTAATTTCATCAGCACCTAAAATTTCATTTAGTTTTTCCATTATTTCGTCATAAGTTTGTTTTAGCTGTCTTCTTGTTTCTAATTTATATTTTATAGGAGCATTTCTATATGATTTTGAAGCGACGATATTCTTGAAATCATAAATTGGTGTGCTTTGCTCGGCAAAGCTTGAATCCGCCATTTCACAAAAAGGAAGTAACTTAATGATGCTATTCACGATTGCTAACTCGTTGTTTTTAGCATTAACGTTTACCGTTATTGCATCATATAATTGATACATCGGGCTTATTAATGTTATCTTATCTCCATACAAAGCCGCAACCTTTAGCAAGTCAACTTCACTAAGTTTGTTTTCGATATCTGGATATCCTCCAACTACAAAATCCACAAATACACCTCCTCAATGCTATAACTCTGACTGATGCTTATCTTATTCATCTTCTCCTCGATGCTCCACATTCATAACATCAACCCAATCTTCCTCAACGTATACCATCCCGACAATCTATGATATTTCTTATTTCTTTTATCTTTTCCTATTCTTTTCTAATACTCTAAGCATATATTCTACATCTAATTTATTGGTAGCCTTAATGGAGTGGGCAGTATTACTGCTGTATCTCGAATAGTTGTTAATAAGATTTTCTCCAAAAGCAATCAATGCACGGATATCTCTTATTACAATGTTTTTCCCAGCCCAAACATCAAACCCATCTTCCAATTTACAATAATCATTATGAGCTAGACTTGTATCTCTGACTTCTTTCAAACTGTTTATCTTCTCACTAAAGTCTTCAAATTTTTTGTTGTCTTCTCTAATTTGGTCGATAATAACGGGTTGATCATTTTCATTAAATATCAACTTTCTATTTTGCTCAACATGGTTTAAAAACTTTTTCAGTGTAACAGTTTTTTTATCACTATCGTATAATCGGCTTAACCTAATTGTCGCACTTTCTAAAAGGGCATTCTCAGTTAATCCGAAGAACGCTGGCGAAATATTTAATATGTCAAGTCTACTTACATGCTGATTTTTGAGGTAAATGTACAGTTCAAACATTGAATCAATGTACATTAACTCATTGAGAAGGAACTCTTTATACGAATTATACTTTCTTCTAGTCTTTTCTAGATCCATATCGCATACCCCATCCATCAACAAAATATTCTGTAAACTCATCTTCTTAAAAAAAAACGGACATCTCTGCTTCTAAAAAATGCCCGTTCTCGTTCACTGCTAATCATGGTGTAAAACTGCTCAACCAGAATCACTACCGATCTGGGATGTTTGCCATCACAGCTTATCTGGGCTGTTTACCATCACAGCACATCCAGGTGTTACCATCACTGCTCATCTGGGTTTCAAAGTGATCATGGCTATCTTGATGTCATCGTCACTACCGATCTTGATACCAGCCTATTTGCCTATCTGTTTATTCTGTATAGCTGCTCATCTCTCCATCACCCTAATCAACTTGTCCACTTGTCCGTGCCCGGCACCTCTCAAATCTAAGCTTTAGTTGATGTAACCCTTATTACTTCTAACGCTTCATATAAGATTCCCAAAATTTACTTATGTGGATGAAAAGTTTCTTGGGGAGTTTTGGGGATAGGTGGGGATAGTTAGAGAGTTGTCTCATTTCATTTCTATCATATCAGATTGCTTCTTAATCTTCTCTCCCTGCAGCAACCTCAGCCAAAGATCCAACTTCCTTCTCAACAACCTTCACTAAATATGATAAGAATTCATCTCTCAGATCAGCTCGTCTAAGTGCTGTCTCCACAGTGGCTTCAAGGAATCCTTGCTTGTTTCCTACATCATATCTTTTGCCAATGAAGTCATAAGCGTACATATCTTCCTTAAGAGCTAACTCTTTAAGTGCATCCGTCAGCTGAATCTCTCCACCTTTACCAGGCTTTGTTTCAGATAAAATATCAAAGATACCTGGATTGATGATATAACGACCCAATATAGCAACATTGGATGGTGCTTCATCTACAGCAGGCTTTTCAACTAACCCCTTCACGGTGTAGACTCTATCACTTACTCTTTCACCATCAACGATTCCGTACTTACATACGTCTTCATCTTTAACAGTTTGAACGCCTAATACGGATGTCTTATACTCATCATAAACATCTATCATCTGCTTAAGACATGGCGTGTCCTCAGTATAAACTACATCATCACCAAGCATAACGGCAAATGGCTCGTTGCCTACAAAGGTCTTTGCACAGTAGATGGCATGCCCTAATCCCTTGGCTTCTTTCTGTCTTATGTAGTGGATATCGACAAGATCGGTGATGTCTCTAACCACTTTCAATAATTCTTCATTGGCTTTTTTCTCAAGTTCCAATTCCAATTCAACATTTCTATCGAAGTGGTCTTCGATTGCTCTTTTGCTTTTTCCGGTTATAATAAGAATCTCTTCGATTCCACTATCAATAGCTTCCTGTATAATATATTGAATTGTAGGTGTATCTACAATTGGTAACATTTCCTTTGGCATAGCCTTTGTAGCTGGTAAGAATCTCGTTCCAAGGCCAGCTGCTGGTATGACTGCTTTGCGTACTTTCATGTGATGTTAAGACCTCCTTTATTCAAACTCTATGTTGACTTAACAATATAACTAAAATGTCAATATCAGATAATGTTTATTTGTCATATTAATTAGTATGATTTAAATCACTTACAAATCGTTTCATTATTATCTGTGCAAATAGATAAGTCAAATAATAGAAAATCATAGTTAATATTGAATAAATTAAAACAGCAAACTGTGGTTGCACATCAAATTCCCTAGCAACTAAGAATCCAATTGCAATAGCAATAAATCTAACTAAATCAATAACCAATTTTAATCGTTGTCTTTCAAACACACCATAAATTCTACTAATTGGGTGAAAAACCAAGTTAGCAAACACACCAATGGAAAGCATCTGGGAATACATACCTGCATCATACCAATTATGACCAAAAACAAATGAAAATAATTGAGGACCAAAAATACCTAATACTGAAAAAGGGATAATCCCGATAACAAGCAACTTTTTAAGAAGTTTGTTTGAAAGATTAATTAATCTTTGAGGATTCTCTAGGCCAATAGATGCTGCCTCAGCATAAAAAACTTCCCCTACTGATGCTCCTATCAGTGCAACTGGTAACTTAACTATCGAATTAGCTAATCCATAGTACCCTACAATTTCGCTACCGTAGATTGAAGTAAGGAAGAAAACAGGTATTTGTGTTGTAAAACTTAAAACCACTGCATTTGGTAATGAATACCAAAAAAAATTAATATATCTTTTAGCGCACCAAATAATCTCTGAAATTCGAATCAGACCTACTAAGCTTTTCTTCCTGAATACATTAAATGATAATACGGTCACACCAGCACTTTGATTTGTAATATTTCCAAGTAATAAACCTAAAGAACCAAAGTTCAATAACCCTAAAATAATTTTCACTAGATTATTAGAAACACTCTGACTTACTTTTGATTTGAATATACTTTTATAATCCCGCTCACGTAAAGTCCACTTCATTAAAATATTATATAACCCTACAGCGAATACCCCAATTGGAATAAGATATGCGTAATTTGCTAAATCTTTAGCATCTAACAAAATAAGTAAGTTTTCACCTTGAAAAAATAACAGCACGCTGATTACTGAAACTACTAAAACTAAAATAGCAATACATAATGCAAATACATTTATAGCTTTCTCCTCTGTTTCTGCTATAGGTATTGCAGACTCATAGTAAAATGAACCAAATACAATAAGAACAGCCATAACTGATGAATACAAAGTAAGAATTCCAAACTCCTCAGGAGAATACAATCTAGTAATAATCGGAGATAAAACGATATTAATTACTTGAATAAAAGCAGTACCCCCTGAAATCATTAGGAATCCTTTGATTAAATGACTTTGTGTTATCCTATTTTTAAGTGACATTTTTATTCACCCAATTTGTATGCCATTCATACGGTTTTATTATACAATCACTAATGTATGTTGCTTCATACAAGCGCGATGACAAAATATTAGAATCTGTGGTATTTAAGTTCATTAAATCATCATCAAAATTGTAATACCCATAAATTTGTAAACTTATCCATTTTTCAATTTCATAATGATGATTATCTATTTCTAAGTACTCAGAGAATGCTTCTGAGGCATACGACATTTCTATTCCTACAGGATTATAACTCCATCTGAATCCATCATCAGCTTCCAAGTATCCATATGGGTATTTGCTAAGAACATAATTAAAAGATTTCTTAATCATCTTCATCATTCTAGGGTCTTGCCAAAAATCATATTGAGGGAAGTAATTATACGCTAGCGCTAGACCAAATAATATGAATGTTTGATATCCTTTAGATCTTAATCTTACTTCGGTATTAAAATTCTCATTGCTTCGCTTAAGTAATATTTTCTTTACAAAGGATTTAACTGGAGACTCAAGAATCACACGGTGTCTTATTAAATTGTTATCATCTACCCACTGTATATAATTAGGTAAATTAGAGTAAAAACTCTTACTATTCTCGATTAAATTGTCGTTTTCAAGATAATTTGCCAATAATAAATTCATCGCAGAAAACCAGATTTGTTGGTTTATTGTAAAATGACAACCATGGTTTGCTCCATCAATATCAATAGTTTCCCATAAGTTCATCTTTTTGTTATAAGGAATATTTTCAATTACTTCTTTTGCGGTGTTTATATAGGTACTATTATTTTCTTCTATCCCAATAATAATCAAGGGTTCTAAAGCCCACGCTTGACCAATCAAACCGTTGCATTTATCCTTATCGTCGTTACTACGACAATAAAACGTATTCCCATAGGGTCTATTTTCTTTTTGTATTAGATAGTTACAACTCTTTCTAGCTGCAAGTAAGTACTCTTGCTCATCAGTAATTTTGTATGCTTTATAGAGTAACATTGCCCAATGAGCTGTGGTCCGTACATGTGTATCCGAATCTTTCCAGGGTCCGTTTGTCCCTTTGGGAAAGCTACCATTTTCTAGTTGTAGCTCAAGCCCAACTTTTGCACTTTTTACAATTAGTTCGTATAACTTCAATTCCATTTAATCACCTACCTAATTAGACTTTTAATTAATTTCCTATATATTCTTAGTCCTGGTAATTCATCTGGAAAATTATTAATAAAACGTCCTATACGCGACATAACTACCGGATATTTAGTTAAAAATTTAAGAACATATTTATTGCGTGTATAAATAAACATTTTGTATCTTACTAATTTAGTCATTCTAAGACGTCTAGTAGTTTTTTGTAGATACAGAATCGGATTGTAATCATACTTAGGCGTAGGCAATTTTCTACGCTCTCTGTACTTTATATATTGTAAAGCTGGCACGAATTTAGTTAATGATACATAGAAATTATCAGAATCTTTTTCCCCCATCTTATTTAAAGTTATTACACCTGCAGTATTTGCCTTACACAATAATTCATGGCCCTTATTAGTTCTAGCTACTATTACAGTATCATTAGATTTACCTTTATGGTTATCTGCAAGTGCTATATCAGCTAACCAATTTTCTCTTGAAGGGCACATTAAACATCTATGCAACGTATAAAATGGTTGAGATATCTCCAAGAATGATTTGTAACTTTCAATTCTTAATGATTTATCCTTCATTCTAAAAGCGGCTCCTCCTGGCCATTTACCATATCGCCAACCTAAAAACTGACTATCAGAACCCACATTTAACTTATTTTTTATTACACTAAGGGATTTTATATCTTTTACATCACCACAGAATAGACCAATTGCATATATCAAATCTCTATCAATATATTTATCTATATTGATTACATTCTCTAAGGCTGCCATCTGGCACGGAGTTACTGTTATTGCTATTTTTCTCGGTCTTTTATGCAGCTCATGAATAACCTTCTCCATAAGGGGTATAGGAATGTATTTACTTCCACCAGCACTCTTAATGACATCAATATTACTTGTAACAATAACTTTAGGAATTCCTCTATCTAATGTCACTACTACTACGTCCTCAACAATCTTTTCATCTAATAGATATAATAAAAGAGCAGTTCCAACACCGCCAGATGCTCCAGATTGAAGTACTTTATTGTCTACAGCTTTCCCTAAATAAAACTCTCTTACAGGTCCATATTCCATGTCCATCTCTATTTTCTGTTCTGCGCATCTTCTTTCTGATTGCTTGACTGGTTCCCACCCTTTTCCTGGACAAACTTGATAACACAAGTTACATTTAATACACTTATTCATATCAATATCGGGTTTATATGATTTTTGAATATCTATTGTTATAGCATTAACCGGGCATATGCCACTACAGCCACCACATCCTGAGCAGAGGTCATTGTTAATTATACTTTCCAGTTTTATAATCATATTTAATCCTCGCTTGTTGTATTTGTATTTCCATATTTTAATAATTATTTCTAAATAAATTTTCCATTAAAATTTCTAATCTCTACTAAATAAATCTCTAGTATAAACCTTATCCACTACATCTTTAATTTCATCAGATAGTCTATTAGCTACAATAACATCGGATATTTTTTTAAACTCATCAAAGTCTTTAATCACTCTTGAGTTATAGAAATTGTCTTCTTTAAGTGCAGGTTCAAACACCACTACTTCTATACCCTTAGCTTTAATACGCTTCATTACACCTTGTATAGCAGATTGTCGGAAATTATCCGAATCCATCTTCATCGTAAGTCTATATATCCCTACAACTTTAGGTTGTCTCTTTATAATCATCTCAGCTATATGGTCTTTTCTAGTTCTATTAGCATCTACGATTGCAGACATGATATTCTGAGGCACGTCTTCATAGTTTGCTAAAAGTTGCTTTGTGTCCTTTGGTAAGCAGTATCCACCGTAACCAAATGAAGGGTTATTGTAGTGAGTACCTATACGTGGATCGAGTCCAACCCCCTCGATGATCTGCTGTGTGTTCAGACATCTTACCTCCGCATATGAATCTAGCTCGTTGAAATAGGCTACTCTAAGTGCAAGATAAGTATTTGCAAATAACTTAATAGCTTCTGCTTCAGTAGGATCAGTATATAAAATATCAACATCTTTTTTGATTGCTCCTTGAGCTAGAAGTTCAGCAAATACTTTTGCTCTCTCAGACTTCTCGCCAACGACGATTCTTGATGGGTAAAGATTGTCATATAAAGCTTTTCCTTCTCTCAAGAATTCAGGAGAGAATATCACATTCTCAGTATCAAATTTTTCTTTGATTGACTCTGTGTATCCAACAGGTACTGTTGACTTAATAATCATTACAGCATCTGGATTTATCGATAACACATTAGCAATTACCGCTTCTACCGTTCTTGTATTGAAATAGTTCTTCTCAGGATCATAGTTCGTTGGAGTAGAAATGATGACATAATCAGCATCCTTGTATGCTTCAAAGTTGTCAGTTGTTGCTGTTAAATTAAGATCCTTGGTGGTTAGATACTCTTCAATCTCTGGATCGACAATTGGAGATTTTTTATTATTAATCATATCAACCTTATCTTTAATAATGTCTAATGCGATAACTTCATTATGTTGTGCCAAAAGTATAGCATTTGACAGGCCAACATAACCTGTTCCTGCAATTGTTATTTTCATGTTTTACGCCCCTTCCAAAAATGTTGTAGATATTTAGTTATTTATCCAACCGTTATCTTTGTTATGTTTAATTTCCAAAATTGTTTAAAATCAAGTTTAGATTTATAAATTAATAGTTCACTACATAAAATAATTAATCGTTCTTTATATTAATCTTTGAAATACTTGTTGTTTCGTTTATATTCCCTATTGACATAAATTATTTTATTCAACAAAGTAACTGGATTCAAAAACTTAGCATCCATTATCTTGATTCTATTTTTCTTAAGTGTATAAAATGTCCATATGACTTTCTTGAAACCATATTTTTGTTTTATGGCGGCTATAATATATGTCCTTCCATCGAGTCTAAAATTTTTCCATTTTGTCTTCTTAAGATTTGATTTCACAAATTTGCAGTATTCAATATGAACAAATAATCTTGAATCAAATACAATTTCACTAATATTTCTAGTAAGTGTTCCTTTACTACGAGTGACGCAATAGATCTTTTCATCTGATGCTGCGAACTTTTTCAGTTTATGTCCGACTTTAGTCGAAAACATAACGTCATTTGATGCCAAAACTTCATCAAAACAAAGGTGATTACTACGTATAAATTCATTATTAATTAGCTTAGTCCATGGAACAAGAAACTCATATCGAAGTTTAGCTTCTGAATCTTCATCTCCATTATTTAGATAGTCTAATATTAGTTTTTCATATTTCGAATGTCTATCAGAAATTTTATTTGACACTAAATCATAACTAGTTGGAACAAAAAAAACAACATCGTTATCGGTATCAAAATATTTACTTAGTTTTCCATAGAATCCATTAAGAAAATAATCATCTGAATCTGCAAACAATACCCAATCTCCTTGAGCAACATCAAGGCCAATATTTCTACATGCACCTGCTCCTTTAATTCCAGTAGTGTTTTCTAAAAAAACTACTCCTTTGTTAGTTTCTTTTACTTGAAGGTAGGCATTTATATTCTTATCACTTAAATCGTCTACAACTACAATTTGTATTTCACTTATCTTAGGTATAGTAGATAGTAATTTTTTTAACATTTTAGGTGAATTATAATGTGGTATAATTATTGATAATTTAATCATGTTTCACCTCTATTCCATTTCATACATCATGTCATAGTAATTTTCGTAGTCACCAGAAATGATATTCTCGATCCATTTAGTATTCTCAAGGTACCACTGAATTGTTTCTTCCATACCTTGCTCAAATGTATATGCCGGCTCCCAACCAAGTTCAGTCGTGATTTTAGTATTGTCGATTGCATACCTTCTATCATGACCCGGTCTATCTTTAACGTACTTAATCAAGTTCTCTGATTTTCCAAGAGTACTAATAATCAGCTTAACTATTGAAATATTAGCTTTTTCATTATTCCCGCCAATATTATAAACTTCTCCATCTTTTCCTTTATGAAGAACCGTGTCAATTGCTGAGCAATGATCAGAAACATGAAGCCAGTCTCTTACTTGCATCCCATCTCCGTAAACTGGTAACTCTTTTCCCTTTAGGCAGTTATTGATAATTAGTGGAATTAGTTTCTCAGGGAATTGATATGGGCCGTAGTTGTTGCTACATCTAGTGATATTTACAGGCATACCAAATGTTTCGTTATATGCTCTAACGATCATATCTGCACTAGCCTTTGACGCAGAATAAGGACTGTTTGGCATAAGCGGCATAGTTTCAACAAACATACCCGTTTCGCCAAGCGCACCATATACTTCATCAGTTGACACTTGAAGGAATCTTACTCCTGGCTTGTACTCCTTGCAATACTTATCACTTGGACACACTTTCCAATATTTCTTAGCAGTATCTAAGAGCACTTGAGTTCCGATAATATTAGTTGTTAAAAACACCTCTGGTTCTTCGATACTTCTATCCACATGAGATTCTGCTGCAAAATTTACAACTGAAGTAATTTCAATGTTCTTGAATATTTCTTCAATCTTCTCTCTATCTCTTATATCAACTTTCATGAACTCATAATTAGAATTGTTGTCTATATCTTTTAGATTCTCTAGATTCCCTGCATATGTAAGGGCATCAATGTTTATAATCTTATATTCTGGATGCTTTTTGAGCATGAGCTTTACAAAATTACTGCCAATAAAGCCCGCTCCTCCTGTGACTAAAATTGTTTTCATTCCACTAATCCTCCTGACAATTAATTTCTGCAATAAATCTTGTTAATGCATCTTTCCAATGTGGCATTCTATCTAAACCAGCTTTAGTTGTATTCTCTTTTGATAATCTTGAATTTAAAGGTCTGTTTGCTTTGGTTGGATAATCCTCAGTAGAGATCGGATTTACAATCATGTTTATTCCAGATTTTTCGAAGATTGATTCTGCGAATTCATGCCAGCTGCAGAAGCCTTCATTCACACCATGGTAAGTCCCATAATTATTAGTTTGGATTAGATTAATAATGAATTGAGCTAAATCTTTTGTATATGTAGGCGCTCCTATTTGATCACTCACCACATTAATTTCTTTTCTTGATTCTGCGAGTTTCATCATCGTCTTCACAAAATTATTACCGTTTATCCCATACACCCATGAAGTTCTAACTATAAAGTAATTATCTGTCAATTCTCTAACGATTTTCTCACCTTGTTCTTTTGTATATCCATAATAATTAATAGGATTTGGTTCCTTTAATTCGGAATGTAGCTCTTGCCCTAGACCGTCAAAGACATAATCTGTACTTATATAAACTACTTTAGCGTTAATCTCTTTTGCTGCTTCGGCTACAGCTCTAGTGCCCTCTACATTAACTAAGTAGCATAAGTCTTTCTCATCTTCTGCTTTATCAACCGCTGTATAAGCAGCACAGTGAATAACCACATCTGGGTTTTTCTCTATGATATATTTTTTTACTTGATCTTTATTTGTAAGATCGAGTTCATTTCTTCTTGGAGCAATAAAATCAAAATCCATTTCTTTTAATTGCATCATGACATCATGACCAAGTTGACCATTTACTCCTGTAACCATAAATTTAAGGCTGAAATCTACGTCACTATCCTTAAGTAAAGGTGCTTTTAAATCCTTTTCTGAAAGTATTGGGGCTTCAATTCCCCAATTTACTCCAATCTCGGGATCATCAAACCGAATGCTTCTATCACACTCAGGAGCATAATATTCGTCCACTTTATATTGAACTTCTACATTATCTGTTAATGTTAAAAAACCATGGGCAAACCCTTTTGGAATGAGAAGCTGTTTTTTGTTATCCTCAGACAGCTCAACGCCTAACCATTGTTTATATGTAGATGAACCTTTTCTTAAATCAACAGCAACATCTAAAATCCTTCCCTTTGTACATCTTACCAGCTTTGTTTGCGCTTTGGGGTTTTCCTGAAAATGCAGCCCTCTTAGTGTCCATTTCTGCGCTGACATAGAATGATTGTCCTGTACAAAGTCAACGTCTATGCCTAATTCTTGAAATTTAGCTTTTGAATAAGTTTCAGTAAACCATCCACGATGATCACCAAAAACACTGGGTTCTAATATCAAAATATCATCGATTTCTGTTTTTATAATCTTCATTGAGTTACCTCACTTAATATCTTATTTTCCCTTCTGCCACTTTCTTGAGATGTTCTCCATATGGCGATTTCCCATATTTTTCAGCAGATACTAATAGTGTTTGCTTATCAATCCAATTATTATGATAGGCGATTTCCTCAAGGGCGGAAATCTTTATACTCTGTCTCTTTTCTATCATTTGAACAAATTCTGCTGCTTCAACAAGGCTATCCATTGTTCCAGTATCGAGCCATGCATAACCCCTACCGAGCAATTTTACATTGAGGGTTCCATCTTCGAGATACATTCTGTTTAAGTCAGTGATTTCTAGCTCTCCTCTTGAAGAAGGTTTGACTTTCTTAGCAAAATTAACAACTCTTTTGTCATAAAAATACAATCCTGTAATACAATAATTTGACTTTGGACTCTGAGGTTTTTCTTCTACAGAGATTACCTTTCCTTCATTATCAAATTCAACAATTCCAAATCTCTCTGGATCGTGAACATAATATCCAAATATTGTAGCTTTTCCATTTTGTGCATTTTCTGCTGCCTCTTTTAGAATTGGAGTAAACCCATTACCATAATAGATGTTATCACCAAGAATCATAGCCACATTATCGTCACCAATAAATTTTTCTCCGATAATAAATGCCTGGGCTAATCCGTCTGGAGATGGTTGTTCCGCATATGATAAGTTGATACCAAATTCACTGCCATCACCAAGGAGCTTCTCAAAATTTGGTAAATCATGTGGTGTTGAAATAATTAAGATATCTTTGATACCCGCCAACATTAGTACTGAAAGCGGGTAGTAAATCATTGGCTTGTCATATACCGGCAACAATTGCTTGCTAGTAACCATAGTTAGTGGATATAATCTTGTTCCTGACCCACCTGCTAAAATAATCCCTTTCATCTTATAACCTCCTTGTAAAATAAACCCAAATATTCAAAACACATTTCAACTTACAGCTTATGAATATAAATTCTCTATTATACTCTCAAACTCCCAAAATGGTGTTTTTTGATTTCAAGTTTCATATCATTTATTGCGCCTAAATATAGTAAGCTTAGCAATTCAAAGTATATACTTGACATAATAAATGTCATTTTGATTTCAAATAATAAAATCAATATTGTAATCCAAAAATAAATAACTGGATACATATTATCTTTTAATTTATATTTCTTCCAAATTTTATATAGATTTTTTGTGGATTTTAAATACATAAAAACTCCTGCAAACATACCAATAAAACCTATAGAGTAAATTGATTTTATATATCCAGGATCTTTATTTGCTATTCTATATCCGCTTCCAAATATAAGTTTTATAGGCTTTATATTTTCATCTATGCTAATATGTCGCTGAACAACTGACGTATGAATTCCATAATCCGTATAAGAAGAGTCAAATCGCTCTATAGTATTTGCAAGCTTTGGCATATACTTATATACTTCTGTTCTATAATTAGACCCGAAATTTGTTGTCATAATGAAAAAAGAAACAGCTAATATTAGTAACGGGAATATATATTTCAATATATTTATACTGCTTTTTAACATACCTTTTTTTAGTGCGTACATAAATACAACACCAATCAACATAGTAAGAACTAATATACTTGTCCTTGATGTAAATATAACAGCTATTATATAAATTAAGCTTTTATTGTTGAAAAATTTGCTTTTCTTTATAATAACATTTGGAATATTTAAAATAATACCCACTATACATAAGAAACCTGCTCCTTCATAACTAGGCGAAAAACCTGTAGATCTCAAGTTTAAATTTGTTTTTTCAAACCCACTTATAAAAGCTATTATTTGTTCGAAATCTGGATAGATAACTCCTATTATGATGCTAATCGCATGTATAAAAAGAATAGTCTCAAGAATCCTTAATATTTCATGTGTCCGTATTTCCCACCTATAAATAAACAAACCAATAACCAAATAGGTAGTTGCAGCGCGAAAGCTTCTAAATACTTCAAAGTAATCGTTTGATGCATTTAGTGCAGAAATAGATAATGCGTAGATTCCAATAATTATTGTACCAATAAAAAAAAGAATATCAAACTTTGTAATACCAACAATTTGATTATTGCGTCTCAAAAAAGCAAAAACGAACCATAGTATAATATATGCATACCTTGTATCATATCCGCCAATACTAGGTGTGAAAACTATGGTGAATACGAATAGAATCACAAAAAAGTTACGCACTCCAAATTTCTTAAACATATTTATATTTTGATCTATTCTATAATCGTCCATAATTAAGCCACCCTTATTTCGATAGTATTTTAATCTTCTTAAGTATTATTATGCATATCGCTTAAATACACTCTTCAAAAATTTTAGTACTTCTATATGTTGTTTAGATTTCGAATAATATCTTTAGTTATACTATCCCAGCTAAATTCAACTAATGTTTTTTCTAATATATCCTTCTTGTACAAATTTTTGTATGATTTATAAAATTTATAAACCTCATTTAAATCTATTATTTGATCATTTTTAGATATGAAATATAAATTGCTGTCTTCACTTATGTCAAAAATTTTCCCACTTGTTACAATAGGTAATGATTTGCTCAAGTATTCAATATTTTTGATTGCAGTATCAATATCTGCATTCCTTTTATTTAGCGCTAGAGTTCCTACCCCTATATGAGAAATATTATAAAGCTCATTTAAGTCATTGCCAAACTTCTTTCCGTGAAAAATAACATGACCCGTCAGATTATTTAATTTGCAATACCTTTCAAGCTTAGATATTTCATCACTTTCCCCTACAACATGAAAATAAATATCTAATCCATTTTCCAGTTTTCCTTTAGATTCCATAATAGCGTCAATTACTCTATCGTAGCCATGGTATGGCCATATTGTACCAACTCCAATCAAATTGAATTTATCCTCGTTCTTTTTTTCTGTAAATTTAATTTTTGTGTTTATTTCAACTCCATTTTTAATTAAGTACATTTTCTTGTATACTTTTGAATTACTATTGCTCATTATTGTGTATATATTATCCACATACTTGTAAATCAACGGCCAATGTATGATATCATTACATATTTTTATAATGGCTTTCATTTTATTATGCGCTACATGAAATTGTTCATAATAATAAGGATATGTTGGTATTTCATATCCAATTTTGTGGCCGGATAATTTAGCATTTTTTAGGAATCTAATGTGTGATACCGTAGGTATCATATGACGTATATATATTAACATTTTTTCATTCTTTATTAGAGCATTAGCAACTTCAATTAATTCTTTTATTGTCATGATTCTTTCTTTAGAGTTTGAACCTACTTGATTAAGTCTACTCTTTATAGTTTTGTTAACTATCTCACCATTAATTATCTCCAAATGTACGATTGAATCATCTTCGCAACACAAAAGAGAACATTTCTGCATAGATTTGCTAAAGCCCCTTGCTTGAGATAATACTTTTTTAGCAATACCATCTGTTTCCGATAAGTAAATGAATGCTATATATAAAATTTCGTTGTAAATAACAAACACCTCCTTCATATTTATTAATACTTTCAAACTTTTTTAAGTATTTTTACTGGTATTTCTTTCGATATATCGTTTTTGCGATAATACAGCCTTTAAACAATAAAGTCGTCCCATCAACTTCTTGTGAAATGGTCTTCCTTTTGAGAATCCACCACAAGAAACATTTGTTTGATGTCGTCTATATAGTATTAGTGGTTTATCTATAACCTCACACTTAAAATAGTATTCAGAAATCAAAGTAATCCAAAGATCATGAGGACAATATTCCACATTCTCTGGAAAAGGAAACAACGACTTCAAAACTCGCCTATTAAAAGCCATACAGCAACCTAGATACCTAGTTTTAATTAAATTTCTAACAAACCCATTTTTAATGTTATACTCCTCAAATCTTGAACTGTTAATTACATTTAGAGACGCATCAACGGTATCTGCATCTGAGATCACAAAATCATATTTTCCCAGTTTTTCAAGAGTAATACTTACTTTATTTTCTAGCCAGACGTCATCTTGGTCTGCTAAAAATATATACTCACCTTTTGCTTCACTCAAAGCATTTGCGAAGTTGTTAGTGAAACCTCGCTGTTTTTTATTATAGAAAATTTTAATTCTTGGATCGTTATAACTTCTTATTATTTCTATAGTACTGTCATCAGAATGATCATCAGAGATGATGATCTCATCTATATCTGATAGCTGTAAAATTATTGAGTCTATTTGTTCTTTTATGAACTTTTCTCCATTGTATGTGGCTATGCAAACGCTAATCCGTGTCATAACAGCTTCACCTCTTTTCATATATTAGCTAACATTAACTATACTTCTTCAAATATTGTATCTGGTTTTTCAGGGTCGAAAGCCTCATTAGCCCACATGATTGTAACCATATCCGTATCACAAAGATTCTCTATGTTATGTGTATATCCCGTTGGTATATCAACAACTTCCATTTTGTCGCCGCCAACGTAATACTCTAACACTTTATCTGAATCTATTTGTCTGAGCCGAATGACACCCTCACCACTAACAACTAGAAACTTCTCACTCTTTGTATGGTGCCAGTGATTTCCTTTTGTAATACCAGGTTTTGATATATTTACTGAAACCTGACCACGATCAGGCGTTTTAATGAATTCAGTAAAAGATCCTCTCTGATCTACATTCATTTTAAGCTCATAACTAAACTGGTCTTCTGGTAAGTAGCTCAAGTATGTACTGTAGAGTTTCTTAGCAAATGCATCAGACATGTTTGGTATCGATCTATCTTCTCTACTCTTCTTGAATGATTGAATTAAATAGACTATTTCGCCAAGAGTGATTGTATGTACAACAGATACTTCACAAAAATCTCCCACTTTATTTTCGTTTGCTTCTAAAGCATTTATAAGCTCGTTTACTACATCATCTATATAAACAAGATTCATTACTACACTTGAATCGTTCACTTGAATCGGTAAGTCATGTGCTTCATTATGACAAAATGTGGCAACAGCACTATTGTAGTTAGGTTTACACCATTTACCAAATACATTAGGAAATCTATACACTAGAATTTTTGCGCCAGTTTCCTTCCCATATTCAGATAGTAAATCTTCCCCAGCTTTTTTACTTTCACCATAAGGATTATCAAGTTCAGCTTGAATAGATGATGAAATCATTACGGGACAAGTATTATTATGCTTCTTAAGAGAATTTAACAGGTCAGAGGTAAAGCCAAAGTTACCTTCCATAAATTCAGATTGATCTTTGGGTCGGTTTACCCCTGCAAGATGAAATACAAAGTTCGCTTCTTTGCAGTATTCATCAAGTAAAGAAGGATCTGTATCCCTATCAAACTCAAAAATATCTTTATACTTTTTATTTCTTAGCTCTGCTATTAAGTTTTTTCCTATAAATCCTTTGGATCCAGTGACTAATATTTTCATTATCTAGCCTCCCAGTTACGTAACTCTTCTCTAATTTCCTCCAAAGATAATAATCTTTCTTTTATCTCATCAACAGTTAAAATTTTAGTATTGTTTGAATTATACTCATCGGTCAAAGTAATCCTTGGCGACCCTTGCTCCAAGTATTTTTCATAATTCAAATCTCTATTATCCGCTGGAACTCTATAAAAATCACCTTTATCAATAGCTTTTGCAGCCTCTTCTTTAGTCAACAGTACTTCATACATTTTCTCACCATGACGAGTACCAATAATTTTGATTTCATTGTCAACGTTAAATAGTTCTTTAAGAGCTTGAGCTAAATCACCAATATAGCACGAGGGGGATTTTTGAACCATAATATCACCTGTTTCAGCATTCTCAAAAGCATATAGAACTAAGTCAACAGCATTTTCTAGACTCATAATAAATCTTGTCATTTTGGAATCTGTTACAGTGATTGGTTGTCTATTTTTAATCTGTTCAATAAATAAAGGAATAACTGATCCCCTTGAAGCCATAACATTGCCGTATCTTGTTCCACATATCAATGTTCTATCCGGTGATACTGTTCTAGATTTTGCTATAAATGTCTTTTCCATTAAGGCTTTGGAAATCCCCATAGCATTAACTGGATAGGCGGCTTTATCAGTTGATAGGCAAATCACCTTTTTTACACCAGCCTCTATAGCCGCAGTTAATACATTGTCTGTTCCAATAACGTTAGTTTTAACAGCTTCAATTGGAAAAAATTCACAAGAAGGAACTTGTTTCAATGCTGCCGCATGAAATATATAATCGACATTGTGCATTGCATTTTTTAAACTAGATAAATCTCTAACGTCTCCAATATAATACTTTATTTTGTCATTCTGATAGTACCTTCTCATATCATCTTGTTTTTTTTCATCTCTTGAAAATATTCTTATTTCCCTAATATCTGTATTTAGAAACTTTTCTAACACTACATTTCCAAAAGAACCTGTTCCGCCTGTTATTAACAAAGTCTTATTTTTAAACATTCTTAGTCTCCTTTTAGTAATTATCATTTATGAATTCATAAAATAGTTCAATGAGCTTTCGAGTATTTTGAGTACTAGAATAATTCTCTGCCCCAAATATTTTGGCATTATCTGCCATTGTTTTTAACTTTTCTGAATTATTGTATAAGTCCAAGATTGCTTTAGCTAGAGTTTTATGATCATCATTAGATACAGATATACCAATATCATTTGCATTGAACATTCTAAAATACTCAGAGTCTTTCTCGACTGAATTAACAATTACTCGCCTACAGGCCATTAATAATGGTGCTTTACTTGGGACTCCATTACCAATTACACCCTTATTTAAGGGTATTATACAAACTGAACATGCGCTATATACGTCTGGAACTATTTCAATAGGTTGGAGAGGGTAAAACTCTATATTACTAAGTTTTCTTTTTTTAGCTTCCGTTATAAACTTTTCTTTTACATTTCCGTCTCCTATCATATGAAATACTATATCTTTATAATCTGTTAAATATTCCGCGGCTTCGAGTATAGCTTTATAATTAAACACATAACCGATTGTACCAGCAAATTGAACTATAAATTTATTTGTTGGTATTTTATACTTTTTAATAAACCTGTTTTCATCATCGCTAATTTCTTTAACTGCCCTATCATCATACCAAGCTGGTACAACCCTGACTTTAGAAGGATTTACTCCTTGTTCAACAACTTTTCGCTTCATGTCCTCAGACAGCACAGTTATTACGGTACTCAATTTATAAGAGATTTTTTGTATTAATCGTAAGATTTCGTATAAAGTTTTACTTTTCATTACGCCAATGTCATACGCATGGCCTGGAAATATATCATATATGTTATAAACAATAGGTTTTTCACTGAATATTTTCAGAAGTAAAAGTTGATATACAACCGTTGGACAAGATTGTAAAAATATCACATCTGCATCTTTGACTTTTCTCCAGTATGTAAAGCTCTGAAAGGCATATTTCATTTCATCGATGTATCTATTAACAAATCTGGACTTATCAATGACTTTTCGATCCACTACGTCACAAGAAAAACCCGGTTTATCTTTTATCAAATCGGGTATATCAGGGTTTATTTTTTTTCGTCGGCTTTGTACTAAATGAACTTCAAAGCCTTCTTCTAAAAAATCATTTATCATCGTCATCGCCATTTGATTGTTAGGTCCAGGAGTATCAAATCCTTCTGTTGTAATAAATAGCATTTTCATATTTAAAGCTCCTTCAGCTATATAGCGTTATTTCTTCTTTTCCAAGTACTGTTTCACTTCAATACCAATACCTTCTTTAAAAGCAATTGGCTTGTACCCAAAATCTTTTCGTGCTAATTCATGGCTAAAACTTCTATCTTCAGCCATTCTTTGAACCTTTTCTACATAATCAATTTTCCCTACACTAATTACTTTTAAAATAATTGCAAATGCAACTCCTACCGTAAGCGGAACGCTTATGAAATAAGTTTTTCTATTGAGGTGTAAACTAATAAGTTCAAATGCTTCTTTCATACTTATTGGTTTTTCACCAGAAATAATATACTCTTTTTCTGTAGCCTTTGATAAATGCTTTAAAACAAGAAAATAAGCTTGCCCTAAGCTTCTTGCGTTAACTGGCTGAATCAGACCTCTACCTCCATTTATCACTGGAAATAATCTTAATCTATCAACCATTTTTATAAATTTACTCATATTTAAATCACACAAGTCACCATATATCATCGTAGGTCTTAAAATAATTATATTAAGCTTATGATCACTTTTTTTAGTTAATAACTTTATCTCTTCTTCGATATATTGATAGATTTCTGAAGCAGATTTGTACTTAGAATATATTCCAGTCGTATGTACTAACGCAGCATTTTTAACCTTGTTTAAATTAGCTGCAACAACTACATTTAAACTGTTTTGAATCCCTGCAATATGCATAATTGAATCAACGTTTTTAGCACATTCATTCATAAATTCTTGATCATTTAGATCTCCATAAACTTTCTCAATATTTAATCCGCTGTTATCTAACATTGAAGTGTCAGATGTTTCCCTAACTATGCAGCGGATTGGTCCTTCATATTTATGATCAATAAGTTCTTGCAAGAAATATCTGCCTGTATGTCCTGTAATCCCTGTCACTAATAACATCTGCTCACCCCTAATGTTTCACTGACTCTTTATCAGCTTTCTTTGTTCCAGTCCCACCTTCAACTACACCATCACTTCTCAGGACACTAAATATCGTTCCAAAGAAGCATCTAACATCCATCCAGAATCCTATCTTCTCAACGTATTCTCCATCTAGTTTAGCCTTGACTTCTATCTCCAACTCATCTCTACCATTAATCTGCGCCCAGCCTGTAAGACCTACAGGCACGTCATTGGCACCATATTTGTCCCTTTCTTCAATCAAATCATACTGATTCCAAAGAGCTGGCCTCGGACCGATAATGCTCATCTCACCTTTAAAGATATTGATAATCTGTGGTAGTTCATCTAGGCTTGTCTTTCTTAAAAATTTACCAACTTTTGTGATCCACTGATCAGGATTCTCTAATAGATGAGTTGGCGTGTCCTTCGGCGTATCAATTCTCATGGTACGAAACTTCAATATATGAAAATGACTCTTGTGGATTCCGACACGTTTTTGTTTGAACAGCACCGGGCCTGGAGAGTCTAGTTTAATCGCTATTATGAGTACTAAAAAAACAGGAGATAAAATAATAAGTCCGAGTGTTGAAAGTATGATATCTATTAATCTTTTGATTTTTAAATAAACCATGTTAGTTCCTCCTGCCTTTAATTAACGCCAAAACCTAATGTGATTCCATTAACACCATATTTCTCAGAAATTATATCGAGCAATTTAACTTTTTCCTCTTTTGGTAATTCAAGTGTATACAGATCAAAATCTTTCTTTCCCATCGGAGCCTTTGGGTCTTTATGGAAAGTGAAAAGACCTTTTTGTGATTTTTTTCTTGAATTTGATTGTTCATCGCTATATCTATTTACCAAATATTTGTCCTTTGGTAAACTTTCAATAAAGTTGTCATATAAAGCTTTAAATTTAATGTTAGATAAATATTTTGTGTTGCCTTCTATCATAAATTTATCCAATTCATCAAGTGTAAATTGATCAAGCTCTCCCAAAGTAAATTCATCGATTAATGATAATGTGATTGGTAAATCCGGAACCTCTACATAACTTGGTATTTCAGAATTTAAAACAGCTAAATAAGTTAGTTCCTCATTATTTCTGCAATTAAAATTTGCAAAGTATAACGCAACCCAAGGACTTGACGTCCAATCTAACAGCCTCGTCTTTTCTCCATAATGTTGAGCATGCTCTATAACATCTACAAAAGTATTAAACTCAATTTTTTGTTTATTTGAGTTGTAATAACTATGTAAAATCTCGAACTCAATATAATCACCACGACCTAATGAAGGCTTCATATGGTAATCGTAATCCTTATAACCTCTGAAAAAATTTGATTCATTATTTAGTTTTTCAAAAACTTGAACTACATCTTCAGCAGTCTTTAAAAACATATGACGCCTCCAGTTTATTTCTTGATATTAATTTTCTGCTTATTATTGAATACATTGAGCATAAAACTATCATTCAGCTCCTTATTTCCAAGCTTCACATCAGTAACAAGAGCCTTAAATAAGTCAATCAAAGCATAGTTTATTTTTTCTGATTTATTCGAAGCATTAGCTGATGCTATATCATGAAGAGCTTTTACCTTTTTAATCACATCATCCGAATCATGAAAAACAATTACTATGCTATTTAAAGCTTCTGAAAATCTATCACCATTTATGTCATACCGATTTCCAAATAATTGCATTATCAAATTCATCTTCTCTTTGCGACGCTCAGCTTTTTTATAATAAAGAGTGGATATTATCACACCCAAGATTCCCGATATTAATGAAGATATTATTACTATTAAAAAATCCATTCCATACACCTCAAATCTATATGTTGTATGCGGCACTTCATTCAGCACTAAATCTTGCATAAATGTATGCTTTGATTGGATGCTTAGTCGTGTAATGCTTCTGTAACATTCACCCTTATACTGCAACCCTTGAAACCCTTGATATTACTAACTTACAGCCTCTTTATCCTTTCACCATACTCACGTCGAATCGGCGTTAAATACATAAAAGTTTGCGATTTCTCAGACTACATAGACTACAAAATACTGAAACCATTGATTTCACTGGCTTTGAGACTGTAGTCTGACTTTTTTATAGACTACAAAATCAAATTTTGTAAAACTACATATTGTGGTCCGATATTTTTGACCTACTATATCTTGTAATCCTTTCACCATACTCACGTCGTTCTTCTCATCCAATCAAAGCCAAGGAACTGGAACTGGATCAGGTTCTGGTTCAGGATCAGGCTCATTATTACCTGGAGCATCACTGCAGTCAATTTTCCCGTCATTGTAATCAAATATTGATGAGTCCAGTCCATTTTCAATCATAAACTGCTGAAATAACTGCTCACTATCCCCTGCATCAGCTCCTGCCAAATACAAATGATATGCTGTACTAATGTAGATGCTCTTTAAAGCACAACGGAATTTCGGACTGCTTATTACAAGCATTACAGACACAGCCACCAGTGCCAGAATCAGTCCATATTCAACTTTTGCCTGACCGTGACTGTCCGCAATAATTTTTCTCATGAGACTTCACCCCTTTAAGACAAATGAGAAATCCTATAACAGTTTAAAATATACAAGTTTAGCAACACGAAACTGCTTTAATATTCAATAGTCAGTGCATCATGCGTTTAATGCTTTAGGCATAGCAGCAATCTTTTAAATTACGGAATGTGACTCTTTTCTTATGTCCGGCTTATAGGTGGGAACAATCTCGTGAATGATTTCTTTCAGCTGATCGCCTGAAATACGTTCATCATGAATGTCAACCTCCAGCTTCTCTAGGGTCGTCTTAAGACTTCCTTTGTCAAAACCATTGGGTCTTCCTACAAAAATCAGCTCATTCGGTGTGCTTTCAAGACCTTCTTCCGCCATGAGGAGTTCCTCATAGAGCTTCTCACCAGGTCTAAGACCCGTAATCTTGATCTGGATCTCCTTATGAGGCTCATAACCGGAAAGTCTGATGAGATTTTCCGCCAGATCATAAATCTTCACAGGTTCGCCCATATCCAGCACAAAGATTTCTCCTCCCTGGGCATAGGAACCAGCCTGCAGCACCAGCTGCACCGCTTCCGGAATGGTCATGAAGTATCGTACGATATCCTTATGCGTCAGGGTGACCGGTCCACCATTTCGGATCTGCTCCTTGAAAAGCGGAATCACGGAACCGTTTGATCCTAGTACATTTCCAAACCTTACCGCCACATAGTCTGTCTTACTGGATGTACTGTCCATAGTCTGGACTATCATCTCACAGAGCCTTTTGGAAGCCCCCATGATGTTCGTGGGATTCACTGCCTTATCTGTGGAGATGAGTATGAACTTCTCCGCCTCATACTTATGAGCGGATTCAGATACATTCAGTGTTCCAAAAACATTGTTCTTAATGGCTTCCTCCGGACTGGTTTCCATGAGCGGTACATGCTTATGCGCTGCCGCATGAAACACTGTCTCAGGACGGTAGGTTTTAAAAATCCAGTCAATCTTCTTCTTGTCTCTTACAGAGGCAATGAGTACCAGAAGGGTCAGATTAGGGTGATTTCTCTTCAGCTCATTCTCAATGGCGTAAGCATTGTTCTCATAGATGTCCACAATGATCAGCTGCTTTGGTTTAAGCTTTGCGATCTGTCTGGAAAGCTCACTTCCAATGGAGCCTCCTCCACCAGTCACAAGGACGGTCTTTCCTTCGATGTACTCAGAGATTTTTCCATTGTTAAGATGAATCTCTTTTCTACCTAATAGATCCGATATTTCTACATCTCTGATGGACTTGATATTTAGTCCTTTATCCACCATCTCATAGACACCAGGAAGGGTCTTCAGCTTTGCAGGGGTATTCTTCGCAACTTCAAGAATCTCTCTTCTTTCTTCATGCGAAGCACTGGGAATGGCAAGAAGAATCTCATCCACTGCACACTCACCGACAATCTCCGGTATGTCTCGGACTTTTCCTAGAACCTTATGTCCGCTGATTCTCGCGTACTGCTTATAGTCTGAATCATCCACCAGTCCCACAATCTGCATGGAAAGCTCCGGATGGTTTCTGATTTCCTTGATGATGAGCGCCGCAGCTTCCCCTGCACCAACAATGAGGATATTCTTATTTCGAGACTGGTTTTTCCCTTTAATATTCTTCTTCTCATAGAGAAGCCTTCTATAGATTCTGAAGAACATTCTGTTACCCAATGTTCCAAGAAGTACTCCCCCACTGGAAATGATAATCACTGGCAAGGAGAGTTTCTCATCCAGAATCAGAAGATCATAAAACACTGCGATGGACCCGGAAAGAATATTGGCCAGTACGATGTTCATGTAGTCATAATAGCCTGCCACAGTCCAGAGACTTCCATAGAGCCTGAAGAAGTAGAATACTGATACATAGATCAGCGAAATCACAAAGACATATCTGTAGAATCCATTTCCATCAGCACCAGGCAGACGGAAATCATGAATCAATAATGAGGATAGAAAATACAGAAGGAAAACGATCCCTATATCACTTAAAAACATGACTATTTTTTTATACTGTCTGAATTTCATTAATATCAAAGGGATCATCTCCTTAGCTTACTTTTCTACTTTTTAATTATAGGATTCGTTTTCCGAATAAGGGATTGCTGCAAGAACTGGAAGTCTTAACTCATTTGCGATGAACTCTGGATCCTTTACAGTCTTATCCAGGAATTCCAGAAGAAATACAAAGAATACGGAAAGCATGAGACCCAGTACAAAGCCGATGGCCAGGTTCATCCTGATATTCGGTGAGGAGGGTCCTGCAGGCACATTGGCAGGATCCAGAATCTGCACGATATCCGTTCCTCTCAGTTCTCTGCTCACAGCCTTCAGGCTTCTCGCCATCTGATTGGCCATGTTGTAAGCAAGCTCTCTGTCCGTTGATGTGACGCTGAGGTTCAGAAACTGTGTATTCCCCTTAGGAGAAGTTGTGATCATGTTCTGAATGTCTCCCACAGTCATATCCAGCTCCAGATTCGCTATGACATCTTCTGACACGGTTCTTGACTTTGCAATCTCCGCATAGGTGTCTACCAGCTTCTGATACATGTTGATGTCATTGATGGTTTCTGTAGCAGAGGTCCCTGACCTTTCATCACTGATGAAGACCGCCACCGTAGAGCGGTATTCCGGCTCCACAAAGAAAAAAGTAAAGATTCCTGCAGTCATGGTGATGAGAATCGTTACTATGATGATCAGTCCGAGTTTTTTCTTTATAATCTGCCAGAGGGTACTGAGATCTATTGTTTCTTCATTCATGTTCATTGTTAGCTCCTTCTAATTAAAGTAAATATTGTGCTGCTTCATGTCATTTCCATGAATCAGCTCTCAAGATAACAGTATAACATACTATCTATTCTATTTGAGCGCTTTCCTTCTACATGCTTCGCAATGTTGAAGGCAAAGCTTTAGCTCATATTAAATTACACTGGGGAATATCTGTAAATAGAACTTTTTCTTCATTTTCTTTAGAAATTATAAGAAAGAAACAGAATCTATATAAGTATTAGGGTAATAACTAGTTTCATGATTCGACTTCTTTAAACTAAAGTTTACATTTCAATATAAATCGTATCCAAAAGACTCAACTTTCAGCAGAATATCTCTTTTCTACATCCACATATATCGCATGAAATCTAATCAGATTGTGTATCAGAATCGTACTTACACAAAAAAATAATACCTTTATATTATAACATCCCAGATAAATTATTTATCAAAGCAGAGTATTTTTAATAAACTTAAAGTAACTGCCATTATATTTGCAGAATTAGTCAATGTAATCGTTCGTATTCATTGAATTTATGAATTTCAGAAACCTGAATAATTCTTTAACATTTCATCGTGATATCACCGGTTTATAGGTTTGTTGTATCCCTTTTTTAATATATTAAATCTATTCTTTAGATAACATTCTTTATAGTTCTATCAGTACATTTTTAGTGATTATGAGAGAATGAAAGAGCGCATACAGGATTCTCAGAATCTGTATGCACTCTTTCTATCATTTTATTTAATCACTATAGAACCAACCGGAATTACTCTCAATATGTCGGGGAAACCACATCGAAATATTCATCCAAGGTCTTACCACTCTTTCTGATCTCCTCCGCCAGTTCCACGCCGACATACCGGAAATGCCAGGGTTCGTACTTGATTCCCGTGACAGGCAGCTTCTTATCGGGGTATCTTAGTATAAATCCGAATCTGTGCGCATTTTCTCTTAACCAGATTCCTTCGGTCGTTCTACCAAAGGAGGAACTGGTCCACATGGAAGAATCTCTTCCACCGATATCAAAGGAAAGACCTGTCTGATGTTCACTGAAGCCCGGTCTCATGGAATAGGTTTCTGCAACTGCCCTTCCATCTCTTCTCACATATCGATTGAATAATGTGCTCTGATAGGTATAGCTTCTGTATCCGGAATACGCATTCAGCTGAATGCCTATGGAAGAGGCAGCTCTGACCATGCTGTTTAATGCAGTATTCGCATCATGGTTCACTCCGGGTGCAAAGGAAGAAGGAAGTCCATGTCCTTTGTTCACGATGATTGTGCTTCCTGCCGCAGTCACCTGATGCCCTGAGACCTGACTCATGCGCACGTATCCCTTTATCCCCTTATACTCTGTCTCAAGCCAATAACCGTCTCTAACACGGCCGAAAAGAAATACGGACCTGGGAATGCTGCTGAGGATCCTATCACTTCCCGCAGCACTGTAAAGTGCACTTGCTTCAGTCGTATAATAAGCCGTAACTTTTTTCGCCGCCGGAATCAGGTTTTCTCGAAAGGGATTCGTGATCTCATGTTCTGATTTCATTTTCTTCGGCTGAATCAGAACTTCCATAGCTTCTATGATCTGCTCGAATCCGTTGCTTCCGTTGGGTCTGCCGTTACTGCTCCAGCCAAGCCATCCCGCTTCAGGCGTATAGACTCGATAGAGGATGTCATAGTATTTCGCAAGGCTTCCTTTCAGTTCAAACCGTACTGCTTCAATGGCGCCACCTTGTCCAGTTGTACCCGCCACCTGCTTCTCTACTACAGAGCTCTGCCATCCTTCGCCAGATACAAGCGCTGAATAGCTGACCTGAAGCCATGGATTATTCTTCACAGAGGCTGTGAAGCCTTCCATTCTCTTATCCAGGCCTAGGGTGCCCGCAGTACTTCCATCAGACACCACCTTCATCCACCCGAAACTCTGAACATGAGCACCGTATTCGATTCCCACCTGATCAGACACCAGACTCGAACGCTTCTCATCCACTTTGATCTTATTTAAACCTTTGGGCAGAACTTTGATCTCGATGGCCTCAATACGAAGACCCAGTCCTGTAGTTCCTGCCATTTTTCCATTTCCTGTCCATCCCATCCAGCCTATACTCTGCACATGGACACGGTAGTAGACCTCATAGTAGTCACTGCCTTCAAGACGAAGCTTTATGGCTTCCATGGAAAGCCCCATCCCTGTCGTACCGCAAATGGAAGCGGAAGACCGCTCCTCACTCCATCCGATTTTCGAAACATGGGAAGTATGAAGTATTTCAATACCATCTATCGCTTTTTCAAAGTTCAGTGCTTCAAGCCTGAGAGATTCTCCTATGGTTCTTGCGTAAAACTGACTCTCAGGTTTGTTTCTCCAACCAAGCTTCTCCATATGAGCGGTATAGTGAATTTCCTTCTCTTCCAGCAGCAGATTTCTCACGTTATAATCTGCCACCTCCTCTTTCGGCACAAGTTTGATTCTTATGGACTCCATCCTTCTTGCCAATCCCATGGATCCTGTTCGCGCTCCGTTCTTTGCCCAGTCGAGCCATCCAAACCCCTCCACAAAGACGCTGTAGAGAATGTCATACGCTTCCTTGGTCTTCTCATCCATATCGATCCAGATGGCTTCTATACGCTTTGCTTCCCCTGTGGTTCCTGCTATCTCACCAGATCTTCTTTCACCTTGCCATCCCATGCCTTGTACATGAACTCCGTATCTCAATCCGATGTCAGATGAGGTTGCAATTTCTACGGATTCCATTCTAAGCCCACTTTCAGGAAATCCTGAGACTTCGCCTGCCGCCTTAAACCCAATCCATCCTTTGCTCTGCAGATGGGTTCTGTAGGTGAGTCCGATATCGATAGCTTCTTCATCATTCTGCTCTTTCTCACTTGTTTCATCTGGTTCTCCTGGCGCCTCTGACACATCTGAACTGTTCATATCTTTCATGTTTTTTACTTCATCAGGACCCTTCTCATTCTTCAGGTCCTTCTGCTCTTCTGCTTCAGGATTATGCAAAACGTCGTCCATTTCGGAAGAGGCATCTGTCTCCTGAGACTTCGTATTCGCAGGGCTTCCATGAACAATACTGGTACCAGAGAAACATAAATATAGAAATAGAACTAAAATAGCGGTTTTTCTCATAAAAAAACTCCTCTCTATGATTTCATATCTATCTTATTATAAAAAACGTATTTTGTTTATATTTTACAAATAAAAAGTATGATTTCAAGCGAAACCGAGTATATTATTCATTCATTTCATCCATAAAACTGTAAAATAGCATACGTAACCACCCTCTATGCGACTATAGCAGTCCAGTAGTATTAACAGTAAATTGTCTTACTGCATGAAACGAGGCCATGAACTACTCTCAGTTCATGGCCTCGCATATTTTCTAAATTCGTTTTACTTCTGTTTACTTCACTCTGAAATGATCAGAGGTACTGCCTGGAGCAGGTCCGCCTTTTTCTACCAGCCTGATTTCAATGCCTTCCAGTCTGTAGGCAAATCCTGCTGTGCCTGCATCTTCCCCGTTCTTTGCCCAGCCCATCCAGCCTACTTTCTCCGCATGAACTCTATAGTAGATGTCGTAATGGTTGGACACCACTCCACTGAGGCTGATGCGTATGGCCTCTAGCCGCAAGGCTTGGCCTTCCGTTCCGCTCATGGCTCCATCCTTTACAGGATCCAGCCAGCCCAGCTTCTGCACATGGGTACTGTATTCAACCGACCCCGTAGGCAGATGATTCCCCAGAAGGATCTCAATGCCTTCCAGTCTCAGCCTTCTGCCTTCGGTTCCACTCATCTCTCCATCGGAAACAAAATCCTGCCAGCCCACGGACTGCACATGGGTTCTATAGAGGATATCCTTGGGGTCTGTTTTTGACCGGTACGACGCTTCTACTGAAAGATCGGGATTGGTCCCTTTCTCCACCAGCCTGATTTCGATGGCTTCCAGTCTGTAACCAAATCCTGCCGTACCTGCAGCACTTCCGTTCTTCGCCCAGTCCATCCATCCGAATTTTTCTGCATGTACCCTGTAATAGAGATCATATTGACTGCTCTCTTCTCCAGTCAGCTCCATTTTAATGGCTTCCAGTCTCAGCTTTCTGCCTTCCGTTCCACTAAGCGCTCCATCTGACACGTAATCCTGCCATCCGATCCGCTCTATGTGTGTGGAGTACCGGATGCCAAGATCCGAAACCCCATTTGCTGTGATTTCAATAGCCTCCAGTCTCAGCGCTCTTCCTTCTGTTCCGCTCATTTCTCCCTCGGAAACAAAGTCCTGCCATCCAATGGATTGCACGTGGGTTCTATAGAGCAGTCCCGCTTCTTGTCTCTGCAGGATATTTACAGTGAAAGCAGCGGTTTTGCCACCCACATGCACATACACAACCTGATTCTCCACAGGAGCGCTGCTGTCAAATCCGCTGATCTGCTCCATGGTGACCGAAATAACCTTTCTGCTTCCATCAGGTAAAATGCCGTAAACCTCCAGCCCGCTCAGATCAAGAAGGTCTCCCGTATAATACGTCGTATTGGTTGGAACGCTTCCAATCTCTATGCTTGTGTATGCTTCTGTCACTGTTACTGTGGTTCTGGCTCGATGATCCCCATCCACCGTTCTGATCAGAATTTCGGTTGACCCGATTTCTCTCCCCGTAAGTCTTCCATTTTCAAAACCGACAACAGCAGGATTCTGTATTTCAACCACATAGTCCTTGTTCTCTGCATTCAGTGGCGTGAAATCCAGTACAAGGTCCATGGTCTCTCCAGTGTTTAGTTCATAACGGGATTCTCTGAAAGCAACGCCTGTCACCCCAGGACCTCTACTGAGCTCCACACGGATCACTTGTTCCTTTCCTGATAGTCGAGGATCAAAGGACTGGACATATTCCATCTGACTGCCTGAAAGCCTGAATCCGTAGATATTCCCCTTCGTGGGATCTGCGCCATATTCTTTTCTAAGGTCGGAACCATTTCTGTCTACAGAATAGATTCCATCGGGCTGACTGTAGAAAAGCCTCCCCCTCGCAGTCTGAAGCTTCTGAAATGCGCCCGCATAATATCCGCCATTCTGCGCTCTCCAGGAACTAGTAATGGTGCGGATATCCCTAGTTGTGTTGTTTTCAGGAGACCATGCTCTTATTTTCTGATCCTGAGACACATAATAGTACTCATCAAGAATCATTGAAAAAGATGTCCTGACATCTTTCCAGAAGTAGTTGTCGTATTTTGTGCTTGGGGCGCTTACAGGTGAACTCCATCCTCTATGATTGAGTTCTGTGATTCTCCTGTCACTGACCAGGAAATGATCATGGCCTGTATAACCAAGCTGATCCGGCACAGGATCATCCCAGGTCGCATCCACATGATAGTAGACTCCGTCAATCATGACCATATTCCAGCCATGATTCATTTCAGCACTGACAACATACAGCGTTGGAATGTCAAATACATTTTTCATGAGATGCAGATATGCAAGTCCATACCCGTTGCATACTGCCTTATCAAGCACAAGGGCACCATATGCGGTATAGGAGTCTCCAGGTATTGTCCCCGCAAGATAGTTGTCATAATCGTAAGAGATCTGATTCACCAGATAATCATGGACGATAAGGGCGGTTTCGAGGTCGGACATACCAGGTTTCACGATTCCCCTTACTTTTTCCACCTCATTTTCAAACTCTGTGATCCTTCTTTCTCCCTCTGCCTTGGTGTAGCGATATCCTGGATAGATTTTCACCACCATATTATTCACGATGGAGTAACTGACCGAACCCGACAGATAGAAGAGGTCGGGATTTGTATTAATGAATGATTTCCAGAAGCTGCTGAACTCTTCTCTTGGCAGTGAATAGCCGGTGAGACTGATTTCAGACTGGAACATTCTCATGTTGTCCTTGAGATGTTTTTCCAGATTCTCATCTGCAATGGCATCCGCTTCCACATTCCCAGTGAAGGAACCTTCCTGAAAGAGCTCTTCTGTGAGGTTTTCCCTCACCTCTAAAGGTCTCTTCTCTACAGGTCCTATGAGTTCATCTGCAAATACATGTCCACCTCCGTTCTGCATCACAATGCTTATGGATAGGATCAATAGGATCAGTATGCTTGAAATACGCTTCGTCAACTTAGAATACAATACTTTGTCCCCCTTTTATCAAACTGATATTTCCATTTTAGCAACTTATACACCTAATGGGAATTGATATTTCTAAATTCACACATTTCAGTAAGAAGTGTATCTCATCAGCACACAGCTTATAACCACTTATTGATAATGTAGCCTTTCTTCAAAGTCCCAGAGTGATCTAGTGGCGTTATATTAATATTGAACATAGTGTAGAAAAGATAAAGCGATTATAGCTTTATTTCAAACTATAATCGCCTTATTGATATTACATTTTTAAATTATCTGGTTCTGTAATGATCCAGTGTTGATCCAGGTGCATTTGCACCTTTTTCAACCAGCATGATCTCAATGCCTTCCAGTCTGTAGGCATATCCGGATGTGCCGGCGTCTTCGCCGTTCCTGGCCCATCCCATCCATCCGATCTTCTCTGAATGGACTCTGTAATAGATGTCATACTGTCTGGCCATTTCGCCCGTCAGATTGATGCGTATCGCTTCCAGTCTTAGCGCTCTGCCTTCCGTTCCGCTCATGGCACCATCGCTTACAGGATCGGTCCAGCCGATGCTCTGCACATGGGTGCTGTATTCCACAGATCCGGTTGGCAGGTGGTCTCCTAGACTGATTTCAATGCCTTCCAGCCTCAGTTTTCTGCCTTCGGTTCCACTCATTTCTCCATCCGATACAAAGTCCTGCCAGCCTACAGACTGCACATGGGTTCTGTAAGAGATGTTCTCAACAGTATTCTTGTCTCTGTAGGCACTTACATTGACTGGATAAGGGTTTTCCCCCTTCTCCACGATACTGATTTCAATCGCCTCCAGTCGGTAAGCATATCCTGCTGTTCCGGCAGCCTGACCGTTCTTGGCCCAGCCCATCCAGCCGAACTTTTCCGCATGAACACGATAATAGATGTCATATCGGTCCGCATCTGTTCCTGTCAGCTCAATCTTGATGGCTTCCAGTCTCAATGCTCTGCCTTCCGTTCCACTGAGTGCTCCATTCTCGACATAGTTCTGCCATCCGATCTTCTCCACATGCGTAGAGTACTTGATCCCAAGATTTTCATTGCCCTCGGTTCTGATCTCAATGGCTTCCAGTCTTTTAGCCTTTCCTGTTGTTCCGCTCAGCATTCCGTCAGACACGAAATCCTGCCAGCCGTATGACTGCACATGGGTCCTGTATGAAACACTCAGGTTCTCAATAATTTCTACTACAAAGGATGCTGTCTTGCCATCTACTGATACTATGACGATCTGGCCTGTTACAGCTATGCTGCTGTCAAAGCCGGTAATGTTGTCCATAGTGACAGCTTCTATCTTCTTCTCACCATTGTTGTAGGTTCCGGTCACTTCCAGTCCGGTCAGATCCAGTTCTTCTCCTACAAAGTAGCTCAGTTTAGACGGCTGCTTCGTGATCTCGATGGAGTCCAGAAGGATGGTGATGATATCCACTGTGAAGGTGGCTGTCTTGCCATTAACGGTTACTGTAACAACCTGTCCTGTTTCTGCAATGCTGCTGTTGAATCCTGCGACGTTGTCCATAGTGATGGTCTCAACTTTTTTCTCACCATTATTATAGGTTCCAGTCACTTCCAGTCCTGTCAGATCCAATTCTTCCCCTGCGAAGTAGCTGAGTTTTTCTGGCATCTTCGTAATCTCGATGGACTCCAGCACGATAGCTATGATGTCCACTGTGAAGGTGGCTGTCTTGCCATCTACTGTTACTGTAACAACCTGTCCTGCTTCTGCCTGGCTGCTGTTGAATCCTGCGATGTTGTCCATGGTGATGGCTTCAACCTTCTTCTCGCCGTTGTTGTAGGTTCCAGTCACTTCCAGTCCATTCAGATCCAGTTCTTCTCCCACAAAGTAGCTCAGCTTGTCTGGCTGCTTTGTGATTTCGATGGATTCCAGCACGATGGCTATGATATCTACTGTGAAAGTGGCTGTCTTGCCATCTACTGTTACTGTAACAACCTGACCTGTTTCTGCGTTGCTGCTGTCAAAGCCTGTGATGTTCTCCATGGTGATGGTTTCCATTCTCTGTTCACCGTTATTGTAAGTTCCGATCACTTCCAGTCCAGTAAGATCCAATTCTTCTCCTACAAAGTAGTTCAGCTTGACTGACTGCTTCGTGATTTCGATGGATTCCAGCACGATGGCTATGATATCCACTGTGAAGGTGGCTGTCTTGCCGTTAACGGTTACTGTGACGATCTGTCCGGTTTCCGCCTGACTGCTGTTGAATCCGGTGATGTTGTCCATGGTGATCGCTTCAACCTTCTTATCTCCATTGTTGTAGGTTCCGGTCACTTCAATGCCGGTTAGATTCAGTTCCTCACCTACGAAATAGCTCAACGCTTCTGGCTGCTTCATGATCTCGATGGATTCCAGAACGATGGGTATGATATCCACTGTGAAAGTGGCTGTCTTACCATCAATGGTTACTGTAACGACCTGTCCGGCTTCCGCCTGACTGCTGTTGAATCCGGTGATGTTGTCCATCGTGATGGTTTCAACCTTCTTCTCACCATTATTATAGGTTCCAGTCACTTCCAGTCCAGTCAGATTCAGCTCTTCGCCTACAAAGTAGCTCAGCTTGGCTGGCTGCTTCGTGATCTCGATGGATTTCAGAACAATATCCATAATAGACACCATAAAGGTAACTGTCTTCCCCCTCACATTAACAGTAACAATCTGACCTGTTTCTGCTATATCACTTTTAAATCCTGTTATATTCAGCATGCTGATTGACTCAATTTTCTTCTCGCCATTGTTGTAGGTTCCCGTCACTTCCAGTCCAGTCAGATCCAGTTCTTCTCCTACAAAGTAGCTCAACTTAGCCGGCTGCTTTGTGATCTCGATGGAGTCCAGCAGGATCGCTATGATATCCACTGTGAAGGTTGCTGTCTTGCCATCTACTGTTACTGTAACGAGCTGATCTGCCTCAGCGTTGCTGCTGTTGAATCCGGTGATGTTGTCCAAAGTGATGGCTTCAACCACCTTCTCACCATTGTTGTAGGTTCCGGTCACTTCCAGTCCTGTCAGATCCAGTTCTTCACCTACAAAGTAGCTCAACTTAGCTGGCTGCTTCGTGATCTCGATGGAGTCCAGCACGATGGCTGTGATGTCCACTGTGAAGGTGGCGGTCTTTCCGCCGACTGTCACTGTTATCATCTGATCCACTTCAGCGTTTCTGCTATTGAATCCGGTGATGTTGTCCATCGTAATGGTTTCAATTCTTCTCTCACCGTTGTTGTAGGATCCAATGACTTCCAGTCCGGTGAGATCCAGATCTTCACTTTCATAGTAACTCCGCTTTATCGGCGGTTTTGCAATTTCAATTTTTTCCAGCATGACCGGTATGATGTCCACGATGAAGGTCGCCGTTTTTCCATCGACAGTTACCGTTACAATCTGCCCTGCTTCTGCCTGAATGCTGTTGAATCCGGTAATATTTTCCAGTGTGACTGTTTCAATCTTTCTCTCCCCGTTGTTGTAGGTACCTGTGACTTCTAGTCCAGTGAGATCAATCTCCTGTCCTACAACATAGGTTAGCTTATCCGGAATTGATGTAACTTCAATTGATTCCAACTCTTCAGCAATAATATCCACTAGGAAAGTGATAACTTTATCCCCAATAGTTATTGTGACAACCTGCCCCTCAGCAGGAAGACTGCTATTGAAACCGGAAATCTGATCTTCCGTAATGACCATAAACTCTCTAGTTCCATCATCAAATACAGAAACCACTTCAATACCAGTCACATCAATACTCTGGCCTACCACATACTCTGTCTTATCTGGTGGAGATACAAGCACAACCTCAAGAAGCTCCCGCTCATTGGGATTAATCAGCTCATACATCTGAATATGCTCTTTTCCAAAGACATCAATCACTTTCAGTTCCAGAATTTTCTTGGATCCTACGAAATAGTCAGGAATTGAGAAAGTTCCATTATAATTATAGTCAACTTTCTCACCTTCAATGTATAGATCTCCTATGGGTAAAGTGGCTCCTTTTAGAATGGGAAGAACCCTATTTTCACCTACAGTATTATCGCTGTATACTTCAATTGGTATACTCGGTATCGGTTGATCTGTTACTGTAAGTTTCGAAACAGAATGAGTGCCTCCTCTGAAATTCATGGAACCCTGATAAACCGGGGTGGAGTATCCATAATATACTGCATTCGCAAATATTGAATTCACTGTGAGATTTCCATAAGAGACTACCGAACCTAGTATATAGAGGTTTCCGTTCATTTCAACATTGCCATCAATTGTAAGAATTGCATCAGGACCAACATAGATATCTGTATCAATAGTTCTATTCGTCCAAAAAGTATTCTCAGTTATATACATTGCTGTAATCTTATTAGGGAAGATTCCCGCTGGTAGCACTGAAAAATCTGCCGCACTGAAATCATGAGACAAACTATAATAAGCTGTTTGGTTCCCATTGTTATCATATGGTATGATCCATTCAACTTTCCAATCCCCACTTTGTGTATTCTCCGTTACTTCCATCTCGAAGCTGTAATAACCATCTTCATCGGTAGTTTTTATGTATTCGGTCATACTATATCCTGTGAGCACATTTCTGACACTGATACTGACTTGATGTATTCCACTTCCAACATCACTAGCTTTTATTTTTACGCTTACCCAGTCTCCCGGAACCGCTTCTTTCTTATCAACACTTAATGTACTTAAGTCAATCACTGGAGAAGTTATGTCACTTGATTCGTTGATTACCTGGAAATCTGCCGCACTGAAATCATATGAACTACTATAATAAGCTGTCTTATTCCCGTTGTTGTCGTATACAACAATCCAATAAACCTTCCATAACCCACTTTGTGTATTTTCCGTTACTTCCATCCTGAAACTGTAATATCCGTCTTCATCGACAGTTTTTATGTATTCGGTGATGCTGTGATCTGTGAGTGTATTTTTGACACTGATGCTCACCTGATTTATACCAGTTCCAACATCACTTGCTTTTACTCTTACATTGACCATATCTCCAGGAACCGCTGTCTTCTGGCTCACTTCCAATGTACTCAAATCTGCGACTGGTGGGGTTATATCACTTGATTCATTGATGATTTCGAAGTCTGACACACTGAAATCATATGAACTACTATAATAAGCTGTCTTATTCCCGTTATTATCGTATGCAACAATCCAATAAACCTTCCATAAACCACTTTGAGTATTCTCCGTTACCTCCATCCTGAAGCTGTAATATCCATCTTCATCGGCTGTTTTTATGTATTCGGTGATGCTGTAATCTGTGAGTGCATTTTTGACACTGATACTCACCTGATTTATACCAGTTCCAACATCACTCGCTTTTACTCTTACAGTGACCACATCTCCAGGAACCGCTGTCTTCTGGCTCACTTCCAATGTACTCAAATCTGCGACTGGTGCTGTAATATCTGCAGCATCTGGTGTGACAACTTCTCTTGCGTCAACTTCTTCAGCAACAGTTTTCTCAATCTCATCCGCAGATACTTCTCTATATGAATACCCTCCATATAATGCCTGTACCATAATTAAGATTATTAAAATAAATGATACATTTCTCGACCATTTTTTCATATACATGTTTCCCCCTAAATAAGTTGATGAATCTAGTGATTATGATAGTAAACCTAATTGAATTCAGTATATCAACAATGATGGTAGTGAACAACATAATTATGATGTTTCTGAAATATGAAAATCCATTATTCTATATTACTTTTATTAGTATTTCATATGGTGATTTCACCTATGTTGAATTTTGCTATGAAAGACAAATGTCAGATAGTTTTAATGGCAATTGAAAACAGAGAACAGAAACCTTTTTGGCTGATCTGTTCTCTGTTGAATTAGATATATTGCTAATTAAGTATACAGTTTATCAAGCACAGGAGGCTCTATTCCAGACCCAGTCCCTTCTTAACAGCCAATCTGAAATCATCCATACTCTTGTTGTGATATGGGAACCAGTGCGCGACATCCGCGCTGTAGCTTGCTACCCCCAGTTTCCCGCCTTCATTGTGGCTGATGATGTCATTGTGGTCGAAACTGTACATTCTAGCCAGTATTACTGACAGGTTCACTGTCTTATCCCATACATTTCTGAAGAACTCCGCATTTTTCACTGGATCATACCCGATCATTCTGCTGCCGCTGTAGCCATGACCTGCAGGTTCCACCATCTCGATGCCGATATGGGTATCATTGGCCTTTCCACCGGCATGCCATCCTCTGTGATTCCATGGCAGATACTGCCACACTTCCTTGTCATCCACAAAAGCATGTACTGCAGCCTGCCTGTTTATTTCTCCGGCATCATAGGACTTGTTCCACCTGTCGAACCACTGACCTGCCATGACGCCAGGTGATGCAGTGGAGTGCACCATGAGACCTTGAGGTATGATCTGCCTGTCCCTAGTATAGCAGTCGTTGCGGGTCATATATCTTGTCTTGATGTAGGCAGGGATCTTCATGACATAGGATTCTGTAACATCTCCGGAGAAAACCTCCCCTTTGGGAACAAGCTTCACTTCTACAGCTTCAATCTGATAGTTGTAAAAAGCGGTTCCAGCCTTTTCTCCATTTTTAGCCCAGCTCAGCCACCCTAGTCTCTGAACATGCGCTCTGTAGTAGATGTCAAAGACTTCAGCTATATACCCCGAAAGATGCATGGAAACCTCTTCCAGTCTCCTTCCTTCCCCTGACGTTCCCACCAGAGTATCCTCTTCACTTTCCATCCAGCCGAGTCCTTTTACAAAGGCGCCAAGCTCAATACTGCCGGAAGGCATATGTTCCCCTAATGTGAGTCCCAGTGCCTCCAGTCTTAAGCTCCGCCCCATGGTACCGATGATCTCACCGGTATTTTCCGAGTCCACCCAACCCACTTTCTGTATGTGGGCACGATAGGAGAAAGGAGCAGGTTCTGTAGTCGTCTTGAAATAACCTTCTGAAATGATATCAGCTTCAGAATCTTTCGGAAGGAGTTTCAGTTCCATGGCTTCAATACGAAGCCCCAGATGCAGGGTGCCTGCAGCAAATCCGTTTTTCGCCCAGCCCATCCAGCCGAGCTTCTGGACATGAATTCTGTAGTAGATATCATATTTGTCCTTCTGTTCTCCATGAAGTTCAAACTTCACCGATTCCAGGAGATTTGCATTCTTCAAGGTGAGGCCATCACCAGACTTGCCTCTGACCCATCCATCTCCAGTCTTGTACCCCTCAAACTCTATGGTAAGTCCGGAGGAACCAAGCACTGCTGCGTCAAGATCTGTAAGTCCTAGTCTTTCTCCCACCGTGCCACTTGTCTCTTCCTGAAGAAGATACTGCTCTTCGCTATATCCCGAGGATGAGGATTTGTATAGAAGAATCGGATTCCCCTCATTTCTTCTATAGGGCATTCGCATGGATTCAGGCTTACGCTCCTCTTTTCCCACAAGTTTCACTTCTATTGCCTCGATGAAAAGACCAAAAGATTCAGTTCCTGCAGCTTCACCGTTTTTCGCCCAGCCTAGCCATTCAAGGTTCTGGACTTTCACACGGTAGTACACATCATACAGTTCAGAGACTGTACCAGAGAGGGCAATTGAAATGGCTTCCATTCTTTTCCCTTCACCCACTGTTCCACTAAGCAGTCCATCGCTGACTTCTTCCATCCAGCCATAGCTTTGCACATGTGCACTGTAATGAATGCTTCCTTCAGGCAGCTGCTGACCCAAAGAAATCCTCATGCTTTCCATTCTCAGATTATCCAGCGTTCCACCCGTTTCCCCATCATAGGCAGGATCCAGCCAGCCTCTTCTCTGTATATGTGTCTCATAGGACACCAGATGCTCTTTCCCGCTGCCGATATAGGAGATTCCTCCCTGAATTCCCTCAGTATCTCGCTCCGTCACTCTGATTTCCAGGTCCACCACATAGTCCCCTACTGATTCTGAGCCGGCTGCAAAGCCATTTTTCGTCCAGTCCATCCATCCACGCTGTGACATTCTGACCCGGTATAATATATCATACCTGTCCTTATCCTCTCCAGAGAGATAAACCTTCAGGGCTTTGAGTTTATCGTAAGCATCGCTTCCTCCTGCTGCCTCCCCATTTCCTGCATAACTCTGCCATCCCGAATTTTCATAGTAGGCACTATACCTGATGTCCAGTTTCTGATTGGTCGTGAGACCAATTCTCAGATTCATAAAGGGTGAAGAAAGATCTTCCTCGTCGCTTCCTTCTTTCCATTCATTCATATCATTAAGATACTCGTAACCAATCTGGACGATCTCTCCATATACCATATAGGAATCATCATCCTGCCCTGGTGCTGGTTCACCTTTTTCTATCAGCCTGATCTCCATGGCTTCCATCTGATAGCCGAACCCTTCTGTCCCTGCCTTTTCACCATTTTTCGCCCAGCCAAGCCAGCCAACTTTACTTGAGTGCACACGATAATAAAGATCAAAAGCCTCTTTGCCTTCTCCCGTTAGTTCCAAGGAAACTGCTTCAATCGCTCTTCCCTGACCTGTGGTACCATTGACACTTCCGTCTGAACCGTATTCCTGCCATCCCAGACCATTGACGAGCGTCGTATATCGCACACCCAGATCAAGCTCTGATTCTATATTGACCTCGATGGCTTCCACTCTTTTCCTTTCACCTACGGTGCCGCTTACGATTCCATTTTCCACATAGTTCTGCCACCCGATACTTTGCACATGAGTTCTGTAGGTGACTACAGCTTCCTCCAGGACTGGCCTTTCTTCCACTACGGGTGTTTCGTCGTCAACGACTTCGCCAGTATGGACTGTATCACGCTCAGATTTCTCTTCTTCCTCTGGCACAATACCATCCTCCGCCACTTCCAGGTACGGAAACAGTCTCTCTTCAGAAGATATCATGATCGTCTCCTCACCAGTGATCTCATGCTCGTTGGAGAGGAACTGAAACACACTCTCATACACATAGATATTTTCAGATTCTCTGAACTCCTCATTCAGAACACGAAATACATGATCCACGATTTCGTGTTTTTGTCCCAGGTCATTGAAGTCGATGAAATTGAATCTGTATTCTCCGTTTGCATCTGATGAAATGACATCTTCCAGCCTTTCAAACTCATCAGATGGAACATACAAAGAATATTCATCGCCATCTGTCCTGACAGCGTATCTGGATTCCTGGCCTTCCTGAACGGATAAATCCTCAGGTTGCGTCGTTGCACTACTTTTTTCAGTAGTGACACCTAAGCTGAAAGATAAAATGAAACACAATAAAAAGGATATGGCTTTATTCATAAACAGTTTCTCCTCTTGTAATAAATATAGTCGTCAAGTGTTATTTTAACCCATCATATAGTTTTAAAAAAGTTATTCTAATAATTTCACAATCGTATTTTCTGAAAGCTTCACTAATCCATAGCAATTTGAATACTTTCCTCATACGGTTATAGGCATGTACATATGGATTTTTCTAGCGCTAAAAGACCCATGAAACCAATCCACTTTGAATCGAACGTAATGATTCAATTGTATTTTCTAATTCTTTCGCGCAAATAATAGTATCACTTTCCTTTAGAAGCAAAAAGATCCGGTATACCTTTAGTCGCAAGAAATGAACCTGATTTAATCTGGTACTATTATTATGATAAAATTTTATGAAAAAAAGCGATTACAGCATCATTTCTACTGTAATCACTTTTCTTACTTAATTGTTATTAGCTATCTGGTTCTGTAATGATCCAGTGTCGGTCCAGGTGCATTTGCACCTTTTTCAACCAGCATGATCTCAATGCCTTCCAGTCTGTAGGCATATCCGGATGTGCCGGCGTCTTCGCCGTTCCTGGCCCATCCCATCCATCCGATCTTCTCTGAATGGACTCTATAGTAGATATCGTACTGTCTGGATATTTCACCCGTCAGATTGATGCGTATCGCTTCCAGTCTTAGCGCTCTGCCTTCCGTTCCGCTCATGGCACCATCTCTTACAGGATCAGTCCAGCCGATGCTCTGCACATGGGTGCTGTATTCCACAGATCCGCTTGGCAGGTGGTCTCCGAGACTGATTTCAATGCCTTCCAGCCTCAGTTTTTGTCCTTCGGTTCCACTCATTTCTCCATCCGATACAAAGTCCTGCCAGCCTACAGACTGCACATGGGTTCTGTAAGAGATGTTCTCAACAGTATTCTTGTCTCTGTAGGCACTTACATTGACTGGATAAGGATTTTCCCCCTTCTCCACGATACTGATTTCAATCGCCTCCAGTCGGTAAGCATATCCTGCTGTTCCTGCAGCCTGACCGTTCTTGGCCCAGCCCATCCAGCCGAACTTTTCCGCATGAACACGATAATAGATGTCATATCGGTCCGCATCTGTTCCTGTCAGCTCAATCTTGATGGCTTCCAGTCTCAATGCTCTGCCTTCAGTTCCACTGAGTGCTCCATTCTCGACATAGTTCTGCCATCCGATTTTCTCCACATGTGTAGAGTACTTGATCCCAAGATTTTCATTGCCCTCGGTTCTGATCTCAATGGCTTCCAGCCTTTTAGCCTTTCCTGTTGTTCCGCTCAGCATTCCGTCAGACACGAAATCCTGCCAGCCGTATGACTGCACATGGGTCCTGTAGAGAACACTCAGCTTCTCTGCAATATCAACTGCAAAGGATGCTGTCTTGCCATCTACTGTAACTGTAACAACCTGTCCTGCTTCTGCCTGACTGCTGTTAAATCCGGTTAAGTTTCCAATCGTAATGTTCTCAATCATCTTCTCACCATTGTTGTAAGTTCCGGTCACTTCCAGTCCTGTCAGATCCAGTTCTTCTCCTACAAGGTAGCTCAGTTTAGACGGCTTCTTTGTGATCTCGATGGAGTCCAGCAGGATCGCTTGGATGTCCACTGTGAAGGTGGCTGTCTTGCCATCTACTGTTACTGTAACAACCTGTCCTGCTTCTGCCTGACTGCTGTTGAATCCGGTGATGTTATCCATGGTGATGGCTTCAACCTTCTTCTCACCATTATTGTAAACTCCTGTTACTTCCAGTCCAGTCAGATCCAGTTCTTCTCCCACAAAGTAGTTCAGCTTGGCTGGCTGCTTCGTGATCTCGATGGAGTCTAAAAGGATGGCTATGATATCCACTGTGAAGGTGGCAGTCTTGCCATTAACGGTTACTGTAACAACCTGTCCGGCTTCCGCCTGACTGCTGTTGAATCCTGCGATGTTGTCAATAGTGATGGTTTCAACCTTCTTTTTACCATTGTTGTAAGTTCCGATCACTTCCAGTCCAGTCAGATCCAGTTCTTCTCCCACAAAGTAGCTCAAATTAGCAGGATACTTCGTAATCTCGATGGATTCCAGCAGAATCGCTATGATTTCCACTGTGAAGGTTGCTGTTTTTCTATCAACGGATACTGTAACAACCTGTCCTGCTTCTGCATTGCCGCTGTTGAAACCTGCCACGTTTTCCATTGTAATGGTCTCAATCTTCTTCTCACCGTTGTTGTAGGTTCCGATCACTTCCAGTCCAGTCAGATCCAGTTCTTCTCCCACAAAGTAGTTCAGCTTGTCTGGCTGCTTCGTGATCTCGATGGAGTCTAAAAGGATGGCGATGATATCCACCTCGAAGGTAGTCGTCTTTCCGTCCACTGTCACGGTAACCACCTGACCTGTTTCTGCGTTGCTGCTGTCAAAGCCTGTGATGTTCTCCATGGTGATGGTTTCCATTCTCTGTTCACCGTTATTGTAGGTTCCGATCACTTCCAGTCCAGTCAGATCCAACTCTTCTCCCACAAAGTAGTTCAGCTTGGTTGGCTGCTTCGTGATCTCGATGGAGTCTAAAAGGATGGCTATGATGTCCACCGTTAAGGTAGTCGTCTTTCTCTCCACTGTCACGGTAACCACCTGACCTGTTTCTGCGTTACTACTGTCAAAGCCTGTGATGTTCTCCATGGTGATGGTTTCCATTCTCTGTTCACCGTTATTGTAGGTTCCGGTGACTTCCAGTCCTGTCAGATCCAGCTGCTCTCCCACGAAGTAGCTCAGTTTTTCCGGCATCTTCGTGATCTCGATGTACTCCAGCATAATCCCTATGATATCTACTGTGAAAGTGGCTGTCTTATCCTCAACTGTCACTGTGACAATTTGTCCTGTTTCCGCCTTGCTGCTGTCAAAGCCTGTAACGCTCTCCATGGTGATGGTTTCCATTCTCTTCTCACCATTGTTGTAGGTTCCAGTCACTTCCAGTCCAGTTAGATTCAGCTCTTCGCCTACAAAGTAGCTCAACTTGGCTGGCTGCTTCATGATCTCGATGGAGTCCAGCACGATGGCTATGATGTCCACTGCGAAAGTGGCTGTCTTGCCGTTAACCGTTACTGTGACGATCTGTCCGGTTTCCGCCTGACTGCTGCTGAATCCGGTGATGTTATCCATGGTGATGGCTTCAATCTTCTTGTCTCCGTTGTTGTAGGTTCCGGTCACTTCCAGTCCTGTCAGATCCAGTTCTTCTCCCACGAAGTAGCTCAGCTTGGCTGGTTGCTTCGTGATTTCTATGGATTCCAGCACGATGGATATGATATCCACTGTGAAAGCGGCTGTCTTGCCATCAACGGTTACTGTAACGATCTGTCCTGTTTCTTCAATGCTGCTGTCGAATCCGTTGACGTTTTCCATCGTAATTGTCTCAATCTTCTTCTCGCCATTGTTGTAGGTTCCGATCACTTCCAGTCCAGTCAGATCCAATTCTTCTCCCACGAAGTAGCTCAGCTTGGCTGGCTGCTTCGTGATTTCTATGAAATCTAATTCCTTTGGAACAATATTGAATGGGATACTAACTTCATTAGTATAATTATTTATACCTTTTAGTGTCAGCGTAGCCAACCCTATTTCTATATTATCTGATAAAAAATATGTGTAATCCTGATTTAAGTTAAGGACTTTATCCCCATCCTTGATACTATAGATCGGCATGATCTCCGCACCTGTATAAATGTAGTCTGATTTGCTGATATCAATATCAATATTATTTACATCTTTAGGTAAAACTGACACTATACGTTCAATTCTTGAACTATTTCCTGTAGCATCATATACAACATATGCCAAAACATAGTCTCCGATTTGTGAAGTATCAACTGCACCTTCAATATGATATTCGGTGATTATGCCATCGAACTCATCTATTGCATATATACCCTGCTCAACATACTCTTCACCCAAAATAATGTTCATTTTCTCATCACCCAGTAATACAAGATGCGGTGGGGTAACATCCACATAATTCTTTCGTAATACATGATATTTCTCACCATTGGAGTTAGGATTGATAAGAAATAACTGTTCTTGGGTATCTAAAACTTTTGAATAGAAGTCTGACACAATGGCATAATTACTGATGTAAAAATCCAATATCCCATAATTTTCGAAATGTCCTTTCTTCTGATGTATTGCTGCATGATTCTCATTTCTTATGGTTAGGATAGAATCCTTCATGTTGAT